>JAGHCW010000202.1 GCA_021160245.1 bacterium | reverse complement strand
TGCAAGCTCCCGATACTATTAAGCGCCTCGTCGAAACGTTCGGCGAGAATATCGATTCCTATCGATCTGGTTCCTATAACGAGGCGCGGGTTCGCGTCGAGTTCATTGACCCCATGTTCGAGGCGCTGGGGTGGGATGTGAGCAACGAGGCGGGCTATGCCGATGCGTTCAAGGACGACTTCCAGCGTTCACAATGCTTGGCGCCCCATGGCCTGGATGAAGTCAAACGGCAATTCCAGTTAAGGTGCATTATGTTGTACTTAAGGGAGGTATAATGAATGAGGATTATTTTTAGTCGCAAGGGTTTTGATGCCGCAAATGGAGGGGTGGCAAGCCCTATCTTCCCTGATGGCAGCTTCTGTTCCTTGCCCATACCCTCAGAAGAGGGTGGTAGACTGCTGGGCGGTTTACGGTTCGGGAATTATGAGCTCAGCCAGCTAGTCTGGCAGCTCAGCCCATCGTCGAATCTCGCGGAATCCCTTGTCCACTTGGACCCCGACCTGAATGAAGGCACGTGCCCAAGAGCGGCCGCTTGGCGGCCGTGCTTCGGTCAGGCAGGTGCTGCTCAAACTCATCTAAGAAATCAAGGCGTCGGCGAAGGGGATATTTTCTTATTCTTTGGGTGGTTTCGAGAGATCAAGGTGAGTGAGCGCGTGGGGTACCTCTCAGAAGCCCCAGACATACATGCGCTATTCGGCTGGCTTCAGATTGACGATATATATCATCCCCGCCCCGGTAACAATGATGTGCCGAAATGGGCATCGGAGCATCCGCATGTCAAGGCCGCAGACCATTACTATGCCAAGGGGAAAAACAACACCCTATATGTGGCATCGAACCGATTGAGCATCCCTGGGCTCGATCGGTCAATTGCAGGAGGCGGCATATTCCCCAATTTCTACGATCGCCTCCAACTGACCAAACCAGGAGAGACACGCAGTTTCTGGCGATTGCCGAGATGTTTCTACCCGAGTGAGGGCCGGTTGGCACTGTCGTATCACAACAATAAGAACAGATGGGAACTAGACCCAGATGGAGTTGTATTGCGGACAGTCGGACGAGGGCAGGAATTCGTATTGGATCTGGATCATTGCCCAGAGGTATTCGCTTGGCTGAGAGATGTATTTGAGATTGCTCCCGAAAGTTGCTGCCAGTGAATCCAGTTTCCATACATGCAGTCCCGTGGCGGCCCGTTTGGTCCAGGTGCGGACGGAGCAGGACAAGACGCTCTTGCGGCGGCAGATCGCCTCGACAAACGCCGAGATCGACCGTCTCGTCTATGATCTGTATGACCTGACTGAGGCGGAGATTCGGATTGTGGATTGGGGATTTTCGCCTTCGCTGAAGCTATGGCGGACAAGGCGGCGGACGAGTTGTTGTTTATGTGCGGCGTATGTTATGGTTTGGGCTCGGTTAAGACGCAGAGAACGACCGGATAAGGAGTCGCGGGATGTCGTATAAGGTGAGCATTGTGATCGAGAGGGATGAGCATGGCTACTTCGCGTATTGTCCCGAATTGGATGGGTGCCACTCGAGGGAGATAGTCTGGACGAGATTGTCCAGAACATGCGGGAAGCAGTCACGCTCTATGTAGAGACTTTGTCTGAGGAGGAAAGAGCCGACGTCTTAAGCACTGAGATATTAACGACATCCGTCGAGGTAACTGTTGCCTAGGCTGCCTCGCATCACCGCCCTACAGGCCGAGCGGATGCTGCTTAAGAATGGTTTTCGGTTCATTTCTAGCAGAGGAACCATCGTCTATACATGAAAGGAAAGCAGAGGATTGTCGTCCCGTTTCATGCGGGGAGGACGCTTCACCCCAAGATCACAAAGCAGGTCCTTGAGGTCCTAGACCCAAGCTCCGTGTGATTGTGCCTAGCCGAAGTTGAGCGTATGTTTGATTCGCACAAGCGGCTTCAGGTTGCGGCGACAGACACACTCCGAAGACCCGGGCTATCGCTCCGCGAGATCGTCGAGGTCGAGGCTATCGATGAATCCGAGTTCAAGCATCACGGCTGTTCTATAGAACTTTATCACGCGCCTCGTCTCCTCCTTCTTTGCCCTGGAAAAAAGGTGGTTTATGAACGCAGCCATCAGCCGTGCGAGCTCCAGACCCACGATAAGGAATCTGTGCATAAACAGAGCGAAACGCCCGTAGTGCTTCCTAATGAATATGTGCTTTGAGGCGAGATATTTTAGGACGGTGAAATCGCCCCATCGCTTCTCGCACGACTTGCCCCCAAAATGCACGACCCGCGCCTCGTGCGCGAAGAGGACCTTGTAGCCGGCCTTTTGAGCGCGATAGCAGAGGTCCGTATCCTCATGGAACATGAAGTAGCCCTCATCAAATGGGCCGATAGTCTCAAGCGCTTTCCTCCTACACAGCAGACATGCGCCTACGAGCCAATCGACAGCCTTCGTCTCGTTATGGTCCCAGTACTCATACACGAGGCTTGCGCGGACTCTCTTTGAGAAGATCGGTTTGAAGAGGAGGTGCGACATCATCAGGTTTAGGTTGGTTATGAAATTCCGGGCCGATGGTTGAAGCGAGCCGTCCTCGTTCAGGAGCCTCGGTCCGACGATGGCTGCACGATCGTCGCGCTCAAGCGAATCGATCATCTCCTGAAACGCGCCCGGCTGCACTACTGTATCGGGATTCAGAAAACATATATACTCTCCGATGGCTCTCTTTGCGGCAACATTATTGGCCATCGCAAATCCCTCATTACGGACATTGGCAATCACTTTGACATCAGGATAGTTCGATCTGACATCATCTGCGCTGCCGTCACTTGACGCGTTGTCCACAACGATTATCTCGTGGGCGATATCGCCAATTGTCTCCTTTATCGAGGCCAGACAATCGAGCAGAAGGTCTCTGACGTTCCAGTTGACGATGATTATCGAGAGATGCGGACGCCTTCTCACGGCGTTGTTTAGATAAGTATCGTCAAAATAGAAGCTGATCGACGGCTTCTTTGCTGAATAGAGTTCCTCATAAATACTCAGTGTCTGCGAGGCGGTCTTCTCCCAGCTGAAGAGCCTTGCGCGGGCGAGGCCGTCCTTTCTCATCCTATTTCGGAGTTTCTCATCCGTCAGGACTTTGTGCATGGCGGCCGCGAGTTCTTCCGTTTTATAGGGATTGATGAGTATCGCCGCGTCGCCGACTATCTCCGGCAGCGAAGATGATGTCGAGGTTATGACAGGTGAGCCACACGCCATCGCCTCAAGGGCCGGCAATCCGAATCCCTCATACAACGACGGGAATATGAATAGGTCTGCCCCGCTGTAGAGCCTGGGAAGGTCCTCATCGCTCACGTAATCGGTGAAGATGATCGAATCGATAAGGCCTAGCTCCCGAATCGTCGTGAATACGTCGCCGTACAGCCACCCGAACATCCCGCAGACAACGAGCTTATGCTCGAGATTCGTCTCCATCTTCAACTGGTGATATGCGCTTAAGAGCCTGGGAAGATTCTTACGGGGTTCAATCGTGTTGACGCAGAGTATGTAGGGCGCGTCAATGCCAAACTTCTTCTTCGCGGCTGCAATCTGATTCGGATCGGTCATGGGCCTAAGCGTCTCGTTTGTGCCGGAATATACGACCCTAATCTTGCTCTCTGGGACCTTCAGGATGCGAATCAAATCGTCTTTTGTGTGGAATGAGAGCGCAATTATCAGGTCTGCCTTCTGCACTCCTATCTTGGTCATTTGCCTCATGTACCAGAAGTACTTCTTGCTGTTTGTTTGGGGAAATGTGAAGACAACAAGATCGTGAACCGTTACGACCGACTTGTAGCCACCGGAGATTATCGGCAGAAAGTAGCCCGGATCGTGGAAGACGTCCGTCTCGTCCATCTTCAGCCTATATGGCAGATAAAAATTGCGCCAAAGGTCCCCGACAACGTGGTTCTCAATCGTTATGGGCGTGGTGTAATGGCGGAAATTGGGGCCTTGGCATTCCAACTTGTTGGACTTCAGCGGATTGAGGAATAGGGTGTAATGGTTCTTGCTGTCGATCTTCTGCATCGCCCGGAGAAGATTGTGGGTATAGACACCCATCCCGGCATGGCGATCGCTTATTCTTCTTGCATCAACTGCGATATTCATTGGGGGCGCCCGATTTGAAGTTTACCAGAAAGCCTATGCTGCAACGTCGGACGATTCTGGTATTGAGGCGGCCCCTTCTTGGGCGGGCTGTTCATGCTGCTTGCGATTGTTTTTAATGAACGGCAAGTAAACCTCATCAAGCATCCTCTTGGCCTCCGGCATCAGCTCAATCGCCCTTTGCACATGATCATCAACCTTCGCGTAAACTATCGCCGCCTCTGTATTGCCCCAAAGCGATCGGACTATGCGAAATTTAATGTAGGTCTCAACAAATTCCTTTCGCTTCTTGACGAGCTCCTCTGGCGTAGTCTCTACCCCATTATCGGCCGCAAATTGCACAAAATCTTCGAGTATTTCGCCCGTTATCTCAAAGTCCCTCGGAAGGTCTCTATGCAAAGCGGCATAATGCAGACCGAACAGAGTGAAGATATTCTTGCGCTGAAGATTCCTAAACAGCGTGCTAGTTGTGGCATACTCCACGACGACATCAGGATGGATACCGCCGCCGCCTCGCAGCTCACGGCCAGACTGTGACTTGTATATCTTCTCCGAATCTCCGCTCTCCTTCTGGTCGCCTGTGAACCTTGCGTATTTGGAGTATGGCTTCTGGATACATCTGCCGGACGGCGTGTGATACCTCTGCGTGGTTAGGACAAGAGTCCAATCCTCGGGCAATTGGAAGACTGTCTGAACGAGGCCTTTGCCGAAGCTCTGTGTCCCGATGATGAGGCCCCGGTCCATGTCCTGAATGGCCCCTGAGACGATCTCGGAGCCGCTTGCAGTGCCCTCATCGATCAAAACAATAATCGGCGGATGTGGTAGTTTGGTTCTGCTTGAGGCGTATGACACTATGTTGGCCTCTTGAAGTCTCCCTACTGTCGAGACTATAGGAAGCCCCTCGTCCAGGAACATATCGCTTACGTAAATGGCCTGCTTCAGGAGGCCGCCCCCGTTGTAGCGAAGATCGAGGACCAGCTCACTCATGCCCTGTTTTCTCAATGCATCTATCCCCTCGCTCATCTCGGCCGCAGTAGTCCCCGCAAATCGCGTCAATCGGATGTAGCCAATCGTCTCGGTGAGCATGAAATAGTAGGGAACGCTCGACGTCGGTATCTTACCCCTAACAATCGTGAATTCGAGTTGGCCCGGAACACCCTCACGTTCTATAGTAACCGCCACCTTCGTGCCTTTGGGGCCTTTCAGTTTCTTCACTACATCCGCAGTTGTGATGCCCCTTGCGTTCTTGCCATTTATGCCGACTATTCGGTCGCCCGCGAGTATCCCGACATTGTATGCTGGCGTATCCTCAATCGGCGCAATAACGGTCAGGATCCCTTTTATGATGTCAAACTGTATCCCGACACCATAGAAGCTGCCCTTCTGATCGTCCCTAAGCTCCTTGCCCATTGAGGCGTCCAGCAGCTGTGAGTGAGGGTCGAGGCTTCTGAGCATTCCCCGAATGGACTCCATTATGAGGTCGGACGGCTTGACCTCCTCAACGTAATCACGCTGGACAAGGGTCAATACTTCATTATAGAGAAAGAGATTCCGAAAATGCGCGACGAGATTCGAGCCTATGCCAACTCCAACTGCCGCAAACATTGCGACCAAGAGAACTAATGTAACGCCACGCAGTGTCTGTCTCACGATTGAGCTTCCTTATATCTAATGCAATTTCTATCCATTTCTAGTCTTTTTCACCAAATACTTGCGCCGAGAAGATGTATATCGCAGCGCCCTTCTTGTAGGCGTCCCGGGGCAAAGATGCCTTTCGGCAGGTATTCTCTAGGAATTCGGTTCGGTCCCAACCTTGCTCGGTCGCAACCTGCGGCAAAAGCACACCTCTATTGTGGCCCTTCTGTATCTCAATCCCATGCACGCCAACCTTTATCTCGCTTATATCATCGATTTTTTTAAGCTCCGACAGAACGGATATCTCAATGTCCATGTCTTCCGTCTCGGAGAGGCTCACTGGTCGAAACCGAGGGTCTTGGGTCGAGGCGGCGACCGCCATCTCCTGCACAATCGCGTAAAGCGGCTCAGAGACCGGCGAGAACCGACCGATGCAGCCACGAAGCATCCCGTCCATTTTAATCGTAACAAACGCCCCGCGCCTCATATTGAGATTCTCGGATGTTGGCCTGACTTTGGGGACATGACCATTCCGGACGTATTCGACAATCGTGTCCCTGGCTATCTTGAGAAGCTCTCGCTTCTCGTCGATTAAAAGCTGTCCGTCCACCTTATTACCCCCGTCTTTCGTCTTTCTGGCGCTTGCCGTCGCAAAGACCGCAAGGCTACCGTAGCCCACCACAGTCTCCCGACTACCGCCCGTATCTCCGGAATTTGCAGCAAAAAGCCTGAGCATCTTTGATGCCCCCAGTCTCTTGCCAATCTTGGCCAAAGTCAATACGGCCGCGCCTCCACAGAGCTTCAGCTTATCGCTTTTCAGTCCTCGCTCAAGGCCCGTAACATCGAGTTTCTCCATTATCGAGAGGGTTTGCTCATCCACCTGCTTTGCCTGATCATAAGGCAAATAGTGCGACATATCGCTGCTGGCAACAACGATTACGTCGTCTCTTATCCCAAGTATCGTGGTGAGGATCGCCGCTAGCTTCTCCGAGTGGTCTGTGTTATTTACCAGAATCGGGACGATCTTAAATCCCTTGGGAAGCGACCGTTGCAAAAATGGCAATTGCGCCTCGAGCGAATGCTCCCGCGCATGGGCGTTCGGGATGTAGCCAAAGAGCCCGCTGGATGCCTTGATTATCTGACCACTCAGTTCCCGGTCATTCTCTATGACACCAAGAGGCGTCCGATAATCCTCGACATTATTGACCGAGACGCCGGACAGACGGTAGCGATGCGATGGCCCAATCAGAATAATCGTGCTGGGCTTCTGCGCCTGTTCCTTGAGAAGTTCATAGCCGTATCCCGCGACCGGGCCGGAATAGACGAAACCGGCGTGAGGCGAAACGAGGCCGACGAGTCTGCCCTTTTGAGGCGCTAATTTCGCCGCATCATTGATGTAGCCATCAACCACCCGCGCAAGCTCCTTTGCGTCGGAGGGATACCAAGCGCCAGAAAACACAGCGTCCCTCACCTCATTTGCGCCGCTCGAGTCGCCACTTGAACTGCTCGAGGGAGGAGCCGAAACTTCCTTGCTAAAGGCCTCAAAGGGGCAGAGGGCGATCAAGATGATCACAATTAAAACAGATAACGAATTGGCTAATCCAGCGTCAACTTTCATTGCCTTGAGACCTTTCAGCTTTATTCACCGTGCAAATCAAGACATCCTGAGGCTCTGTATGCCAACCGGCATGATAACCGGCATGATAACCGGCAGTTGTTCTCAATACGAACAGCCACTATCATAGTAGGTAGTGTGAAAAACTTAAAGTTTATGCTCCTAATCATTCTCATCGCGGCTGTCGCGACCCCATTGTGCGTCCAGGGCTGGTCAGGACCACCACCTTTCATGATGCCCACGGCGCACTTCAAGCTCTATTACTCGTTGAAGAGGAAGGCCTTTACTAAGTCAATGAGCACGACTATTGAATCATCGTTCAGCCGCATTTGCGCAAGCCTCGGCGTTGAACCCTTTGGGCAGAACTCGATTTACATCTGCGACAATTCGCTCCAATTCAACGAGCATCGGCCTTCCGTAGGCGAGAGCTGGGTGGTTGGCTTTGCCATTCCTGCTCAAAGAAAGATTGTGCTCAAGTCGCCATCTCTTGCCAGAGTCAGTCGCAAACAGTTCATCAAGACACTCAAGCACGAGCTCTCTCACCTCGTCCTGCACCATGCGGTTGGCAAAAACTGGCGCCTCCTGCCTCGTTGGTTCGACGAGGGGATGGCGATGATAAACGCCGGTCAATGGGAGTGGGTAGATAGTTTCGCTCTCGTGCGAATGGTCCTTTTTTCTGATCCGATTCCGTTCGAAAAACTCCGCGACTCCTTCCCGATGGAGAGTGGCGAGGCGCGGCTTGCCTACGCCCAAAGCTATAGTTTTTGCCAATTCCTCCAGCGGACACTCCAACGGCGCCGGTTTATTTCACTGGTTGACGGCATGAGGCGCGGTATTCCGCTTGAAGCGCAGCTTTCGCGGGCTGTTGGGAGACCCTTTGAGCAGATAGTTAAGGCTTGGTATGGGCGTGTTCGGGACAAATATGGTGTCTATCCGGTGCTCACAAGCGCCGCGTTTTTCTGGTTTGCCGTCTCGCTCCTCTTCATACTGGCCTATCTCAGAAAGCGCCAGGCCACAAGAGAGCGGCTCGATCAGATGCAGGCCGAGGAGGAGTTCACAGAGCAGATTATTGAGGGCAAGTACCATTAGGCGGCGCTCTAGTTAGTCGGTGGTGGGTGCTTTGGAGTGCGGTGGCTTGACACCGCACTCCATAATCACTCAACCTTTTCGAGGTTCATAAGCTGTTGCCCAGACGATTCAGAAGTGTAGTATATCCCATGAGGCTACATTGTCGGCAATGGGCGGAATATGGGGCAGGCCTTGGGTCGGCCCGAATATATAGATGGGCGATGCACCCGCGGGTGCTTTTGGGAGTGCGGTGGCTCAGGCGCCGCTTTATCTGGCCGCGGCTTGACGCGGCATCAATCTTATATCAATTGGCGTCCAGGTTGAAAGATAACTGTCTAGTAGGTCAAAAAGGCGATTCATGAGAGTGTGGTGTCAAGCCACCACCAATGAAAGCGGCATCAAGCTGCCGCACTCCAAGAGGCCTGAGCAACCTGCGTCAATCTGATTATTGGGAAGCTGGAGGGGATATTGCCTGGTTCGGTCGGTGTTGATATTGTCAAGGTCTCGCGTATAAGAGATATTATCAAGAGGCGTGGGACGAGATTTGTGGAGCGGTACTTCTCGGCGGGCGAGTTTGAGTACTCATCACGAAAGAGCAATCCGTATCCACATCTTGCGGCGAGGTTTGCGGCAAAGGAAGCGGCCTACAAGGCGTTTTCATCGGCCGGGCTTGGCGAATTTCCGCTAAGTTCGTTTGATGTTCATGTTCACGCGTCAGGCGTTCCGACGCTTCGTTTTTCAGAAGATGCGGCGGCGGCAGCTAATGGTTTAGGCTCGGGGAATATATCACTTTCGTTGAGCCATGACGGCGACTATGCGGTCGCGGTTGTTGCGTTATTTGAGACAGTTACACATTCACAATAATTAGGATATTGAGGCTACAGCAATGAGAGATGTTAAGGTCGCGCTTGTCAGCGTGTATAGCAAAGAGGGAGTTGTCGAGTTCTGCAGTCGCTTGGCGAAACTCGGCGTCAAATTCGTATCAACCGGCGGAACGGCGGCCAAACTCAAAGGCGCTGGGCTGGACGTAACGCTTGTTGAGGACATAACCGGATTCTCCGAGCTTCTGGACGGCCGCGTGAAGACTCTGCATCCAAAGATTCACGCCGGCATTCTCGCCAGACGCGAGGTCTCGGAGCACGTGGCGCAGCTTGCGGAATGCGGCGCGGACCCGATCGACATGGTTGTCGTTGATTTCTATCCCTTCGCTCGCGCTAAGGAGAAATCTCTCGACATGGGGCAGACAACGGAGCTCATCGACATCGGCGGGCCGACGATGGCGCGGTCTGCCGCGAAGAACTTCAAAGACGTTCTGGTCGTTCCCGGGCCGAAGTATTACGATCGCATAGCGACGGAGTTGGAGGAGCATTCGGGGTCGATTACTTTGTCCACACGGGCAGAGATGGCCATCGAGCTATTCAAGATGACGTCGCACTTTGACGCCTCGATTACATCGTATCTCTCTGAACTCATGTCCCAGAAGGAGGAGGCTTTTGCCGATTCCATTGCTCTCACCATGAACAAGCTGAGGGATTTGCGATATGGAGAGAATCCCCACCAACAAGCTGCTCTATTCTCATTTGGCGGCGATGAGTCCGAGGTCTTGGGCGCACGCCTCATTAGCGGCAAGGCGCTTTCCTATAACAACATAGTTGACCTTGCGGCCGCGCTTCACCTCGTGGCGGAGTTTGAGAGTCCGGCCGTTGCGATAATCAAGCACAGAAGTCCCTGCGGCGCTGCGATTGCAGAGACGCTGGACGAGGCCTATAGGCTTGCGCTCGATGCGGACCCACTTTCAGCGTTCGGGTGCATTATTGCCTGCAATAGACCTGTGGACATGGCTACGGCGGAGCGTGTCCACAAGACCGGCTTCGTTGAGGCGATGATTGCGCCGTCCTATCGTGATGGCGTGTTGGAGCTCCTTAAGAAGAAGAAGAACCGCCGCTTTCTTGAGTATCCGGCGGGCTTTGGCGAAGCATCCCCACGGCCTGTTCTCACGAGCATTCCAGGGGGGCTTCTGGCTCAAACGGTTGACGACCGAATTCTGGGAAATGAGGGCCTGAAAAAAGTGACGGAAGCGGCGCCAGATGACGAGATGATGGCCGACTTGAAGTTCGCCTGGACGGTATGCAAGCATGTGAAATCAAATGCCATAGTGGTCGCCAAGGGCGGCGTTACAGCGGGTATGGGCGCCGGGCAAACCAGCCGCGTCGATGCGGTGAAGATAGCGATAGAAAAGGCGGGCGAGAAGACCCGAGGCGCCGTCCTCGCCTCAGACGCATTCTTCCCGTTTGCCGATTCGATTGAGGAGGCGCACAAGGCGGGCATTGCGGCGGTCATCCAGCCTGGTGGCTCGAAGCGTGATCCTGAGGTTATCGAGGCCTGCAACAGATTGGGCATAGCGATGGTCTTCACTGGTATGCGACATTTTCTGCATTGATAGTCAGCTGATTCCAATCAGAAATGACACGAGGTTAAGATGCGAGTAATGGTCGTGGGCGGCGGTGGTCGTGAACATGCAATCGCGTGGAAGGTGAAGCAAAGTCCCTTGGTTGACCAGGTCTTTTGCGTTCCGGGCAATGCTGGAACCGCTGGATTGGGCGAGAATCTCCCGGGCGACCCGGGCGATATCCCCCGCATGGTTGCAATAGCGAAAGATAAACGAGTCGATCTTACGATTGTCGGGCCTGAGGCGCCGCTTGCCGCCGGCATTGCGGATGCTTTCCTTAACGAGGGTCTTTCAGTTTTTGGGCCATCAAAGGCGGCGGCTCAGATAGAATCGAGCAAGCTCTTTGCCAAGAGATTCATGAAAAAACACGGGATGCCTTGCGCCTCGTACTCGGCCTTCGAGGACTACGATGAGGCCGTTGCGCACGTTAAGGCTCAAGGTCTGCCGGTGGTTATTAAGGCTGATGGTCTGGCCGCCGGCAAGGGCGTTTTTGTCTGCCGCACGTGGGACGATGTGGAGATTGCCCTGAGGGAGACGCTTCTGGATAGGCGCTTTGGCGAGGCGGGCGATAAAGTCATCATTGAGGAACTCCTGCCCGGTCAGGAGGCCTCGTTAGTTGTGATTACAGACGGTGAGGTGGTCATCGCATTGCCATCTTCTGAGGACCATAAGCAGCTGCTTGATGGCGACAAGGGCCCGAATACGGGGGGCATGGGCGCTTTCTCGCCGACTGATGTCCTTGATGACGCCCTCTTGGACAGAGTGACGAGAGAGATAATGGTTCCAGCGATTCGAGGGATGGCGGCGGAGGGGAAACCTTACCGAGGCGCGCTCTATGCGGGCTTGATGATAGCCGACGGAAAGCCGCATGTGCTGGAGTTTAACTGCCGCTTCGGCGACCCGGAGACCCAGGCTACGTTTCCGCGAATAACGAGTGATCTCGTTCCCGTATTCCAGGCGGCAGCTAGCGGCTCGCTTGCGGGTATGAAAATAGAGGGCGAGGATAATCATAGCATCTGTATAACGCTCGCATCTGAAGGCTATCCGGGCAATTATAGAAAGGGGCTTGAGATTTCAGGCTTGCCCGAATGTGAGAAACTCGATGGCGTAACCACCTTTCATTCCGGAACGAAGGAGGTCGGTGGCAAGCTCGTGACGGCCGGCGGGAGGGTCTTGGGCATAACGGCGGTCGGCGCCACCAAAGAGGAAGCGCTTAAGCGGGCCTATGACGCGGTCGATAAGGTACACTTTGAGGGCAAGTATTTCAGACGCGATATAGCGACTCGTCGTGCCCGTTGAGTTAGTTTTGTCCACAGATTACACAGATTGGGAGCCTGAGGTTGTCGAAACTCGCAATAGATGGTGGGAAACCTGTAAGGGACGATTTTCTATTCTTTCATAGATCAAGCGTTGGCAAAGAGGAACTGAACGAGATTGAGGATTCTTTTAAGTCCGGCTGGCTGACTACAGGACCAAAGACCGGGCTTTTTGAGAAGCGATTCGCGGAATATCTTGGAGCAGAACATGTATTGGGGCTTAACTCCTGCACAGCTGGGCTGCATCTTGGCTTGGTTGCGCTGGGAATTGGCCCGGGGGACGAGGTGATCACGACGCCCCTGACTTTCCCTTCTACGGCTAATGTCATTGAGCATCAGCACGCCAAGACGGTCTTCGTGGACGTTGAGCCCGACACGTTGCTTCTTGACCCGGGCCTACTCGAGGATGCGATTACGCCCGCCACGGAGGTGATTATCCCCGTTCACTATGCGGGCCATCCCTGCGACATGCCGGCCATCATGTCAATTGCCTCGAGACGAGGCCTTCATGTCGTTGAGGATGCAGCTCATGCGATTGAGGCGAAGATAGACGGCAAACACTGCGGGACGTTCGGTGACGTTGGCGCATTTAGCTTCTACGCAACGAAAAACATGACTTGCGGTGAGGGCGGCGCCCTTTGTGCTCGCTCTGAGGAGTTGCTGCATAAATTGGCAATGCTCCGGCTTCATGGGCTTAGCAAGGACGCCTGGAAACGATATGACAAAGGTGGCTTCACTCATTATGAGTGCGTTGTCCCGGGCTATAAGTACAACATGATGGACATCCAGGCGGCAATGCTCCTGCATCAGCTTGATAAGCTCGCGGGATTTAGGAAGCGTCGCCTTGAGATAGTCTCCCGTTACGACGCCGCGTTTAGTCATATACCTGAATTGGGTGCCCTCACGCGAAAACCGAATGTCCAACATGCGCATCACATATACGTCATACTTCTCAATCTCGACCAATTGACACTAGACCGCGATGAATTCTTAAACGCCATGCAAGCCGAGAATATCGGCGTGGCTGTCCATTTCAGGGCGCTGCATTTGCATCCCTATTACCAGAACAAATATGGCTTCAAGCGCGGTGATTTCCCATACGCGGAGGCTGCGAGTGACCGCATTGTTAGTTTGCCTCTTTATCCATCGCTTTCGGACGATGACGTTGAGAGCGTGATAGCCGCGGTCGAGAAGGTCGTCAAGCATCATAGAAGATAATAAACGCCAGGCGAGGTAGTTCTGATGGTTCAGGCGAGAAACGTATTTGACAACGACGAGGAGTTCATGCGCTTGCGCGGCGCCGTAATGTCCGCAATAAGTGAGTTCTCGGAATCCCGCGACGGAAACGTAACTTACGGCGAGATTATGTTCGTCTTGGAGTCACTAGTTGACGAATTCAGGACGCGTTGCGAGGACCACGCCCCTTCGGACGAAGACGTCCTACTGGAGAAGATGACCCGCGTATCACAAGTAAGGGGCGTTTTAGGCAAAGCGCTTTCGCTACTGGTGGAGAAGGGGATTTTTAGCGAGGATGAGTTGAGGCAGCTTGCTGGCGCCAAATAGCCTTGCTCCGGGGTGGTCTTTGTGTGCACTGTAACTTGTGACGGCTTCCTTCTGAGGGTTGCCGGATTTGGCGATTTTGACGCGCGAGTCACTATATTTTCACAAGATTACGGCAAGCTCAATCTTGTAGCAAAGCGACTAAACAGGCCCGGCAGGCTGCGCGGCCAGCTCCTCACGTTCTCGTTGTGTGATCTGCAGATCAAAAAAAACCGCAACTCCAACCTACTCATTCTGGAAGACTGCGAGAGACTGCTCTCGTTTCCGGCGTTCTCCAAAGACATCCGCAAGCTGGCGTGCGCCTCGTGCATAACCGAAGTGCTTCTTCGCGCTGTTCCCGAAAGATCGCCCAGCCCCGAGCTCTTTGAGCTTTTAAGCGACTCACTCAGGCAAATAAGTAAATCACGCTCGCCGGAGGCGATGGTCATTGCGGCGCAGCTTCACCTCCTCAGAAGCCTCGGCATCGGCCCATCGTTCGCAGAGTGCGTATCATGCGGCAAGCCGATTAAGATAAGCCCCACGCGCTTTAACATTGAGGCGGGCGGATTCGTCTGTCCCAATTGCCAAGCTGGAAAGGAGCCGGATGGTCAGCCATGGACTGCGGTCAAACTCAGCCGAGGCGCAATTTCATTCTGCCGCATGGCGCTTCACAAGCCGATTCGCTCTCTTGGTTCAATCAGCATTAGCGCGGCGTTGCGTCGGGAGCTGCTGCGTTTTATGTTTCTTTACTTTGCTCATCATCTCCAAGTGGAGCTCAATTCCGCGCGGATGTTAGGCCAATACCTTAATAGACACGGGAAGAAGCGCCGGAATATCTGAGCTCGAACACTTCGATTATTCTATACCGGAAGCCTCCATTGGGGCCGCGACAGAATCGCGCCCGGCCAGAGACCGCGTTGTAGCCTCACAACGGCGCCTCGAGATGATCGTCTTGACGACAAAGGCATAGAGCATTGCGACTGGAACCAATTTGAAGAGATGATAGACCAACGTCTCGAGGTGTGTCCAGCTTCCAGCGAAGAGTACTAATGGTGTAGGCATCGCCAGTGGCACAAATATCGCAAGGACAAACCAGCTCCTGGTCGAGAAGTAGAGAAGAATTAGCACCGGCGCGATCATAACGTAATGATGCTCCCAGATGCGTATGTAGGCCAGAAAATAGGTGCAAATCCAAAGCGAGAGGCAATCGACAAATTGGATGTTCTTGGGTATGAAGGTGAATCCAAGCGACAGAAGAATCACCGACCACATAAAAACTTTCGACGCAATTGGGCTCGACTCTGGTCCAAATAGAAGCCACGAGACCTCCGAATGCGAGAAATCGCCTCCGTATGGCGCAATGGTTCTCGATTCGACGAGATGGGCGAAGAAGGGCGCGTCGTCCGGCTTGAACGCGAAATACGGGATTGACGCCAATATCACGACTGCGACCGCCAGGACAACGGCCCGGTACCTCTTGAACCTAACCAGAGCGGGCGCGGCGATCAGCGTCAACAGTTTCAGCGCTACCGAGGCGATCCATGCCCAATCGGCGGCGGTCTTCTTTCCGGACTTGTGCCAATAGGCAAGCAACAGGATACAGGTGGCGATGACGAACGATGTCTGCCCGATATAGAGCAGTAGATAGAAGGGGGTGAATGCTAGCCACATTGTCGTCGCGATGCTCTTGTCGATGTCCCTATCGAAGAATCTCCTCGACACGAAGATGCAGAGAGCAAGCAAGCACTCCTGAAGCAAACACCAGAAAACGTAAGCCTTCCACGGACTCAACAGCAGCGCAAGCGGTACCATCAGATACGCTACAATCGGCGGATATATAAATGGACAATAATAGGGAACGATCTCATCATCAAAGACGGTGTCGGACTCAGTGTAACGCGCAACCTCATAGATCGATCTGCCACGCATAAGGTCCAAAGCCCCCTTGTAAAGCCCAAAGAAATCGAAGCCAACCTCGTATATGCTGGAATCCCAAAAGAACTTATCCCAAAGGTGCAAGCCCCTCGCGCGCCTCGTCTGATACAGCGATTGAGGGACATTCGGCGGGGCGCCTGGGGGCACATCCACCGGCTTCAAGTTGTCCTGCAGTCGCGAAATCGTCAGTTCGGGCTTTATCTTCGGAGGCCAGAACGACACGAGCTCGAAATGGAGCGCGAGAGACAGCAGCATCGACAGATGCACGAACAGGCCAAAAATTATGAGCGCTGTGCTTAACTTCTTCATGTAAGGGACTGTAACGCAGGACAATTTGTTTGGGAAGCCGGCTAGCTCTTGACTATGATCGGGGCGAAGCCGAGATCGTCGAAGAGCTTGTCAACAAAGCCCATTGCCCTCGAGTTCAGCCTGAGGAATGACAAATAGTCGCTATGTCTCACATATTGCCGCTCAACGAGCTGGACGGCTTTTGCGAAGTCATCCCGGCTCACGGTCTTTCTGCCCGCCCTGAGCGCGAAGACTCTGGAGAGCCATTTTATTACACCGTAAAGCAAAAGAAGGATGTTGTAGCCCCTGAATAGGCCATACTGTGCGACAAAGGTCTTGCGAAAGATGCAGTGCTTGATATATCTCTCCGCTAACTCGCCTATCATCTGGTCCTGCTCGTTAAACTCAACATCGACAAGCGCACGAAGCGGAACGGAGCCTGGGAGCACCGGGACACGTATGCTGCCGATATTTAGCGACTGCTTGACGTTGTTTGCCCAAGTCCTCAGCAGGACACTAAGCTTGCCACGCTTCTCCGAGGCGCTTGAGGCGAATGTTATGAAGGTTACGACGAAGAGCTGCTGCTTGTGCTTGGAGATCATCTTCTGGCTCTTCTTCGCAATTGCATAGAGCCTCATAAAGTGCCTCGGTTGGAACTTGTTCAGTTTCTTTAAGATCGCATCTTTCTTCAAGAGTATCTTCTCGGCGTCGTAAACATTCTTCACAATGCTGTAAAGGAAGATATTCCCGGCAACGAGACGGTCCTCAAAAGGCTGATTGCGGTCTGAGAAAATCTCAAGAAGCCTCTCCTCAATGAGCGTATAGGCCTCATAAGATATCGAGGTCTTGCTCTTCAGTATTATCTTGCTTCCGACCTCTATCTTCCGCTTGCTCTTGGCATATAGCCTCGCTATCTCGTCCCGATGCGTGGATATTTCCGCGCCTCGTTGATTCAGCACTTCATTGCAGACGAACGAGACATCCACAATAACGCCGCTTGGGGTCTCGATGAACCTGAATGGGAACTCGCGACAGACGAAGGGCTTGCTCTCATAGCCGATGCGTTTGTGGATAAGGCAAAGACCATCATCCGGGTCAAGCAGGGGGCAACCCTCGGCATCGGAGTGGCGTTTTATGAAGCGTTCTTCGACCAGGCTCTCATCCTTTGCTCTTGCCTTTGCATCATGCGCGGAGACGATATGCGTCTTGAAATCATCGGGAAGCGCATCATAGCATTCACTATCAACCTCAACGACCCAACGCTGACGACAGCAGGAACCGCAGCCAATGCAGCTATAGAAAGTCTCGGGTGGATATATGAACTTAGCTTCTGCGCTCGACTGCGAAGACTGGCTTTCAGCCATCTGAAAAATACTCCATAATTTAGGCTCTTCAGCAAAGAGCAAGCGATGAATACGGGACGGGATTACTCTCGCTCAGCCGGCGACTTCTGTTGAGCAAGCCTCGCCCATATAGCAAACCCCAAGCAGGCCATTGTGAAGCGCCACACCCCGGTTGCGGTGACGAAATGTTGAAAGCCAGTCAGCTTGAAGCCGACGGAAATAGCCAAACTAATCGCTGCAAGGATGATTGCCACTTTCTCGATATTCTTCATAACGCGCCTCCTAATGTATCGATACTCAAGCTTGTTGAATGCGAAGGAAAGTTATCCCAATAACTGGCTTCTGTCAAAACCGAAAATGCGAATGTGAAAAAAGCCTCGGCAATTGCTGGCACGAAGCCTGCGATGCCAGTCAACAGCAGTTCTTCTCGCATTCTTTGGCCATCGTGCCTCTCGTGCTAAACCGGGCGAGTCCGGCGAGCGGCTGCGCCCAAGCGTTTCTGTCTCAATCATGCTGCATGGCAGAAAGGTGGAGAGCTCTCTTTCGCAAGCGCGATGCCGCTTGTTCGTTTCCGAGGCTTTTCTGGACAGATGAGAGATTTAGGAGGGCCGACCTGTATGGCGGACCGCGGGCAATGGCTGTTCGATAGGCTCTGGTAGCCTCTTCGTTGAGGCCTCGTTCGGCAAGCGCTGAGCCGAGGTTATTATAGACCTGTTTGGGTGAGTAGTCCTGGTCTATCAGCCATTGGGCGAGGCGCAAGGCGTGGATATTTCGACGCGGAAGAAGGCGTAGTTGGCCGCCAGAATCTGCGTGAAGTGGCCAAGATGGAGAGTCGGGTCGTTAAGGATTTGGGTCTCGCCTGAGGCAAAATGCGAGCCCGAGGAATCGATCACCCAATCGCGCCGCGAGATGATCGAGGGGGCATAAAGAATCGATCCACTAAGCCCTCGAATAAGCACGAAGAGGGTGGATACTAACGGCGCCATCCCTGAAAGGGATGAACAACAGTAGCCGTGGGTGGCAACCCACGGGAAAAAGACGGCGAAAAACAACAACCGCCCTGAAGGGGCGCCAAATGGCGGTTCGGCGGGGCGTGATCCGTCAGAGTCGAGGTGCTGTTGACGGGCCGTCTGATTCCCCGCGTTTCACACGGGGCTATTCACATTATCCCCTTCCAGGGGATTGGCCTGCCTTCATAGCATCGCTACGAAACGTCTCGATATGAAATGCAATTGCAGACTTAACATCCTTAAGCGCCCTCGTCATAAGTGTCGCCCTGACCCACGACAACGCCCTTTATGCCTAGAGGGTACGCGACGTATCCGTCTGGGCGCTTCCCAACAATGATCTTGATGCCTTTCAAGTTTATCTGCCTATGCGTCCGAAAGCTCATTGCGCACTCTCTCCTTCATTGTTGAGAACCGGAAGGAAGCTGGATCCCTGTTTCTCCTTTGTCAGCTCAACAAGACGATCCATCTCCGAAAGTATCTTCGAATAGCGCGTGTTGTCACAATCAAGCTCATTTGGTTCATAGCGGGCAAGGAGTCGCAGTTCATGCAGTTCTTGGCCCAATTGGAGGTACGATTCATCCAATAGGCCCTTATTCACTTGCCTTATGGTTGCTTTATGCACAAGCTGATGTCCGTCCTTGCCGTCCAGCTTCTCATCAGGCGAAAAGAGCAGCAGTCTAGACTTCACTATGAGTTCCACAGCCGAAAAAAGGTTGTCGAGAGCAGGCCTTTTATGGCCATTATCCCATGCCGATCTTGAGGCCTCGAGGAATTCTAGTCCTATGTCAAGATATTTTCTAGCGTCTCCCTTCCGCCATCTCGCATCGTAGTACCACGTTATGTTCAGTCCGAATTTGATATGAGGTTCAGGAAGATTGGGATCGCCGAATCTGATGCTCCTTGTGGGAGGTTTGGATGGATCCAAAAAACTGTCAAATGGGCGCAATTGAGATCGGACTGAACAAGGTCCATTTTCGGACCGAATCCTTCTATTTCAGCATAGCTTATTGGTTTCCCAAGATCCTCTTCCTTGGACGGCCGCTTCACAACAACGTAGCCCGCCACCTCTTCGTTCAGCCTAATCTCAGGTGTCGCTGGCGCATCAGGACGATATAGAATCTGAAAACAATGAAGCAACAATGGCGTCTTCACGCCCTTTTGGTCTATCCGCCGCTTGATTTCCGGAATAATGATTGAACCCAGCGCCATCCCGACGGATCCCGAATCGGGCTTGATTTCCATGCATCCTACCTCCTAATCCTCATACAGAGCATTCAGCCAGAGGGGCAGAACCTACTGACAAGCATCCCTCAATCGCCTCGCGGAGGTTGGCCGTCAACTCTTCCATCGTCTCGCCCTGCGTGGCGCAGCCGGGGATTGCCGGGACTTCAGCCCAATAGCCGCCTTCCTCCGCGTCATGCACAATCACTTTGATCTTCATGGTCCAATCTCCTTGTGAGAATGAAGCGGATTGTACTATCACACATGCTCAATATCCGTGTAGTCCGAGATCTCCGAGTTGGTGGTGCATATATCAAGCATGGAGAGCTTGTGGACGTCGTCTGCGCCGGTCAATCTGGCGAAGGTTTTGAGCTCCTCAGTTGATACTCGGAGGAAGTTTGAGAGGCGCCGGGCGGATTCATCTATGTTGAGGCGCTGGGTTAGGTTTGGGTCGTGGGTCGTTATGCCGACGGGGCATTTGCCCGTTCCACAGATTCTGTGTTGTTGACATCCACACGCCATTAGCGCGGCGGTTCCTATTGCGACAGCGTCGGCGCCCAGGGCAAGTGCCTTAGCAAAGTCCGACGAGATGCGCAGGCCGCCCGTTATCAAAAGCGAGACTTCCCTCGCGCCCTTCTCGTCGAGGAACTTCCTCGCTCGATAAAGCGCGTATATACATGGGATCGATGTAGAGTCCTTCACGAACTTCGGAGCGGAACCCGTTGCGCCTGCTCTGCCATCAATCGTGATGAAGTCCGGCTCCGCATAGAGCGCGACCTCGAGGTCCGCCTCGATAATTCCTGCGGCGAGCTTTATTCCAATCGGTTTGCCGCCTGACTTATCTCTTAGCATGTTGACCTTTTTTCTCAGGTCATCTTTGTTCCTAATATCCCGGAAGCGAGAGGGGCTTATGATGTCGGACCCGAGCGGACGGCCTCTTAGCGCCGCTATCTCATCGGTTACTTTGGCCGCTGGGAGATGGCCGCCCATGCCCGGTTTTGCGGATTGGCCTATCTTGATCTCTATTGCGTCCACGCGCTTTAGGTTCTCTTCCGTGACGCTGTATTCGTTCGGCACGTATTCGAAGATGAACTTGTATGCGTTATCAATCGAATCCGGTAGGATGCCGCCCTCGCCGGAACACATCGTCGTCTTGACCGAGGCGCTGCCCTTCGCAAGGGCGGTTATGACCCGCTTGGACAACGCGCCAAAGGACATGTGGGAGACGTAAATCGGCGTCTCGATTACAAGCGGTTTCTTTGCCCTGGGGCCGATTATTGTCTTGGTGCTTACGATGTCATCATCCGCAAGAGGTATCCTTGCGAGCTGGGCGCCTTTTATCAGTATGTCGTCCCATGAGACGACCGGCTTTCTCGACCTCATCGGCTCATGCAGGGACTCGCCTAGTCTCGCTATCTCATGGATATCCGCCATGTGCGTTTCGAGGGGATCGGAGTGTCTGCTCCACTCCGCGAGATAGTCGTTGGGGCTTACGCCGCTTTTCGTTGGAGGTTCTTTAGCCAAAGCAGGCTCTTCCTTCGCAGACTCCATCCCCTGTGACTTGAAATATGGCTTAGGGGAATCGCAGATCGGACATGCCCAATCACTCGGCAGGCCATCCCACTTTTTGCCCTCTTTTTCCTCGTCAAAGATGTGTCCGCAGACGCTGCATTCATATATCGCCATATCGCAATGCCCCTATCTGGATGATGGATTCTGGCCGTCTGGAGTCGGACCCATGCCCGACCCCATTTGGTTGAAGGCGAAAACCGCGAGACGGACTGCGCCCGCCACGATGGCTTTTTAAGCTAGACGCCCCAATCCTCAGGCTCGTAGTACTCCTTGGAGTGCTTGCAGCATGGGCATTTCGGCGGAGGCTCTGTGCCGTCATATACAAAGCCGCAGACGCTGCACTTCCAGTTCACCGGCTCATCCCTTTTGTAAAGAGTGCCATTCTCGAGCATCTCAAGAAGACGCTTGTATCTGTCCCTGTGATGCTTCTCAACCTTCGCTATCTGCCGGAAGAGGTTGGCGGCCGCCATGTTGCCTTCCTCCTCCGCCTCCTTTGCGAATGTCGGATACATATCGGTCGTCTCATAATGCTCGCCCTCGATCGCCTCGTTCAGATTCGCCGCTGTGTCACCAATGCCATTCAGCAGCTTGAACTCGTCCTTTGCGTGTTGCTTCTCATTCTCCGCTGATTCCTCAAAAGCCTTGGCAACATAGTGGTAACCCGCTTTTCTCGCTACACTCGCGAAGTAGTTGTACTTGTTTCGCGCCTGCGATTCGCCGGCAAATGCGGCCTTCAGGTTTTCTTCAGTCTTTCCCATTTGGTTCTCCTTGTGATGATGATTTCAATCCGTGGATTAGCAGTCGTTCATTGTCTCTTAACAAGAGTTATCACATAATAATGGTTCTCGTCTATCTTTTGATGCACAGGAACATCGAGGCGCCGTTTTTCTGTAAGTAAAGGTTTTGGCGCGTATCGCCGATACTGAGAGCAAGTGGATACGGATAGCTGCTGCAAGAAATGATTTGAGAGATGTAGATATGTCTGATTGCACAGGTCCTTATATGCCTACATTTCATTCCAATGCCGCGTCAATTGACAGTCTGTCATCAGTAGCTCGCGCTGAAGGCACCGCTGGCCAGGCAAGAGACATGGGTGAGGCGCATGGCTCGTCCGCGGCAATTGAGGACAGCGTTTGCATAAGCGATGAGTGCCGGGAGTTGATCTCACGCCTCTCGCGCGACCTCGGGGGTATGGATAAAGGCTGCAATTGCGAGGCGGATGGGAGAAATCTCGATGAGGCAACTAAGTCGCAGATTGGGCGCGAGCAGACGCCTGTAACGGCCAGTGACCTCACCTCTTCGGATGAACTGACTGCGTCGGAAAAAAAAGAAGTCGAGAAGCTTGAGAAGCGAGATCGGCACGTGCGGAACCATGAGCAAGCTCACGTCAACGCCGGGGCAAGCAATCCGACCTATGAGTTCAAAAGCGGCCCTGACGGAAAGCGCTATGCAGTTGGAGGGCACGCTCGAATAGACGTGTCGAAGACAGGCGACCCAGAAAAAGACATCGAAAAAGCCAAGAAGGTCAAGCGCGCCGCATTGGCTCCGATGGACCCCTCGCCTCAGGACAGGCGTGTTGCCGCAGAGGCGGATCAGATGGAGCGAGAAGCCCGAGCGGAGCTGGCCGAGGAGCAGAAGCGCGAGGCCACGGCGGGCAATCAATCCAGCCGAGGCGCCTCGCCGGTTCAAGAGAAGAATGGCGGCTCAACTCTCATGGATGGCTATGGGTTGACGGGTGGTCAAGCAGCCTCTTCGATTGACATGTCAATTTGACGCGACGCTGGCTTTTGGGAGTGCGGTGACTTGACACCACATCCAATAGACCGCCCCATTTGACATTTCAGACACCATCTTCCGACCTGGACGCCATCAATGTAAATATAGATAGCGCGGCGAGCCAAGGCGGCGTCAAGTCACCACACTCCATAATCATTCACCGCAGAAGCTCGCTACACGTTGATCTTCTTCAGCAGCCAGGCCATGTTCTGGCCGAGAGTTTTCATCGTCTTCACGCCCTCTTCGTCCTGATGGACGTCGCCGATGTTGCGGCCGATGCCGAAGTTCCAGTAAACAGACCCTGGAACGATCATCTGGCTAATCAGGAAGAAGTGATTAAGCGTGTCGAATGTGTGCAGCTGACCGCCTCGTCGGACCGCAACGACTGAGGCGCCGACTTTGCGAGCCAGCAGGCTGCCATTTCCCCTTGTAACAAATCCCGCTCGGTCGATGAGCGCCTTCATTTCTGCTGTAACGTCCGTGAAATAGACCGGCGATGCGAGAATTATTCCGTCCGCCTCAATCATCTTCTCGATGTATTGATTGACTTCATCCCCGTCGATGACACAGCGCTTGTCCTTGTTCTCATAGCACTGATAGCAGGCTGTGCAGCCGCGCAACATCTTGCCGCCCACCTGGACCATTTCAGTATCGATGCCCTCCTTTTTCAGCTCCTCAAAGACGTAGTTGACGAGAAGGGAAGTGTTCCCGTTTTTTCTCGGACTTCCGTTAAATGCCACGACCTTCACGTTATTTCTCCCCATTTTCACAAGAATTATGATTTGAGTATCAGCCTCGCAGCAATACTAATCACAAGGCACAGTCATAGCAACCATTGGGACGCAACGGCGAGAACAAGCGCGCCGGATGAACGCTATGTGAGAAGGAGGAAGCTGCTAAGTGGCAGGGCTACGATGCGCGGGTCGGGGATGACCACATCGTCCGTCATCGTTATGAGTATGCCGAAAGGGGCGTTATAGACGGTCTTCTCCAAGAAGGCCCTCAGCCCCAGCGTGTCCCTTTGGGGATCGATCCTGCTCCGGTATTTGACCTCTAACGGGATTCGTTTATCTCCTATTGTGAAGACAAAATCGACCTCTGGTTCAGCCCCGCGTTCTGGAAAATGAGCTAAATCAAGGCCTTGTATTGCTCCGAGATATGCCCCTACGACACTTTCAGCGATGTGACCTGCGAGGTCCCTCAGATGGGGACTTTTCTCCAGTTCCGCCGGGTCAAGCGGGATATTCTCCTGAAGCCAGCTTGCCTCAGAGCATGATCAGAAAGACAGACCTCAGCATTCCCCTTCACTTGTGTTGTGAACATGGCTATTTGGCCTGCGAGCTATTGACCTGAGCCTCAGTATTTCCGAAAACCCTTGCGTTGCTTGGCCTTCAATTGCAGCGCGCCGCCCCTTGTGAGTCGCCGTGCGACGGCTGCTGTCGCGTCATGTCGAATAGCCCCGTCATGTTGAGAATCTGAATGATCTCGCCCGAGGGGAGCGTTGCTGTCGCATCAATGAGATTGTTCTCGCCGAGTTGTCCGGGTAGGGCAACAGTTCCAAGCTTCAAGAGGTCTCGCACTTTCGGTACCGAAAGCGCCAGAAGCTTCTTGGCCCCATCAGCGAGGAGGATACACTCGCGGCGTGCTTCGCATCCATCAGACGGAATGTCAATGAGCCTTTCGAAAGAATAATGAGGCGCGATCCCCTCAGGCAGCATGAGAAGTGAACCGTCGCGGTCGATGTTAGCTGTGCTAGATTCATCTGCCCCAGAAAGGAGCCTCACCAGATTCTCAAAGGGGATACCAAAAAGAGAACCGTTGACTTGCATCGTGATGAACGGGCGAAGCTTGGAGTCGAACGCGACACTTTTCCGAGGCAGTTCAACGACGAACTTCGTCCCGATCCCTGCCTGGGTTGTCAAACGCATCTTTCCCGACAGCTCTATCACGGCTTCTTTCACGGCGTTAAGCCCTACGCCACGGCCCGATATTTCGGTAGTTGTCTCAGCCGTTGAGAATCCATCGCTGAACAGAACATCAACGAGCTCCTCATCCGTAAGTTCCCGGCCTGAATCGAAGTCGAATCCTGCCTCAACAGCTTTCTTCTTGACCTTGCTCCGGTCAATCCCTCCCCCATCGTCCTCAATTGTGATCGTAATTGACTGCGCGTCCTGTTGGAAGGTAACACAAATGTGCCCAACCGGAGTCTTGCCATGCTCGCTCCTGACTTCCGGCGACTCAACTCCATGATCGACGGCGTTACGTACGCAGTGGACGATCACGGTGTCGAGAAACCCAAGTCTCGATTTATCGAACAGCACAGCATTATCACGGAACTCAAGCTCGATGTTCTTTCCTACTTTGCTAGCGGTTGACTGCGCTATCCTCCTCACTTTCACCGCAATTCCCTTGATAGGCACCATTCTCAGCAAAGTTATGTCGCGAGTGATCTCATCGCAGATGTTCGCAAAACTATCTGACGCCGCAGTCAGTCTGTCGCGGGCAAGTTCACCTCTCGCCTTGACCAGATCGCGCAGAGTAGTAACGCAGAGCTGAAACTGACCGATCATAGAGAATATCTTGTCCAGTGATCTGGCGGGTATTTTCAGAAAGGCCTGATCAACATTGCCGCGAGCCTTGCCGAGGTTCTCCTGAAGCTGCAGGGCGTGCTTCACATCACCCTTCGTGACGAGACCTTTCTCCTGCAAGACATCGCCCAGGCGCGGCTTCTCGGATAGCGATTCCTCCAGGCCCTCTTTGGACACCTTGCCCCCTGAAAAGAGTATCTGACCGATTCTTAAGAACGCCTCATCTGTGAACTCATCCTCAAGGCCGGAAGTAATCTCTTCCTCTCGCGAGTGGATCGCCATAATTGACCTGTCAATCGCTTCGCCAAGCAAAGACGACAGAGCTCCCCTTTGCGCGATTGCCGCGCTGTAAGCCTCCCGCAATAGATCAATGGTCGTTAGCAAAACCTCGACCGTGGGGTAGTCAACGGCACTATCCCGAGATGTGATAGTTTTTATTAGGTCCTCGGCAGCGTGGGCCAACTCGACAGCGGGACGTATCTCAAACATACCCGCAAGTCCTTTCACTGTATGGAAAACTCTCTGAACCTCGCTCAGTCCTGCAGCATCAACCGGCTTTCCCTGCTCCACAAACTTTGCCTCAGCGCTGTCCAGACTCGCAATGACTTCGCCAAGTGAGTCGTCAAGTAGCGACTCATCTTCCCAAAGGTCTGCCAGACCATCGCATGCTTGCTGCATCTACTGCCCACCTACCGCTTGAACTTCACTTCTGCTCTCCTTTATGACCGCACTGCGAATCTTCTCCGCTGCCCCTGGCCTTATGATAATAGGTGGTATTACTCTCAGACTTGTGCTGTTGCCAGAACACATTTTGCGGATTTCCCGAGTCTCCTTCGGGGGAAAGACTCCATCCACCAGGATCAACTCAGGCGAACACTTAATTCCTGTGAACATTTCATACTCTGTTGCTACATCGATTACGCTTTGGCAGATTATGGGTGACATCCCCGCTTCCCTAACTCCGGAAAACGCGGCAGATATCCACATATGCCGCGACGAGACTATGATCGCAACCTTCTTGTTCATCCACAAGCCCTCCTATATGCTTCGACGAATTGACATTGTTCAAGGACACACAATTGTGTGTTATAGCCTTGTACAGGCCTTATCAGCGAGATACGTTTCAATTATGATACGTCGTTCTGCAGCAATCTAAATATAAGAGTAAAAGCATCGCATCTTTCGCTTTCACCCACGCCAAGAAGTCCGATGATTAAAATTCATCAGCCCGGCTGTTGATTGCAATGCTACCCAACGTTCCGGTCGGTTTCTGCTGCCTTCCCTTCGGCAAAAAAGCGATAGAACTTCACGCCGAGCGTAATTACCTCGCGCGGGCATTCCTTTGCGGATGACACACCACGAGTTGTCACTCTATTCTGACTTTTTCTCGCGCACAGCAGACCTCGATCACACAACTCGCATATCAGGTTCTCGGCGTCCTCGGCAGGCAACTGCAGGAAGTCCGGTACCGATTCTCGCCTAACAAAGCCTTGTTTTGCACACGCCGCGAGAATCTGTTCAACTGCGTCGGCTACTTGCCGGAGATTCTTGAAAGTGTGATTGGCAGCAGCCACGTGTTCCTCCTATGAAATGGTGTTCGAGACAGCCCAGAAAAAAAATAGCTAGCTCAAATAATAATATACCATATTTTACCTTATTGTCAAGACTTCCCCTCTAAAACGCTGGCAAGGAATATGCCCTGGCTTAAACACAGTTCCTTCCACACGGACATCTTCTCTTCGTCAACTCGGTCCTTTGGCGCCAGTATCATCAAAGCGCAAGGGGCCTCTTTGTGCGGACGTGGAATGATTGTGATCACTGACCAAATGCCGTCCGCCGCGACGTTAGTGTGAACTTGCAGGGCATTACCATCTTGACTTTTCAGATTGTCGATGGCTTCGCCGCCAAGTATATCAGACCTAATGTAGCTGCCAAGAAACGGATGAAAGCGCAAGAGATGACCTGTGGGTCTTTCAAAAATAACTAGAAAGCCCTTGGAACCCGCCAGCCACACTCCGAACAGGACGGTCTCTGAGGCCTGTGACGACAGTTCATCCATGATGGGGTCTATCATCTCGCGTGAGAATGACGTTTTGAGCGCAGCTACTCCGAGCGTGATCATCTTTGGCCCAGGGCGATATGGCCCCCCGGGTTGCTGAACCACGAAACCTCTGGTCTTCATAAGCCCCAAAATCCGATGCGCCGTTGACTTACTGATATTAATCTGTCGAGCGAGCTCACTGACGGTGATTGGCCCTGTGCTCCGGCAGACACCCTCAAAAACATCAAGAAAGTACTCAACAACCGGGGACAATGTGCGAGTAGCACCTGAGCGACTCATATTCTCAGTCGAACCTCCATCTGAAAGCTTTTTACTCCTCAACTACAATCATTGATACTCCTATAGATTATATTTATCGACGTTTTGATCATATCCCTTTAGCCTCATTAGTCCTTTTAGAAATTACGATCATTAAATATGCAAATCGAAGTTAAGCGGCACGGGTTTGTTTTTCAACTGTTTGGTCTGACATCGACGTTAACCAATCCGTGCAGATCTGGCTCGGGGAGTATTTTTGCTCACATCTCCTGTCCAACGCTGCAAGCAGGATGAACCGCGACTCTCAAGACAGCCGTCAACGTCAGGTTCATCCATCCGAACACCAGCCTCACCAATCAATATAACTATTGGGGCGCAGTGTTATCCATCGTGGAGACCCTCTCGCTCCTAATTGAATAGCCCGGGAGGCCAGGCAATGATCAGCTTCCGAAGCTCATTGCTTGTCTCTGTTGCCACAATGCCGTATTCTCCCATTCTATGGTTAATTGCTTTGGACGAATTAACGATGGAGGACGTACTTGTGAGACAACAAGCACTTATGCCCTGGTTGCTATGCGCGGCGCTGTCGTTGACATTCTGCCTCGCCGCATTCGCCGATGAGGTGCGCCTCAAGAACGGCGACCATTTTTCGGGCGAGGTCGTCAACATGGAGAAGGGAGTCTTGCTGTTTACTACGTCCTACGCCGGAGAGATCAAGGTGAGCTGGGCCGATGTCAGCTGTATTTCAACTGAGGGCTCGCACAATTTCGTTCTGAACGACCATCAGGTTCTCTCTGGGCGGGCTATTTGCTCAACGGCAGGGATGATCAAGATCGCGGGCGCCACTCTTGGGGAGACGGCTGCGATACCGGTCGCCGAGCTCGAGGCGATCAATCCATCGCCACCTCCACCAGCTGTTACTTACACTGGCAGTATTGCCGCAGGGTACACTCAGACCGACGGGAACACTGATACTATGGCTGCTAACGCCTCGGCGCGGTTTGTGGCGAGGTCGACGCGACAGAGGTTCACACTCAAAGGCCGGTTCAATTATGGTGAGACAGACAAACTGATGACCTCACGCAACGCAGCGGGCAGTTTCAAATACGACTTCTTCGTCACAAAGCGGCTTTATACATACGCCCATTCACTCTTCGAGGGTGATGAATTCACTGATCTAAGGCTGCGCAGCACACTCGGCACAGGCGTCGGCTATCAGATAATCGACACCGATCGCACATCGTTCTCGCTCGAAACTGGTGCGTCTTATGTGAATGACGATTTCGAGACGGCGCCGGACGACAACTATATGGCCGGGCGCTGGGGCGCCGACTTCAGTTTGAAGATAATCCCAGACCGGATCAGGTTCTTCCACACCCATGAGGGCTACTACAGTTTCGATGACAGATCGGTTTATATCACGAGCGAGACTGGGCTGCGTTTGACGATCGTTGATAACTTCTTTGCCCATGCGGGCGTGGATTACGCCTACGACAGCGATCCCGTCGAAGGCAATGAGAGGTATGACGCAACATACAAATTCGGCCTGGGCTATGAGTTTGACCTGTAGGCTGAATGGACCGTCGTCATACAGCCTCAAATCGGACATCATAGGCAAGTCTCTATGTTGGCGAGAATCTAATAGACTCGCGCCATTTCGCCGAGGCGAGGGCTCAGAGAACTGAAAGGAAGGAGAGGGCATGACTTATTTTGATACCGTGCTATCAACGCTCCGGCAGTACCTAACCGTGTATGGCCTGAATGTCATCGGAGCTATGGCGATCCTAGTTCTAGGCCGGTGGGCCGCGAAGATCGCGCAGAAGATCATCAAGCGACTGATGAAGAGGGGCAAAGTTGACGAGACCCTCATTGGGTTTGTCTCGAACCTGGCCTATATTACGCTGCTAGCGTTTGTGGTCGTTGCTGCGCTCGGCAAGCTGGGCATCCAGACCACATCCTTCATCGCGCTCCTGGGCGCCGCCGGTCTGGCAATTGGCCTGGCTCTTCAAGGGTCGCTTTCCAACTTCGCCGCCGGCGTTCTCATGATCATCTTCAGGCCATTTAGAGTCGGCGATCTCATCGAGACGGCCGGATGCCTGGGCATCGTCGAGTCAATTCAGATATTCACCACGGAGATTCAGACGCTCGATAACAAGCTCATCGTTATACCGAACGCCAAGATCACGAGCGACAACATCATCAACTACACGGCCAAAGAGACGAGGCGCGTGGACCTTGTGATCGGCGTGAGCTATGCGGATGATCTGAGCAAGGTCAAGAGCGCTATCGAGAGTGTCCTGAATGGCGACAAGCGCATCCTCAAGGACCCGGCTCCAACGATTGGCGTCCTTGAGCTGGCTGACAGCAGCGTAAACTTCGCCGTTCGGCCCTGGACGAAGACAGACGACTACTGGGGCGTCTATTTCGACACATTGAAAGCCATCAAGGAGCGCTTTGACGCCGACGGAATCAGCATCCCATTCCCGCAAATGGACGTGCATATTGCCGGCCAGGGCGCCAGCAAGGACGACGCTGCAAGGATGAAGGATGAAGGATGAAGGCGGGCGTTATGACTTCGAATCTTTTTTTGCCGACTATTATGATCTCACTCCGGCATACGCCATGCGGGGCGATCTGGGATTCTACACGGGCTGCTCGAAGGCTGCACAAGGCAGGACATTGGAACTGGGCTGTGGCACGGGGCGGATTATCATACCGATAGCTCGAGCAGGTTGCGGAGTCGTTGGACTAGACTATTCAAAGAGCATGCTCAGCAGATGCGAAAAGAAGCTGCAAGATGAGCCACAGGACGTCCAAGAGCGAGTAACCACCGTCCGGGGAGACATGACTGATTTCGACCTGAAAGAGAGATTCCATCTCATAACTGCCCCCTTTCGCTCTTTTTCGCATCTTGTGACCGTCGAAGAGCAGCTCAGCTGCCTTGATTGCGTTCACAAGCATCTGCTGCCCAATGGTCGGTTTGTCTTGGAGCTCTTCCAGATGAATCCCGGACGCATCAAGGACAGCAAATACCTCAATGAAGCCGAGGACACACCGGAATTTACGCTCCCCGACGGACGGCGCCTGAGTCGCACAAATCGAACCACGGCATTCCACCGTGCAGAGCAGTTCAACGACGTTGAGCTGATCTACCACGTGACCCACCCCGACGGCCACGCAGAGCGCCTCGTCCAGGCATTCCCGTTCCGCTACTATTGCCGCTTTGAGGTTGAGCACCTTTTGGCCCGCAGCGGCCTTGAGATCCTGGACCTCTTCGGCGATTTCGACAAATCGCCGCTGACAGACGATTCGCCGGAGATGATCTTCGTTGCGGAGAGTCGCCGTTGAGCACGCCTTATATGATCGATTGGGCCATTACGAATCGATGTAACCTCGAGTGCCTGCACTGTCGAGGCATGGCGGCGGATGAGCTTGACGGCAAACTTCTTCTGCAAGTGGCCGAGCAGATACCCTCTCTCAAGCCCAGGTGGGTCATTATCGAGGGTGGAGAGGTGCTCCTCTGCGGTAAGCTGTTTGAGGTGATTGAGATACTCCGTAGCAATGACGTGAAGGTCTATCTCATCAGCAATGGCATGTTGCTCGACAGGCCGACAGCGCGGAGGCTCGCAGCTCTTGACGTGAACCTCATGATTAGCATAGACGGGGCAGATGAAAAGAGCTATGAGAAAACTAGAAAGGGCGCGAGCTTTGAGCGGCTGAAGCAGTCTGTTGCCCTTGCAGCAGAATATCGCATCCTCGATTCCTGCCCCGTTACCATCGGGAAGCACAACCATCGACAGATAGGCAGACTATTCCGATTCGTTAGGGAGATTGGCTACAAAAAGGTCGCGATTCTCGGGCTGAAGCCCTGCAAGGACTACAAAGAGCTAGCTTTGAACGGCGCTGAATACGAGTCGCTCTTTTTCTCGATAATTCAGCATCAGAAGACGTATGGTCTGGATGTTTATGTTGACGAGCCATTCTTCAAGCCATTCTTGAGGGAACATAACATTGAATTCTCGGCGGATTCCGAGAACGGCATCATAGTCCCAGAGGTCTCCCGCTGCATTTTCGGGGAGTATATGTTCATTGAGACAAACGGCGATGTTAAGCCATGCACGTTTGCTCCGGTTGTGATAGGAAATGCAGGGGAACGGCCAGTCAGCGAGATTTGGGCCAATATGCGCAATTCGGAGTTCATAAAGGAACTAACTGATTTATCAAACAGAGAATCACAGTGTAGCGAGTGCGGATATCTTTCTGAATGTGGAGGCTGCAGGTCAAGAACGTTCGCTCTAACCGGCAGCTGGCGCGCCTCGGACCCCTCGTGCCCATTGAAAGGAGTGCGGCCATCAGAATCGTAGGAATAGACCCAGGAACGTTCAGCTTCGACCTCTTCGGGATGGAGGATGACGAGCGTGTTTTGATAGATGAGGCAATCTTAACCACAGATGTCCTGAAGAGGCCAGAAATCCTGCTCGATAGGCTCGAGGCGCTTATGCCGTTGGACGCCGTTGTGGGGCCATCGGGTTACGGAATCCCCCTGAAGAAGATCGAGGACATGACGGATGAAGACATCGGCAAGATGATTCCTCTGGACACTCAATTAGCGGTGAATGAGGGCATCAAGCAGTTACTCATCAAGATGAAAGCAGAGGGCCTGCCGGTTTACTTCACGCCCGGGGTTATCCACCTTTCGACCGTTCCGGAATACAGAAAGTGGAACAGATTTGATATGGGTACCGCGGACAAAGTCTGCTGCGTGGCTCTTGGCATCAAGGACCAATCGGAGCGGCTGGGCATTGGGCACAATGACGCGTCCTTCATCCTCGTTGAAGTAGGATATGCCTTCACTGCCGTCATGGCGGTCAAAGGCGGGCGGATCGTGGATGGGATAGGTGGAACTGACGGGAGTGTTGGGTTCATCGGATGCGGTAGAATGGACGCCGAGATAGCCATCAGGCTCTCGCCGCCGATTACCCAAGATGTGGTCTTCAAGGGAGGCGTAAGGGATTTTGCCGGAGACGATATTTCTCCGGAAGACCTCGTGAAAAATACCGAAGCTCTAAAACTTCTCGGAGAGAGCATCGAGAAAGACGTTGCCTCAATGATCGTCGTTGTCCCCCACCCGAGAGAGATCGTCATCTCCGGCAGGTTGACAAATCACGAGCCTATAAAGGACGAGCTCGTGAGACGACTGGCAAAATACGGCCCGGTCACAAAGGTGGCAAAAATCTCGAAAACCGCGAAGGAGGCGGCCTGCGGGGCATATATGATCGGCGAGGGTTTGCTCGCCGGGAAGTACCGTGGACTTGTTGAGAATATGGGGATATAGAGGATTTATATGAGGGAGATCAATGAAATGCAGATGGATAATTCGAAAACTCATGGTCCTGCATGCCCACTTTGTGGGATCGATAGCCCCAAGAAAGCGCCTCGTTATGCCAAGCTATACGGGCACTACGTATGTAGGAAATGTTACTTCGGCTTCGCCAATCGGAGGCAGTTCGCTTTCGTGATTGATGGCGTGCTATTGGATCTCTTTTTCAGAGCAATAGAACGGTTGATCGGAATTGACTTCTGGACTTGGGAATCGGAAAGCGGTGTTGGGCTATATACATTTTCGTACATCTTGGGGCTTCTATTCCTGTTTAAGGATGGCTTCAATGGGCAGTCTCCAGGCAGAGCCCTGATGGGTATTCAGGTCGTTGACGAGAACACTGGCCAACCGATAGGCTTCTTGGCGTCATTCAAAAGAAATCTGCCGTTACTCATACCATTTGCGGTGATATTTGTCGCTTTTCAGCTCATGAAAGGGCATAGACTGGGTGACAAATGGTCAAAGACCAAGGTGGTCTGGAAGAAGTATAAAAACGAGGCCTTATTCGCCGTCCAGGCGCCCTCGCCAGGAAGTCCTAAGTGATCTCATATTCGCGCATAAATCAGAATAACCTGACTATACCATATCAGACGAGAGCATCATGAACCGTCTTCTTAACCTGCTCTCAATTGTAGCCCTGCTCAGCCTCATGATCGCCTGCTGCTCGAAAGAGTGCCCGCCCGCCAAAACCGAACCGATACCGGTTGAGATGCAGACGATTGCCGAGCTGGACGAGACGGCAGCATTCAATTTCACGATAATGAGCGACAACAAGGGCGATTCGCCAGCCAGCAAACCTGAGTTCGCTCGAATGGTGAAGTGGATTGAGGAATCGCGCTCGGCATTTGTCATCGGCCTCGGAGACCACGTCAAGCGAGGTTGGCGTAACGATTTTCTAGAGTTTCTAGATGAGAATGCGTGGTGGAAGCAGAACTTCTATCCAAATGTGGCCGACGGCGAGAATGAATTCTACGGCAAGAACCAGGGCGATTGGGGCGCCGGCGCTCCTATACTCGATACGGTCGATCTGTCAACGCAATCCAACACGACGATCCGGAAGAATGGCTGCGAGTATTACTCGAAGATCAACGTCGCTGGCTACACGGTCCATCTGATCCAGCTACACTATTCCGATCAACCACGGGACGAAGCCATAGCATTCACCAAGGATTCGAGGCAATACCTGATCGACACGCTGCGGTCCATTGAGAAGGGCGAGAAGGACATCGTCATCGCAGCCGCACACACAAGGACTGGCTTCTGGATTAACCAGCTGTCAGACGAGGAGAGGCCAGTCGTGATGGACAAATGCGACCTCGTGCTGTCCGCAACGACGCATTTCTTTGAGAGGAAGATTATCCCAGAATACGAGAACAGCGGGCCTCTCTTCATCAACACCGGCTCCATCACCTACCCATCACGCTACTGCCCGCCGGGCTATGTCCACGTTCATGTCCTCGAAAACCCAACGCGCCTCATAGTCCAATACATAAACGCCTCGCGGCCCCAAAGAGAGATGCAGCACGATGAATATGCTTTCGAGAAGGTGATCGGCGGGCGTATCACAAGCGCCGATTTCAGAAAGCCGAGGCCGGAAGAGAACATGGATCGTGAGGTCGGCTTCCTTTCTAGGGATTATTCAAAGGACGAGATGACCGAGATAGCGAAAAAGATCTATCTCGATGTGACCGGGGCGGATGAGGCCTATATCACGGCTGGGGCAGGTCTGAAGAGCGGCAAAGTAACCTATCGGCAATTGTGGGATCTGTTCCCCTACAACAACGAGATATACGCTCTGACGCTAACGGCGGATCAGGTGCGATCCATATTCAAGGACAGGGTCGCGATGCAAGATCGCTCGGAGTTGAAACTCGCGATCAACGGCTATAACGGCGATTACATAGTGAAGAAGCTGAGCCTTGACGAGGCGCGAGTGGTGAAAACGGGTAAGCGCGAGGTTGAGCTGCTTCAGGAGTGGATTGAGGGTCAAGTATGTGACTTGGGAGTGGGTTAGCTAACCGCAATAACACACAGGAAAGGGAGGGGAGTTTCATGGCCAGAAATGGCCACATATCGATGAAAGTATTGAGCGGATTCGCCGCCATTCTGTTGACCGTGGTGTTGTTGCTGTTGAGTGTGGCGAGCGCTGGTCTCGCGGACGAGAAAAGCGTCCAGAAGCCTTCTACGGGCTCACTGAAGGCATACCCCATGCGGTTTGTCGTCTTGGGCGACCGCACTGGCGGTCACGTGCCTAGTATCTTCGGCCAGATTGTGCAAGAGGTCTTGCGCCTTCGGCCCGATTTCGTCGTGAACGTCGGCGACATGATCGAGGGCTACACCGAGGATGAGAAGGTGCTCGAGGAGCAGTGGGCGGAGTTCAAGACGCTGCTCGAGCCGCTGACTGTGCCCGTCTATCTAGTGCCGGGAAACCACGACATCACAACGGATGGTATGGTTGCGCAGTACAAAGCACGTCGGAGAGCCAGATTACTCATTCGACGTCCGAGGCGTTCATTTTGTTATGCTCGACACGGGGCGGTATGAGGCCCCCAATGAGGTCCGAGATGACCAGATAGACTGGCTGAAGAAGGACCTGTCAGAGCACAAGGACGCCATCTTTACGATTGTCATTTCCCATAAACCATATTGGATTAACACCGTCGCCAAGGGCAAGCCGGACAAACTACATGACATCTTCGTCGCAAACAGCGTCGATGCAGTATTCACAGGACACTTCCACAACTACTTCGCTGGCGAGTTCGACGGCATCAAGTACACCAGCGTAGGCAGCTCAGGTGGAGGCGCTGAGGAGGACCCGACCGGCCTTCTGTATCATTTCGTCTGGGCGACGTTTGACGGCGAGAACTTATCGCTTGCGCCGATCAAGAAGGATGCAGTGCTGCCGTGGGATCAGATGACCGCGAAGGAGTATCTCTTCATAAAGACGATAAACAGCAGGGGAATCACAACGACGAAGGCCCCTATCCGCAACGATTTGAGAGTCGCGAAGACGAAAATCAGCGTGAAGATAGATAATCTCTGTGCCGAGTCTCCGATTGAGGACGTTCTCAAGTGGAATGTCCCCAAGGGCTGGCAGGTGAAGCCAGAAGGCATGCAGATTAAGGTCGCCCCGGGTGAGAGCCTCGATGCGGAATTCACGGTGCGATGCAAGGGCCCTCTCTATCCCGTTCCATCCTTCACGCTCAATTGCCCGTATCGAAAGGATGGGACAATGAAGGTGGAAAAGGAGCTTGGCATGTTCAGGACGGCCGTGGCCCGTAAGGCCGGGACTCCGCCCGTTATCGACGGGAAATTGACCGAGAATGTCTGGCGCAAACCGACAACAACCTTCTTCAAACCCGACTATGTTGAGAAAGAAGTGGAGCCATCCGAGTTTTATTTCGCTTACGACAGCGACAACCTGTATCTTGCGGCCAAATGCTTCGATAGCAAGATGGACAAGTTGACGGCAGAGCTGAAGAACCGCGACGAGATGATCTTTGGCGAGGACTGCGTTGGTTACTTTCTCCAGACGGTCGAGGATGGTCCGGTCTATCAGATATACTTCACACCGTTGGGAACAGCCTTCGACCAGAAGATCGTGATGGAGGAAGATGGTAGCTGGGACGCCGATAGAGGCTGGAATGGCGAATACATCGTTAAGACGGCTCGCGGCGCCGACTACTGGAACATAGAGGTCTCTATTCCGCTTGAACAGCTGGGCGCCAAGGGGACTGAGGGCAAGGCGTTCGCGGTGAACTTCCGCCGCAAGCAACCCAGGTTGAAGAGCGCGGCCGACTGGCAGGTACCAATCAGCTATGACCCCGAGACATTCGGCGTCCTTGAGCTGAAGTAGCCCTTCTGTAGGAAGGTGATTTTCGTAAGCGATCTCTCTATCCGCATCGGCTGCGACCTTGTGAGCGGTCGTAGGGATTTGCCGGACGTTTCTGATGGTGAAGCACGTCGCGCCTGGCATTGAGAGAACGCCGACGGGGCCGTATCGTCCATATCGTCTCCCGTTCGGGCATTGCCCGTGACAGCGTCAAGTGCATAGCGCCGAACTACCGACTCGGCAAGGGCAAACTCCCTTATCTATCATAGTTCTAACGGGAGTTTTCGCGATTATCGGGCTTGTGCGTTGAATTGGAATGCAATCCTGGTGGCTAGCATCTTGGCTCCCTGTGGGGGAGCGATTTGAATAGCCGTAAGAAGATAATCCGACAGCGATACCGCGCGAGTGCGATAATCGCCCTGGTCTTGTCGGCTGGGCTACCGCTTGCAGCCACCCGAACCGCAATCCCCCTGAAGCCTTCATTGCTTCTCATGTGTGTTCCGCCTATGGTGTTGATATTGCCCTTAGAGGCTCTGGCTGTAGTGGATTAGAGAACCCAAAGAGATTGGAATGACCAGAAAAGGAGAAATCACATGCCGGTAACCCAGATCGATCACCCGTTAATCGCGCATAAAATTGCCCAACTCCGAGATGAGAGCACCGGAATTAGAGGATTCCGAGGCTTGCTTCACGAAATATCGAATCTTCTGACTTTCAAGGCCACCGAAGACCTTGTAATGAAGCAAGTCGGCGTCAAAACCCCGATAACGAAAGCCAAAATGGACGTTCTGGCGGACAAGCATATCGTTGTGGTGAGTATCTTAAGAGCGGGTATCGCCATGCTGCCGGGGGTGCTGTCGCTTTTTGGAGAGGCGCGAATTGGGCTTCTTGGCATGAAGCGAGACGAGGAGACCTTGAGGCCGAATATTTACTACACGAATCTTCCGGAGATTCAGGGCAAGAACGTCATCATTGTTGACCCGATGCTCGCAACTGGGGGGACGATGATTGCCGCCGTCAATATGCTCATCGAAAAGAACCCTCTCACGCTGCGAGCTGTCTCCGTCATCGCCTCGCCAGAGGGGGCGACAGCATTTGAGAAGCGCTTTCCAAGCGTTCCGCTTTATGTTGGCTCAATCGACGAGAAGCTCAATGATAAAGGCTACATTGTCCCCGGTCTTGGCGACGCTGGCGACCGGTATTTTGGCACTGAGTGAAGACATCGGGCAAGCAGCAGTTCATTCGATCAGGGGCGATAGGCTCGTCTCAGAGTATATTGGGTACGCCCTTACTCAACAATATCTAGAACTGTCCCAAGCATCTCGTCGGCCGTTTGGATTGTCTTGACGTTTGCCTCGACTGAGCGTGATGCGAGTGTTTGATCGATCATCTCATTTATGATGTTCACGTTGGACGCCTCCAATCCCCTTGAACGGAGCGCTCCCAATCCGCTTGCTCCGGGCTTGTCCCACGTGGGGGCGCCGGATGCCTCAGTAATGGCATACTTGCCGCCTCCGATTGGCTCAAGGCCCGAGGGATTTGGGAACTTAAAGAGGTGAATGTTGCCGAGGCGCAGAATCTGCCCAGTCTCCGAGTTCTTGCCCCAGACTGCGCCATCAGCATCGACGGTGACCGAGCCGGTGCTTGAGTCCACTTCGACCGGAGGGGAGAGTCTGAACCCGTCCGGGTCAGCCAGATACCCGTCTGGGTCCGGTCTGAGATTCCCGGCTCTTGTAAATGCGATATTGCCATCGCTATTGATCACCTTGAAATACCCGCCTCCCTCTATCGCAATATCAAGAGGGTGATTCGTGGGGATGAACGCGCCTTGAGCTCGGCTAAGCGTAACGCTATTTGAGATGGAGCCGCTTTCTGATACTGAACTTCGTGCCTCCAACGCCTGGTACCCTGAGGTGTTGACGTTGGCGATATTCGCGCTGGATGTGCGATGTCTGAAGACAGACGAATAGATACCGGATATGCCCGAGACCAATGCTCCGAACATCCTTGAAATCCTCCCAAAATAAACAAAGGCTACTTCCGTTGGCGAGTATTACTATCGGAGTGGAGATTCTATATCTTTAGCCCAGTCTGTGGAATCGCCGTTATGGTGGCGAGATCCGAGTATGACGGACAGGGATTGAAGGGGCTAGGCAAGATAATTCGGCAAATGCGGTCGAGGCAAAGAGATCAGCTGCCTGCTATGGAGAGCTCCTTGACGAGAATGTCCGGCGCGCCGTATCGCCCGGCATTGCTCCAAACTAGCTCATCGCCAACCAACAAGACATCGGCGAGCATCTTGAATAGATTACCTGATATCTGGAAGTCCTTCACGGGGTGATCGGCCTTGCCACTCTGAATCGCCATTCCCTGAGCGGGGATCGAGAAGTCGCCGGTTGCCACATCCAGCCCGGCGAAGAGGCCTCGGATTGAGGTGATGAGGATGCCCTTCCCCATTTCAGCGAGGAGGTCTTCTCTTCCGGTTTCGCCTCGCTCGATATAGAAATTCGTTGTCCCGACTATCGGACGGGACCTGTAGCTCTCGCGCCTCGCGTTGCCAGTCGAAGGCATGTTGCCCTTTTTGCCTGAATAACAATCATAAACAAAGGTCTTTAACTCACCGTTCTCAATCACGACAGTCTTCTGTTGAGGGTACCCAATACCATCAACCGGCGCCGATTGCAGACCACCGATAAGGAGGCCGTCATCGAATATGGATATGTTGGATGATGCTATTTTCTGGCCCAACTTGCCAGCAAGCATCGACTTGCCTTTCTGCACGCTGTCCGCAGAGATCAGCCTCGAGAAAAAGTCTAGGAACTCCCCAACGGTCCGGCCATCAAGAATCACCGGCATCTTGCCAGATTGGACCTTCTCTCCGCCGAGAAGTGCCACCGCTTTCTGGGCCGCCTCGCGACCGATCGCCTCGCAATCGAGCTTGCTATAGTTGGTCGAAGCGTCCTCTGCAAGACCTGACTCGGTATCTTTGCCGTCCAGCGCAGCAACCCAGGAAACGCCCTGAGAAGACGATGCGGAGAATTGATATGCGACGCCTCGAGTGTTGAAAACACCGGTCGTCGAAACCCCGTCTCCATATACAATATATGCAGTGCGCTTAATCCTTCTGTCGAATGCTCTCGCCGAGCTCTCCAGCAAAAGTCCTCGCTTTATCTTGTCGTCAAGGGGAGCAGACTGCACGTTCTTGTCAAAAATCTGAAGATCGATCTCCGCCGGGGCCTTGGACTCGGCAAAACAATTAAACTCGTCCGGAGATGATCCTCTAGCACAGGCAATCGTATCCATAACTAGCTTCTCAATACTAGCTTGATTGAACCGATTGCTGGAGCCAAAGCCAAGCGCAGAACCGCTTAAGACCCTAAGACCCAGTCCCGATGTGTCCTTGGCCGTGAGATTCTCGATGGCTTGGTCCTTGACGAAGACCGTGGTCGATGAGCTCCGCTCAATGAAAACCTCCGCCTCGTCTGCTCCGCCTCGTTTTGCTAGGTCAAGCACCTTCTGGGCGATATCCGACAGATTTGTTTCAAGCGGCTTGTTCATTTTCGACCCCCTCCAACGATCATCTTGCGGACTCTCAATGTTGGGAGGCCGGACCCCGTGGGAACGCTCTGACCTTTACCGCAACGGCCAGACGACCGAATCTCCAAGTTATTCGCCACAGCGTCAATATCAAGCAGAACCGCTTGGCCATTGCCGCTGATCGTCGCATTCTTCAAAGCGTACGTCGGCTTGCCATTCTCAATTACATAGCCCTCGCCCACGCCGACCACGAAATCGCCGGATAGGACGTCAACATTTCCGCCTCGTGCGATCGACTTGATGTAAATGCCGCTTTTTGTATCGGCGAGAATGGACTCAGGAGAATCGGCGCCGTTTTCGACGTAAGTATTCGACATTCTCGGGATGGGCGGATGTCTAAAAGTCTCGCAACGGCCATTGCCTGTGCTCTTCACTCCGTCTATCATCGCGGTCCGCATGTCGTATAGGTGATTGGTTAGTATTCCGTTCTCAATAAGCGTCGTCTTTTGAGATGGATTTCCCTGGTCGTCGAACATAAATGAGCCTGATGAGCCAAACCAACGGCCGCTGTCAACGAGCGTTACAAGTTCGGATGCGACCTTTTTGCCCATTTTGCCTGAGAATGAGCTTCCTTTTTGGATGAAGTCGGCTTCGAATGAATGGCCACAAGCCTCATGAAACAGCACCCCCGGGTTCCCTGGCGCGAATACCACGGGCATTTCACCCTCTGGTGAGGGCTTTGCGTCAATCAGCAGAGCGGCCTTTCGCACGGCCTCTTTCGCAATGGCCTCAGGCGTCTTTTCCTTCTCCTTGAGAACCTCAAATCCCGAAAAAGCGCCATACGCATCGGTGGAGGCTATCAGCTCCCCGTCAACTCGGAGAAACGCCATGATTGCGAGCTCCAGCATCGAGCGATTGTCCCAAGCGATCCGGCCCTCAGATGTTAAAACTAGGGCTTTGCGGATGAGATCGTGATAGACAACCGTGATCTGGCTGACCTTCGGGTGTGCCCCGCGCGCGACCTCGTCCGCCACTTGAGCGACCTCAAGCTTGCGCGAGAGCGCGACTTCGTCCAGCGGCTCAAGCATATCCTGCACAGGCTCTGATGTTACCTCGAACGGCTCAATGTGAGGGTTACTGCCACCTGTTCCCTCTCGCTTGAGCGAGGCGCAGACTGCATCGGTTATTCTATTGATTGAGTCGGACTCGACTCCATCGCAACAGCTATGAAAGCTCTTTCCCGAGGCTACTGCATAGACAGAAACGCCGATACTCGATGAGTTGGAGACGTTTGTCTTCTTGTCGTCGCGAATCAGATACCAGCTGCTGGTGTCCTCTACTAGAACCTCGCACCATTCGGCGCCGGCCTGCATCATTTTGGAGATTTTGGCGAATCCGAGTTCTGGGTCTAGGGGATAATTCTTCATAATTTGGTATAGTGCTATATCAGAGACGAAAGGTCAAGCAGGTTTTCGCGCCGCTCAGCAGCCCCTTCTTGGCGTCCTATAATGTGATGAGCCTGAAGGCTGCTTCGATGAATCGTAGGTCTTCGAGGTGGATGATCTGTGCTTTACATCCTGCATTAAGCTGGTATTTTGTGCCCCCATTCTGTCCCCGGTAGTGATTGGGTCAGATTAGGTACACGGTCTGTGATAGGCGGTAGCGTCTATCCATACATGAGAGGACAACTGCATTGATTGGAGGATAGCAATGCCGAGAACCAACTTTTTGTTCACATCTGAATCAGTTACTGAGGGTCATCCTGATAAGTTAGCGGATCAGATATCAGATTCCATTCTGGACACGATATTGGCGTGTGACCCGAATGGGCGCGTCGCGTGCGAGACTCTATTGACGACGGGGCTTGCGTTGGTTGCAGGAGAGATAACGACCAATTGCTACGCCGATGTGGCGTCCGTTGTCAGGGAGACAATCAAGGGCGCCGGATATACGCACGCCAAATATGGATTTGATTTCCAGACGTGCTCGGTTCTGACATCTATACACGAGCAGTCGCCGGACATTGCGATGGGCGTTGATCCGGGCGGTGCGGGTGACCAGGGACTGATGTTTGGTTTTGCGACTGACGAGACTGAGGAGCTTATGCCAATGCCGATCATGATGGCTCATAAGCTCGTGCTGCAACTGGCCGAGGCCCGCAAGCAGAGAGTGCTGGACTATCTCCGGCCGGACGGCAAGAGTCAGGTTACAGTAAGGTACGAGAACGACCGCCCGGTCGAGGTTGATGCGGTCGTGATCTCCACCCAACACAGCCCGGAAATCTCGCTCAAGGAATTGAGAGAGGATATAGTGGAGAAGGTCATTGAACCCGTAATACCGGCCAAGCTGCGAAAGAACACCAAGTATCACATCAACCCAACAGGGCGCTTTGTTGCTGGAGGCCCCGGAGCCGATACAGGCCTCACCGGTCGCAAGATCATAGTTGATACTTATGGTGGTGTCGGGAGTCATGGCGGAGGCGCTTTCTCTGGCAAGGACCCCTCCAAGGTCGATCGCTCCGGTTCCTATATGGCTCGGTATGTCGCAAAGAACATCGTCGCGGCCGGGCTTGCGACGAAGTGCGAGGTCCAGATCGCTTATGCAATAGGTGTTGCGGAACCTGTCTCGCTGATGGTCGATGCGTTTCAGACTGGCAAGGTCCCATATCCGACGTTGAAGAAGGCGATACTTGAGGTCTTCGCCCTGACACCACAGGGCATTATGAAGATGTTGGACCTTCGCCGCCCTATCTACAAGAAAACTGCGGCGTATGGACATTTTGGTCGGCAAGACCCCGACTTCACGTGGGAGAGAACTGACAAGGTAGATGAGCTCAAGAAAGCCTGTGGTGTATAAGCGACGTTAAAATCGAAACTCAAACAACTCTTGAATGGAGGATAAGCTACTAATGCCAAGCGATATTAAGGATATTGCTCTTGCAGCTGACGGGATGCTTCGCATCGAATGGGCGGGGATGAAGATGCCCGTCTTGGACATGATTGAAGAGCGGTTTAAGAAAGAGCTGCCCTTTAACGGCGTGACAATTGCATGTTGCCTGCATGTCACCACGGAAACGGCCAACCTAATGAGAGTCTTAAGGGCCGGCGGCGCAACAGTTGGCCTCTGCGCCTCAAACCCACTTAGCACGCAGGATGCGGCTGCGGCAGCGATCGCCAGAGATATGGGCGTTTCGGTATTTGCCATCCATGGTGAGGACAGAGAAACTTACTACAAGCATATCCACAGCATTATGGACATGAAGCCGGTAATCACAATTGATGACGGCGCGGATTTGGTTTCGACGTTGCACAAGGAGGGGCAGAGCTTATTGCCGAATATGCTCGGGGGAACCGAGGAGACAACGACAGGCGTGGTTCGACTTAGAAGCATGGCTAAATCAGGCGCCCTGAGATACCCGGTAATAGCCGTGAACGATGCCGATACGAAGCATCTCTTCGACAACAGATACGGCACGGGCCAGAGCACACTTGACGGTATCATCAGGGCAACCAATCGACTGGTTGCGGGAACCGATTTCGTGGTTTGTGGTTATGGTTGGTGCGGTCGGGGCGCGGCGATGCGAGCATCGGGTCTTGGCGCGCGGGTAATCGTAATTGAGGTCGATCCTGTTAAGGCTCTTGAGGCCGCCATGGATGGTTACACGGTCATGCCAATTGAGAAGGCCGCGAGCATCGGCGATTTCTTTGTAACGGCGACAGGTGACATCAACGTCATCAGAGGCGAGCATTTCAAGCTGATGAAGGATGGCGCGATCATCTGCAACACCGGGCACTTCGACATTGAGCTGGAGTTGGACGCATTGGAGAAGATGTCTGTTGAGAAGCGACAGATTAGAGATTCTGTCGGTGAGTTCAAGCTGCAAGATGGCCGGCGCATCTATCTTCTCGCAGAGGGTCGGTTGGTCAATCTCTCGGCGGCAGAGGGACATCCCTCTTCCGTTATGGACATGAGTTTCGCAAACCAGGCGCTTTGTGCTGAGTATCTGGTTAAACACAAGGGCGATCTCGCGCTGGGTGTTCATCCTGTGCCGCTTGAGATCGACAGGCACATTGCCTCAATGAAGCTCGAGGCGATGGGCATTTCGATAGATACACTTACTGAGGAGCAGGTAGAGTATTTGGCCGCCTGGGAGACAGGCACATAGGCGGTTGCTCATTACATGATCAATTGGTTCTTTCGAGATAGAGACAGATGTTTTCCCAAGTGAGGTGAGATGGCGAAGAAGTCACTGGTGATTGTTGAGTCACCGGCAAAGGCAAAGACTATAAATCGGTATCTTGGCGATGGCTTCATTGTGAAGTCATCGTCAGGGCACATCAAGGACCTTCCGTTGAAGTCTCTGGGTGTAGATGTTACCCACGATTTCACTCCCGAATACGAGGTTGTCAAGGACAAGGTTCCGACAATACGTGATCTCAAAGCTACCTGTAAAAAAATCGATAAAGTCTATCTTGCAGCTGATCCTGACCGTGAGGGCGAGGCTATCTGCTGGCACCTCTTTCAGGAGCTTGGATGTGAGGATGACCGCGTTCAGAGGGTCCTTTTCACTGAGATCACAAGAGCCGGGATTGAGAAGGGGATGCAAAATCCCATCAAGATTGACCTGAACAGGGTGAACGCCCAGCAGGCCCGGCGCATCCTCGACCGGCTTGTCGGCTATCAGATAAGTCCGCTACTGGGTCAGAAGGTCCGTAAGGGACTTAGCGCCGGTAGGGTCCAGTCCGTGGCGCTTCGGGTTATCTGCGATCGCGAAGCTGCTATCAGTGCGTTCGAGCCCGAGGAGTATTGGTCGATAGGTGCGGTTTTAACAACGAAATCCGAGAAGGAATTCCAGGCGGAGCTGCACAAGATAGGGAAAAAAGTCGCCAAGCTACCTAACGCTAAGGCGGCGCAAAAGGCGTACGACATCATCAAGGGCGCCGATCTGGTCATTTCAAAGGTCAAAAAGACTGAGAAGAAGCAGAAACCCTCTGCCCCGTTGATCACAAGCACGCTTCAACAGGTTGCCTCATCGGACTTGCGATTGGCCGCCAGGACGACTATGGAGCTTGCACAAAGCCTCTATGAAGGCGTGGATTTGGGGGAGGACGGACTCGTCGGTCTCATAACCTACATGAGAACGGATTCAACCCGCGTTTCAAAAGATGCGCTTGACGATGTTCGGGACGTTATTTTGTCCAAGTATGGCAGCGAGTACCTTCCGAGCAAACCCAACTTCTACGGGTCACCAAAGGGGGCACAAGATGCGCATGAGGCGATAAGGCCCACGGATGTCAAGCGAAGACCAGAGTTGCTTAAGGACTGCCTTTCAAAGGACCAATTCCGGCTGTATAAGCTGATCTGGACGTACTTCGCAGCAAGTCAGATGACACCGGCCGTGTTTGATAAGACGACGGTTGAGATCAAGGCTGGCGAGTGCTCATTGAAGGCGCAAGGCTCGATCAGGACGTTCTCCGGTTTCCAGCACGTTTTTGAGGAGCAGAATCATCACAAACGTCTGCAAAAGGACCAGATGCTTCCGCCGCTTGAGGAGGGTGATGAGCTGGATCTTAAAGAGCTTGAGCAGAAGCAGCACTTTACCGAGCCTCCTCCGCGATATACGGAGAGCACGCTCATCAAGGCCCTGGTTGAGAACGGCATCGGAAGGCCGAGTACTTATGCAATGATCATGAATACAATAAAGATGCGGGACTACGTCCAGATGGAGAAACGCGCCTTCAAGGCCACGCCTCTTGGGCTTCTTGTCAATCGCCTGTTGATAGCCAACTTCTCGCAGGTGATGGACATATCCTTCACGGCCGATATGGAAAAGAAGTTGGATATGGTCGAGGAAGGCAAGCTTGACTGGAAGGAAGCGGTCGGCTTGTTCTATAAGGAGTTCTCCAAACAGCTGAAACTGGCCGAGAAGAACATGTCTGTGCCTCAGCAAGAGACGAAGTACACTTGTGAGAAGTGTGGTTCTAAAATGATGCTGAAGTGGAGCAGACGCAAGGGCTGGTTCCTCTCTTGTTCAGCCTATCCGAAGTGCAAAGAGGCCAAGGATGTCATTTACGACACGCTCGGTAATCTCAAGGTGGTGGAACCCAAGAAGACCAAGGTGGTCTGTGAGAAGTGCAATCGCGAGATGGTTCTCAAGCAATCGAGATATGGCAGTTTCCTTGCATGTTCTGGATATCCTGACTGCCGCAACACCAAGCCCGTCAGAATGGATGAGGAGACGGGGGAGATGGTCATTGTCAAGATGGAAGAAGTGGACGAGAAATGCCCGGAATGCGGCTCGAAACTTGTCGTCAAGCTCGGCCGTAGCGGCAAATTCCTTGCATGTTCCGCATACCCCAAGTGCAAATTCACCAAGTCGATCAGCATTGGAGTATCGTGCCCCAGAGAAGGCTGCAAAGGCTATATAACTGAGAAGAGAACCCGCAAAGGGAAGATATTCTATGGTTGCAGCGAATACCCAAACTGCAAGTTCGCCGTCTGGGATAAGCCCATTGTGGAGAAGTGTCCAAAGTGCGGTGGCTTGATGATCACCAAGTTTGACAGGGGCAGCGATCAGCCGCGATATATGTGCGATAGCAAGGATTGCGCCTTCAAAACCTCACGCATCGAGGAGCTGCAAGGCGGCCAAAAGGAAAGCTAGCAGGACGAAGCTCGGCAAACTGTGGCAGCGCGAAGGGACATGAGTTGATATTGAGACGAGGCGCACGCACGGTCGAGGCGGGGAAGTTTTCCGCTTGAGTACCATTGCGCGATGCGGAAGAACCGCCTATTACAAGTGCTTTTCGGCGCTATCGAAGACAATTTTGCCCAATAGGCGACTCCTCTTTAGGGTGGGGTCGCTCTTGGGCAGAATCAGATACCGCATCGGCTATGTCGGTAAGATGCGCTCCAAACGCTGGTACCTAAAATACCTCAGGGAGGCGCTGCCGAATCTCACCGAGCTGAGAAGGCGGGAGATACTCAAGAACTTCTGGATCGACCACGAAAAAGCCTTTCTGGAATTGTTCGTCATGCGGACGCTCACGAAGGACAACATCGACGATTTTGTGAAGTTCGATGGCCTGGACACGCTTGACGATTGCCTCAAAGCAGGCAAAGGTGTTGTTCTTGCGGTTCCCCACTTTGGTAACGCAAAACTGCTTCACATTGCCCTCGCCATCAAGGGCTACCCGATGAACGTCATATCTTCTCGCTATCTCGACGCCTCGGATGCAGTGAGAGGCATGATACTCGAAACCTCGCTCAAATGGCACAACGTTGGATACCCCGACATGTCGCCTCGCTGGATGTTCAACGCGCTAAAGAGCAATGAGGTTCTTCAGATATCGCCAACGGCTTTTGGCGCCTCAAAGGGGACGTGGACAAGATTCCTGGGCGGTAAAGTCATGGTGTCGGCATCGCCCGTCCGATTGGCGCTCGCAACTGGCGCGGCGCTTGTGCCGGCCTTCATTTTCCGGACCGATAGTGATACTCATCGGATAGAGATAAGGCCACCGTTGAAGATAGAGCAGCTCGCCGACAAGCAACAGATGATTGATGGCAACACGAGATCGCTGATGACAATTGTCGAGGAATATGCGGTGAAGTATCCCGACAATTTTCACTGGATGTGGTTTGTCATCCGCCGTCAGCAAGCAGAAGGCCTCGTGCCACCGGAATAGGCTGGCCGATAGGGCGAATGTGCCGCTATTTGGGGATTAGCACGAGATTGCCGAGGCGATCGACCTCGCACGAGAAATCGGACGGGAGGTAGGTGGTGGCGGAGTATTCGACAATCACTGCCGGACCACAAAAACTATCGCCCAGACTCAACCAATCGCGACGGTATAGGGCGGCGTCGATTGCCTGTCCGTTCTCAATGACTCGCTGACTGCCGATGCGCGGATCGTGGCCATCGGGCTCGCAGTTTGGGGTTTCTTCGAGCGCCGAGACATCGCTTGGCACAATTGCCATCAGCCGAATGCTCACGATCTCCTTCTGCTTATCAGGATTCAGATAGCCGTATTTCTGCATGTAAACGGTATCGAACGTCTCCAAGAACTTCTCCGAGAACTCAAGATCGATCTCATGAGACTGGCCGATATAGCGCATCTCGAGGCGCCTCTTGAAACGAACGGTATTACTTTCGGCCTGAAGGTCAATCGATGCCTCGGCCTCGAGCTTGGCAAACTCAGACCAAAGCGCAGCAAGCGACTCAAAAGATGCCGGAATCAGGATGCTCTTCTTATAGTCCCTGAGCATGTCCGACCGGAGCATCCCGATTGCAGAGAGAAGGCCGGGATTTCGAGGGACAATCACGGATACAGCGCCGATGGCACGGCAGAGATCACATGCGTGAACCGGCCCGGCGCCGCCGAACGCGACGATTGAGAACTCGCGCGGGTCAAAGCCCTGTTGAACGGAGACGACGGAAAGGGCGCGCTGCATTGTGGCGTTCGCGACACGGACTATACCCTCTGCGGCGGCCGCAATCGGGATGCTCATCTCGGCCGCGAGCTTGCCGATCGCCCGCTCTCCGCGCTTTGCATCAATCTCAAACTCCCCGCCGAGGAACCACTCCGGGGAAATCCTCCCCAGCACAAGATTCGCGTCCGTAACGGTCGGCAAATCGCCCTTGCCGTAGCAGGCCGGCCCCGGGTCCGCGCCTGCGCTCTTGGGCCCAACTCGAAGCGCGCCTCCTTCATCAAGGTAGGCAATCGAGCCACCACCGGCGCCGACGGTCTTGATGTCAATCACTGGAATGGCAATTGGGCAGCCGGATATACTCGTCTCCGTGCCCCAGGTTAATCCACCTGAGATGAGCGAGACATCCGTCGATGTGCCTCCCATGTCGAATGAGATGATCTTGGGGTCCTCTCTCTCCTCGGCGATTCGCTTGGCAGCAATCGCGCCTCCTGCTGGGCCTGAGAGAATCGTAACGACAGGCCTCTTACAGGTGGCAGAGACGGAGAGAGAGCCGCCGTTGGACTGCATTATCAGAACCTTCCAGCCATTGAGCGCAGACTGAAGCCGCTCAAGATAGCGGACAACTGACGGCGCGACGTACGCATTCACAACAGTCGTGCTCAGACGCTCATATTCACGGTACGCGGGTAGGACCTCAGATGAGATGGAGATGAACGCGTCAATACCGGCAAGCGTCTCACGAATGATCCTCTCGTTTTGGGCATTTGCATACGAGAATAGTAGACAGACCGCAATGGACTCGGCGCCAGAGGCTGCAAGCTCACTCTTGAGCTTTTGAAGCGATTCCTCTGATAGCGCCTTTTCGATATCTCCAGTGTAAAGCGTCCGCTCGCTTGCCCCAAATACCATTTCTCTGGGCGCCAGTGGTTTTGGCTTTCGAGCGAAGAAGTCATAGAGTTTCGGCCTATTCTGCCGCCCGATTTCCAGGAGGTCCTCAAAACCTTCCGTTGTGACGAGCGCGGTCCTCGCTCCCGTTCGCGATAAGAGCGCATTTGTGGCGATAGTCGTGCCGTGAACGATCGCGCCCCGTTCGCCATCCTGAACTAGCTGTGAAAGGCCATCCGCTATCGCTCGCTCGGGAGCATCCTGCCTCGACGGAATCTTCTTGATGAGTAACTCCGCTCCGCGACTCAGGATAATATCCGTGAAGGTGCCCCCGGTATCAATGCCAGCCTTTATCGTCTTCGTCATTTTCTCGCTTTGAAGTGTAGGGTGGGCTTTCCAGCCTGACACATAATTGCACGTATTTTACACCGATGGACAGGCTGGAAAGCCCGTCCTACGCCAGTCCCACGATCATAGAAACGAGCCTGTGCCTTTACTCGTAGCGAAGCGCCTCGACTGGATTGAGCCTCGATGCCCTGATGGCCGGTAAAACGCCCGCTATTAAGCCGATGGCAACCGAATAAGCCACGGCGAGAAGCATAGCCTTTGCAGATATTATGCTGATGAACTCCATGTCAGCCGCTTTTGATATGCCCGCCGCGATGCCCATTCCAAGAGCAAAGCCGACGCCAATCCCCACGATGCACCCGAGAATGCAGAGAATTATCGCCTCGATTAGGAACTGAAAGAAGATGTGCGTATTCTGCGCTCCGACGGCCTTTCGCAGGCCAATCTCTCGTGTGCGCTCCGCAACCGAGACGAGCATTATGTTCATGATGCCGACGCCACCCACAATCAGCGAAATGGCAGCTATCCCCCCCGTTATGAGCTTTGCGACCGACAAAGCTTCCTCAACTTTGGCTATTTCCGTCTGTGCGCTCTGGACGCGGTATTCCTCGCCATGGAGTTTTGTTCGCTTCAACAGGGATGTGATCTTGCGCTCGACCTTCTTGACGTTGAGACTGGAATCGACATGAACGAGCATGAAATTGATTCTATCGGTGCCGCGCATTCTGTGCTGGGCTGTTGTGGAAGGCATCATAACCCTGTAGCCCCAATTATCGCCGAAAACTCTCTTCTCCTCCATAACGCCGACAACCACAAAGCGAACTCCTGCAAGCTCTATATCCTTGCCGATTGCATCCTCACCGTTGGGAAACAGGTCGTCGTAAACTTCATTGCCAATCACGCAGACCTTTCTCCACGAGGCGTAGTCCCGCTCGGAGAAGAACCGGCCGCTCGTTGGTTTCCAGTCCATAGCCCGTAGAGCCTCCGGCGACGTTCCGCGTATCTGACAGCTTGACGTATTCCGCCTGTGGGTCGCGTTGCCAGACACATTCACAACCGGCTGGATGTCCTTGATGTGCTCGCTGCAATTTCTGATGCGCTGGACATCCTTGTTGTCCAAATAGGCGTCATACTTGCGCCTCTGCCATCTTCCGTCGCGCTTCACCCAGCGATGAGGCGGAGATATCCACATCAAGTTGCTGCCGCCGATCTTGTCCATCTCCGTGCGCAGCATCTCCCGTGCGCCGTCGGAGATCGAGACGATGCCTACTACGGAGCCAACGCCGATCAGAATCCCAAGCATAGTCAGAAACGACCGCAGCTTGTTCGCCGAAAGCTGCGTTAGGCCCACGAGTATCGGTTCCTTGAGTATCATGTTCGTCCTTCAGAAATTCTCTGTTCGACGTATTGCGCCTCTGGGCGCAACTAGAGGTTCCAAGAATACTCAGCATCATCAGAGTATCAAGGGTCAAGGAGGAGGAGTTTTCGTATTCGTTTTCGGAGATGCCTCATTGAAGGCATTCTTCCTGTATCTCTGAAAGGGATTGACGATAGTAGCCGTAGGCTTCCGAGGGTGTCTAATAAGTCGACCCGCCCCAAGGAGGATACCGGCGCAATCCGAATCCGTAGGCTTCCGCCTACGACTATTCAAGCAGCAACCATCCTATCCGTCTCATTTACTTCCAGTCCTGTTTCTTATCTGTTTCCTTCGAACGGAGACTCCTCGTGTAATCAAGCTTGACGCGAGTGCATTGGGCGTGTTAATTTGCCGCGCCGTTGTCTAGATGATATTGTGGTCTTGGGACAGTATTTCGAGATATGGTTAATATAGAGGAGACTGAGCGACTATGAGCGCACGAGAGGTTGATGAGATCATTGAGAGTTATGGAAGCAGCAAATCATCGCTAATCGCGATTCTTCAGGACATTCAGTCCGAATACAGGCACTTGCCTGAGGACGCTCTCCGGAGAGTAGCTCAGCGGCTCAATATCTCGCTATCTGAGGTTTACTCCACAGCAACGTTCTTTCAATCATTCAGCCTCACGCCCAAAAAGCGGGAAGTCTGCGTCTGTCTGGGGACTGCGTGCCATGTCAGGGGCGCCCCGAAGATATTTGCGGAGATCGAGCGGAGATTTGAGGCATCTGAGTGGCTGAGAAGCGAATATCAGGTTGAATCAGTGAATTGTCTGGGCGCGTGTGCGCTTGCTCCGGTAATCGTCGTTGATGGCAAATACCATGGACGCATGACAATCAACTCCCTAGACGATGCTCTGCCCAAAGAGCCGTCCGAATAATTAGAAGAAGGTCAAATGCGCTTAAAGGACATAATTGAAGCTGTCGAGGTCGAGGTGCTTGCCGGAGCGCAGTGCCTCCCGGATCGGGAGGTTGTGACTGTCAGCGCGTGCGACCTTATGAGCGATGTTTTGGCCTTTGCTAAGCCCGGGATACTGCTGGTAACAGGGCTTACTAACGCGCAGATTATTCGGACCGCACAGATAGCGGACCTTTCGGGGATAATTGTTGTTCGGGGCAAGCGACCCAACGCGGAGACTATCGAGCTCGCAGAGAAGATGCATATCCCACTTCTGAGCACATCTATGCACATGTTTGAGCTGTGCTCGGAGTTGGCGAAGATTGGGCTTGCGGGGACTCATACTGAATAATCTGGGGCCCTAGGAATGATAGCCGAGACCGTTTTCAATCAGGGATTTGAAGTAGAAGGCGGCGACTTCGTAAGAGGGGGCGAGGCGTCGTGCAGGATACTTGAGATACTCAAAGAACTGGCATTTCCCCCGAGCATAGTGCGGCGCGCCGGCATAGCAGCTTATGAGGCGGAGATGAACATCGTGATGTACGCTGATGATGGCGGTCTCGAGCTGACAGTCACGCCAGATCGGATAGTAATAGTCGTTGCGGACCGAGGCCAAGGTATCCCTGACATCGAATTGGCGATGCGGGATGGATATTCGACAGCTACGGACGAGATTCGGGAAATGGGATTCGGCGCCGGTATGGGTCTTCCAAACATCAAGAAGAACAGCGATGAGATGAAGATAAGCTCTACCTTAGGCGAGGGAACTAGAGTTGAGATTGTGATTAAGGCCAATCATGGTGAGGTGAGATGTGAGGATTCCCGACCATGCGCTGAGAGTTGACCCAGCCCGGTGCACCGGTTGTGTTGAGTGCACGAGGGCTTGCCCCGCGAAGGCAATACGCGTCAGAGACAATGTAGCGCAGGTTCTTCCTGAAAGGTGCATTGATTGCGGAGAGTGCTACCGTGTTTGCCCGCAACGTGCGATCGTGCCGGTCACCACAACCCACACAGACGTAAGCACGTTCAAGTATAAGGTTGCCCTTCCTTCCCCGGCCCTTTACTCGCAATTTGGGCCGAGCACGCTGCCCGAGGATGTCCTCCAGGCCCTTCTCTCACTTGGCTTCGATTTGGCTTATGACAAAGCGTACGCCTGTGAACTTGTTTTTGCAGACGTTAAGAGCTACATAGAGGAGAATTACGCTGGGGAGCCCTTTATCTCGCCCGTATGTCCGGCGGTTACACGCCTAATACAGCTCATGTTCCCAGCCCTCACTGGACAGATTTTGCCATTCCGGCCACCCAGAGAGGTTGCGGCCAAGGCCATCAAGGCGGATGTGACCGGAAGACTTAATATCCCGGAGGATGAGATCGGCGTAATCCACATCACTCCCTGCTTGGCCAAGCTTGCGGCGATGATCAATCCCCCCACAGCGGAGAGGTCTTCTCTTGACGGAGCGGTCGGCATCTCGGAGGTCTATGGATCTATGCTTGTGGCCTTGAAACAAGCCAAGAGCGATAGGAAGGCCAGGTCAATGCACCACTCATCCGGGGCCGGGATTGGGTTCGGGCGGGCTGGCGGAGAGGTGGCGGATTTGGGAATAGAGGAGACTCTCGCCGTCTCTGGCGTTATGGATACGATTAAGATTCTGAAAGACCTCGAAAGAGGCAAGCTCAGACATATCAAGTATCTGGAGTGCCAGATATGTCCCGGTGGCTGCATAGGCGGGCCGCTCACCGTCCAGAACCGTTTCATAGCCAGCAACACAATCACCGAGTTTGTGAAGCTGTTCGGCGCCAGGCCGGATATTGAGGATATGATGAAGGCCGGCGGACATGAGCGAGAGCATTTTCGCCTTTCAAAGGCGATTCTTCCGGCCGCGATTCCTCCCCTTGATGCAGATACTTCATTTGCGATTGGCAAGATGCGGCTTAGGGAAGATATATTCCGAAAGCTGCCCGGTAAAAACTGCGCGGCGTGCGGGGCGCCTGACTGCATGACTCTCGCCGACGACATCGTCCGGGGGCACGCCAAGATCGAGGATTGTGTATTCATAAGGGCAGACGGACGCAGTGAGTGAGGCAAAAAGAGGAGGCATGTAAAGGGCGATGAGACTCTCACAGATAGCTGATGCGCTTGAGCTTGAGATGTGTACAACAAACTGCTCTCTTGATTGCGAGGTTACAGGCTGCTATGTCAGCGACATTCTCAGCGACGTTATGGCCAATTCAAAAGAGGGCTACTTGTGGATAACCATCCACATCCACCCCAACATAGCCGCTGTATCCGAGTTCTTGGCGTTGGGTGGAGTTATTGTGGTCAATGGCCGAAGGCCGCAGCCTGAGACGCTCGAGAAGGCCAATGAGCACAAGATACCGATATTTACGACGAAGCTCTCGGCATACGAGGTCGCCGGCAGGCTTTACGGCTCAGGACTACGGTGCCAAAAGGAATGCTGAGGCTTATGGCCGACTTTCATGTGCATACTTGTCTTTCACCTTGTGCCGATGACACTATGACGCCGAAAACGATTGTTGAGGCGGCCCTTAAACGCGGCCTCGGCCTGATCGCCATCAGCGATCATAATTCTGCGGAGAACGTTGAGGCAGCGGTTGCCGCAGCCGAATCTCTTCCGCTATCTGTGCTTCCGGGCATTGAGATAACGAGCGCAGAGGAGGTTCACGTTCTTGGGATATTCGAGACATGTAAGTCGGCGCTTGAAGTTCAACAGGTCGTTTACGAACACCTGATATCCGGCCAGAACGATGAGAAGCTATTCGGGTATCAGTTCGCGGTTGACCAGTTTGATTATGTAGTTTCGGAGAATGAGAGGCTTCTGATCGGCGCCACAGATATGTCAGTTGACCAAGTCGTAGCGGCCGTTCACAAGTTAGGAGGCTTGGCCGTTGCGGCTCATATAGAGCGAGAGCGATTCGGCCTTTTGTATCAGCTTGGTTTCATGCCAGAGTCGCTTGAGCTCGACGCCGTCGAATTGACCAGCAAGACAACTTTGAAGGAGGTTAGGGATAGGTTCGGTTGCACTCTTGATTTCCCTGTCCTTCGTGATTCTGACGCCCATTTCAAAGAAGACATTGGCAAGTTCAGCAACGAGCTTGTGGTCGAGGCGCCGACTCTAGCCGAGATTAGGATGGCCTTAAGAGGCGTTGAAGGGAGACAGCTCATTAACTGAGCTTCAATGAGATGCTTGAGCTCTCGATGCACGTTCTTGATATAGTCCAAAATTCAGTGGCAGCCGATGCGACGCTAATTAAGATACTGATCGCAGAGGACTTTGAGAGTGACCTGCTGACCATCTCGATAGCGGATAATGGCAAGGCGATGACAAAAGAGATGCTCAGCCGTGTCGTTGATCCATTCGTTACGACGAAGGCGAACAAGAAGGTTGGTTTGGGGCTCTCGCTTCTTGCTCAGGCGGCCGAGGATGCGGGCGGGGAGTTCAGCATTGATTCGGTTCTTGGAGAGGGGACCGTTGTCGTTGCGAGCTTTGCGCTCAGCAGCGTTGACAGGATGCCTCTCGGGGACATGAAGTCCACTTTATTGTCACTTGTTTTTGGAGCGCCAGAGGTCGATATTATTTACGAGCATAGAACGTGCGAGCGGGCGTTTACTTTCGACACAAGGGAGGTCAAAAGGTTGACAGGTTCCGCCTTGACCAGTGATACTCGAACGGTCCGATTGGTTCGGGAAATGCTTGATGAGGTAACTGACTTGCCTAGTATGGGCAAATTGGGTTAAACGTTTTGGATTAAAGGAAGGCGATACTATCCCACTAGCGATTCGTGTGAGTTTGATACATATCCGAGGAAGAGAGCATTGAAGGCAGAGAGAACACACATTCTAGTATGCACAGGAACGGGCTGTGTGTCGGCGGGCGCCTTTGAGATCATCTCCGCGTTGAACAAAGAGCTCAAGCTGCACGAATTGCAGGAAGAGATTCTCGTGGTTCCGACGGGCTGCAATGGGTTCTGTCAGAATGGGCCGCTGCTTCTTTTTCAGCCCGAGGACATCCTCTATCAGCGTATTAGGGTCGAGGATATCCCGTTTTTAGTTGAGGAGCATTGCCTCAAGGGTCGTCCTGTGCCTCGACTAATGTTCGTTCCGCCCGGTGAGGAAACGCCAGTCCCGGCAATGAAGGACATCAATTTCTTTGGACGCCAGAAACTCATCGCCTTTCGCAATAGGGGGCGCATCAATCCCGAGGATATCAAGGATTACATTGCGTTTGATGGGTATTTGGGGCTTGCAAAAGCCGCGACAGAGATGAGTCCGGAGCAAGTAATCGAGGAGCTCAAGACATCTGGACTTAGGGGTCGAGGCGGCGCCGGTTTTCCTACATTCAAGAAATGGGAGATATGCAAGGCCCAGGCGGATACACCGAAATACGTTATCTGCAACGCAGATGAGGGCGACCCCGGAGCGTTCATGGACAGGAGTATTCTCGAGGCCGATCCGCACGCGCTCATTGAGGGAATGGCCATCGGAGGCAAGGCAATCGGCGCCGAGCATGGGGTAGTCTATGTTAGGGCGGAATACCCTCTTGCGCTTGAGCGCATCAAGAAGGCCATCAATCAGGCCGAGGAGAATGGGCTTCTTGGGGAAAACATATTGGGTACCGGTCTAAACTTCCACCTCACCATCGTTCGAGGCGCTGGGGCGTTTGTTTGCGGCGAGGAAACGGCGCTGATTAGTTCCATTGAGGGGAAGGTGGGAAGACCAAGACCCAAACCCCCATTTCCAGCGCAGAGTGGTCTTTGGGGCAAACCGACGAATATAAACAACGTGGAGACTTGGGCCAATGTGGCTCAGATCATCCTGAAAGGTGGGGATTGGTTCTCTGGGATTGGCACGGAGCGTAGCAAGGGGACCAAGCTCTTCTCGCTGGTTGGGAAGGTCAACAACACCGGCCTTGTAGAGGTCCCAATGGGCATAAGCGTCAAGGAGATCATCTTTGAGATCGGCGGGGGCATACTTGACAACCGGGAGTTCAAGGCCGTCCAGATCGGTGGCCCTTCGGGAGGCTGCTTGCCGGCTTCTCTCATGGACATGCCAATCGACTTTGAGAGTCTTGGGAGCGTGGGTTCTATGATGGGTTCGGGCGGCTTAGTCGTGATGGACGAGGGGACGTGCATGGTTGACATGGCCCGGTATTTTACAGACTTTCTTGCAGAGGAATCTTGCGGCAAATGCTCCAGCTGCCGGATAGGTCTTCAGCGTATGCGTGAGATACTTAGCCGCATCTGCGAGGGCAAGGGCAAGGAGGGGGATGTAGAGATTCTTGAGGAGCTCGGTGGGGTGATAAAAAAGACGTCCATGTGTGGTCTTGGGCAGACTTCAGCCAATCCTGTGCTATCAACAATAAAATACTTTCGGGATGAGTACGACGCCCATATTAAGGAGCATCGATGCCCAGCTGGATTCTGCCGGAAACTCATAACATATAGCATTCTCAAGGACAAATGCGTAGGTTGCGGAGCGTGCCTCAGGGTCTGTCCGACTGAAGCCGTGTCGGGAATGAAGAAACAGGTTCACAAGATCAATACCAAAAAGTGCATCAGGTGCGGCGCTTGCGTTGAGGCGTGCAAATTTGGAGCTATCCATGTTGTCTAGGAAGGAGAGATGTGGCGCCCAATCTGACGATTGATGGGATTGAGGTTGAGGTTGAAGAGGGAACCAGCCTACTTTCGGCGATAAGGTCGCTCGGGATCGATGTGCCGACGCTTTGCCACAAGGAAGGGCTATCTTCCTACGGCGCCTGCAGGTTGTGCATAGTCGAGGTTGAGGGTATGCGGGGCTTTCCTGCCTCGTGCATCACACCTGCTTCCGATGGCATGGTCGTCCGAACGAATACTGAGAGCGTGAAGGCGCATCGCCGAGTGGTTCTTGAGCTCATATTATCCGAGCATCCAACCGGCTGTCTATTCTGCAGTCGGCAACAGCAATGCGAGGACTTCCGGGGTCCCGGACATCTGACGAAGGCCGGACGGGTCACCGGATGTATGCTCTGCCCAAACAAAGAGAAGTGCGAGCTGCGCGAGCTGGTTGATAAGATCGGTTTGGACCACGTCAGGCTCGAACCTCTGTATAAGGACCTTCCTCTGGAGAGGCTCGATCCCTTCTTCGACCGGGACTACAACCTCTGCGTTTTATGTGGGCGATGCGTTCGTGCCTGTCAAGAGGTGCGTGGGGTTTACACGCTTGCTTTCGCAAATCGAGGCCCAAAAACGAGAGTCGGCACGGCATTTAATCATCTACATTTGGATATGGGTTGCCGGTTCTGCGGGGCGTGTGTTGATGCATGTCCGACGGGCGCGCTTGCTGACCGCACGAGCAAATGGGAACCTCCGGCCGATAAGACGGTCGAGACCACCTGCACACTCTGCACGGTCGGGTGCAGCATAGAGGTCTCGGCGTCAAACAACAGGGTAGTAAGCACACAAGCATCGCAAGCCGGCGGCGTCAATGGCGGTCAAGTCTGTGTATTAGGCAGATTTGGCGTGGCAGAGCTCATCAATTCTAGTAACCGTATTACCAAACCACTTGTCCGGAAGGTCGGCCAGCTGATCACGACGAGCTGGGACAAGGCGTTAGCACAGGCTGCAGAAGGCATCTCAAGATTCGAAGGGTCCGAAATAGCGTTGCTATATCCAGGATTGCTGACCGATGAGGAGGCGAACGCATGTCGAGGTTTTGCCGCTTCAGTTCTTAGAACTGAGAACTATCCACACCGCGTCCCGCCCAAGGAATGGGGCTCATTTGACGCGAGTCTCGGGTCTTTGTCAGAGGGTGATTGTGTGCTACTCATCGGCGCCGATCTTGTCCAGACACATCCAATTCTTGGTCATAACGTCAAGCGAGCTGTGGATAGAGGCGCGAAGCTGCTGGTTTTGGATACAGTTCCGACGTTCCTTGACAAGTTCGCCTCGGCAAAGATGCCCGTAACGCCCGGCGATTTCTCCTGGGCGGTTGCCAGCTTGATTTGGGCGGTGATTGAGAAGGACATGAAGAGTCGCAGACGAGTTAAGCATTTGCCGAAGTGGGCCTTCAAGCTCTTGTTTGAGGAGATTCTCTCGCATGTCGGAACGGACAAGGAGACTTTGCAGCAAGCCGCAGACGTGCTCCGTGAGGCCTCATCGACGCTGGTTGTTGTGGGCCGCGAGGTTGGCGCCGAGAACGCTCATAAACACTTCAAGGGACTTCTTTCGGACCTTTGCGATTTGCTGAGTTCGGACACAAAGCGCTGTGAGGTATGCTTCACAAGGTCCACCAAGGACTTCGACGCGCACTGGCTTAAGATAATGCAGGATATTGAGGCGAAGCGCGTAAAAGCGCTTGTGATGATCGGGGACCTGGTGCCTAGATTAAGCCCGGAATGGCCGAATCCACTTCAGGATTTGGACTTTCTTACAGTTATCGACAGCTATGACGGGTCATATACGCCGTTTGCGGATGTTGTTTTGCCGGCGGCAGCATTCACGGAGAAGGAAGGCGCCTTCACCGCCGTTGATGGCACGCTGCACGAGCTCCGCCGCGCGGTCAGCCCAAGGGGCCAATCGAAACCTGAGTGCGAGATAATGTCTATGCTGGCAAAAGCCCTGGGCGCCCGCGACTCTGAGCTCAATAGCATAGCCGAAAATGGGCGTGAACAGTGCCCTGATGGTCAAGACCGCCCCGAGATGGACTCTAGCTTATCCGAGCAACCGCTCGCGCCCGGCTTGTCGCGTGATGAGGTGAAACGTTCAAACGAATGGCCTCTTCTGCTGGTGAACCGGCACAATTCATTTCTGTTGCATGGACATAGGCTGAGCAAGCTGGTGGGTGGAATTCGCTCTTTGTGTATGAGCGAGTTTGTGAGGCTATCGCCGAGTATGGCCGAGTATTTGAATGTGAAGAACGATGAAGAGGTTGACGTCGTATCTGGGAAAGGTGTAGCACGACTCACTGTGCGGGTGGACGAATTCGTTCCGCCAGACCTCTTGGTCTCAAGAATGACGGCCAAAGATCCACGGCTTCTAGCTCTACTAGGCAAAGAGCAGGCTAGTTTTCTGACTAACAGCGCCGCCGTGAGAATTGAGAAGATCATCGGGGACGAAAATGTATAGCATTGTCGAGAAGACTGAGACCGCGCCAAACACGAATCTGGTCAAGGTTCTTGCCCCCGCAATTGCCAACAAGGCGCGGGCGGGGCAGTTTATTGTCATCATGGTTGATGAGCGTTCCGAGCGTGTGCCCTATACGCTTTCCGATTGGGATAAGAAGACGGGGACAATAACTTTCGTCGTCAACGAAGTCGGCCGGTCCAGCGGCAAGCTGGTCAGCCGCAAAAAAGGCGACACTCTGTATTCAGTTGTGGGTCCCTTGGGCATCCCTCCGGAGATAAAGAACTTCGGAACGGTTGTTCTTGCCGGTGGCTGCTTTGGTATTGCGGCGATACTGCCGCTCACGAAAGCCTTCAAGAAAGCAGGCAACCGAGTTGTCTCAATTATCGAGGCGAGGTCCAAATACCTCCTGTACTTGGAAAAAGAGCTCAAGAGAAACTCGGATGAAGTTATAATCGCCACAGGTGATGCCTCGCGCGGGCTGAAGGGCTTTGCCCCGGACGTCATCAGGATGTTGATAGAAAAAGGAGAGCAGCTTGATCAGGTGATCGCGATCGGTTGCACCTTTATGCTAAAACTCGTTTGCGAGGCAACAAGGCCGGCCGGCGTCAAGACTCGCGTCGATCTGAGTCCGATAATCGTCGATGCGACCGGCATGTGCGGTTGCTGTCGCGTCGAGGTGGGCGGTGAGACGAAGTTCGCCTGCGTTGACGGCCCGTTTTTTGATGGCCACAAGGTGGACTGGAATGTTCTTGGATTCCGCAAAGCAGCGTATGTCAAACAGGAGAGAGACTCCGTGCAATCCTCAAAAGTTGGTG
>JAGHCW010000182.1 GCA_021160245.1 bacterium | reverse complement strand
TTGTTGAGAAATGCTGCGAGGTTCTGCCCCCTGGGTCCGACTTCCTGCACCGGCGAGATCGGTTCCTCCGCCCTCATCAGTGTCTTTGGCTCGAGATAGTAAGTCTTCCAACGCGACAGCTCTTCCCGAAAGGCCGCGATGTGCGGATAATGCGGCTCATACAGCGGCGTCGATATGATTGTATGGTCCAGACCAACCTGCTGATAGATGGGATGACCTTGCCCCTCCATCCTTAGATGAATACGTCGCTTGGGACCATCATCCTGGCGCTCAAGAAACGGCCTCCGCCTAGCCGTCTGTTCTCCATTCTTGGTCAACGCGGCGAGTTTTTCATTCATTACCCGGAGATGACCGGTCTCAGGAAGCCTCTCCAGAGTAATACCATAGCGTAAGAATTTCTCTCTTACATATAGCTTCGGCGATTCAGCAGAATCGATCCCTTTTCTCTTCTCGCTTATCACTCTGTTGATCTTATCGACAACTGCCTCTGAGATTTCAACATCCACCTCGAATGTCATCGCAATAGGTTTCTCGTCGTGATCAATATGAACAACGTAGTGAAAGCTCTCCTTGGCTAGCCCCCGATGCCCATCAAACGCCTCGCCCAGCGTCTTGCATGTCGCCATTCTGGAGAGCAGTTGGATAGCGTCCAGCAGGTTGCTCTTGCCAGAGGCGTTGGGGCCGAAGATGACGGACACGGGCGAGAGTTTCAGGTCGAGGCTCTTGAAGGATTTGTAGCCCTCAATCTTTATTCGCTTGATCATTCTTTCATCCGCTTATCAGACCCGGGTTCCTTTGCGGTTTCAGCTTGCTTCATAACGCTGGATATCGACTGAAGCAAGAACTTCTGCGCGTTGAGTATTTCAATCAGGACAACGTCGCCGTCTTCTCCGAAATGCGTTATGAATTGTCCCGTCTGCTCCGCGTGGTCTATTGGTCTTTCTGATATCTCAACCATCAGGGCATCGACATCTGAACTATACTTGATCTTCTGCATAGTGCTTTCTCCTGAGTTCGTATCCTAATGGATACGCTCCAGAAAAGGCAAATCCCGGCCGCCTCACGCTATCATCATGCTGGCGAATGTTACCGTGGCCATTGGATCGAACGCCTGTGAGTAATCCACGAGCTCGAAGCGCCCGCCTGTTATCGCTGCCGCAAGCAGAATAGGCATGAAGCCGCAGATGTTCCGAGCGTTGCCATCTGATTGCACCGCGTCCGCGAAGGCCGCAATATCGGGCTTTTCGAGCGTCTCCAGAAGCTCGATGTCCTTCTCCCTCATAGCATCGACAGCAGTCTGCGAGACCTCCAACTGGTCCCCGAATCTCGGCCCAACGTGCGCAAGGTCCGCGCTCGCAATCACGAATGTCTCCCCGGGCGAATCTTCAATAAGCTCCCTCGTCGCCGCGACGAAATTCGATGCCAACGGGCTTAAGAAGCCACCCTCGCCCCACGCCGGCTTCTCTCTCGCAACGGAGATAACCGGCACAATCTCCATGTCATTCCCAAAGAGATACTGAATGAATAAGAGCTGAAGCTCGATTGAGTGCTCCGCTCGGTGTGCATACTCCCCCTCAAACGCCTCGTCCCCGAGTCGCTCCCGCAGCGATTCAACGAACTTCTTGTCCGTCTTGACCAAACCGAGAGGCGTCCTGAAATCCTTGCTCGTAAGCGCCAGTGGCTTCTCCAGCCCAAAATGCCCCGTGCCAATCACGATGAGCCGCCTAGCGTAACATCCCATCGCTGCAGCCGCCCAGCCCATCGCATAGCACTTCGCGCCTCGATCGAAGTCGATATGTGGCAAGACGGCGCCCTTCTTACGATCACCCACAGCGATCTTCGGCACCTCACCAGGGCCATCTTCTGAAAGAAAGAGTCCCGAAAGTTCAAACTCTAGCTCCTCCGGCTCCGCGGAGTAGCTCTTACCTGCAAGAATGCTTTCTCGAACATCGGACTGCCGAAAGTCACGCTCAATAGCCATTCGATACTCCTCGAATGCTGCGCCTTCCAGCATGTGAGCATCGTCTAGTTGCTTTATCAGCGCCCGGATATCGTCACCGTAAATGAGCTCGCCAAACTGGCGCATGCAGGCCGCCTGTATCTCGGCGATGCTATTCTTGCCGTCGAACGTCTGGACGATGGCGAATGCGTCCTGCGGCAGGATGAGCACATTTGGCGTCAGATTCGTCGGGTCCCGGAGGCAAGCAAACCGCTGTCCATCCTGCTCAATAGGAAACGCCTCAACATTCCTCAACTTCGGATAATCCAAAACCTGGCCCTCCAGCCCTTGTTCGTTCGATAAATGCCTAAAGAACGGCAAACATCACCCGCTGATTATACTCTTCTTAATGTGGACAATACCACATCTCGAATCTAGTCCAAGTTCCAATACATGGCCCCCAGTCCCTTAATTCATGATACATATCATGAGAAGATAGGCCTATACATTACTTTCTGTCTGATCTTCCTAAAAGTGTTAGGAGAGAGCCATGAGGCCATTATCCGTTTTTGTGAAGGCGTGCGGCCGTATGAACTGCGCGCGAATGCGGTGATTTAATAAGAATCAGGAGGGCAAGATGAAAATAGATATTCTGGTTTGTGTCATTCTTGCGACGTTCGCGGTTTTGCCGGTCATTGCCTCTGGGGCACCGGCGATCGCAATCTACACGGACGCCGAAACGTATCAGTCCGGGGACATGATCACGGCCCGCCTATCTGCCTCAAATGACACGGAGGCGATGACCGTGGATGTCTATGTCGCGCTGTTCATGCCCAACGGTTCATTCATGTTGTTTGTCCAAGGAGGCTGGCTGACGGGCGCGATTGTGCCGTGGCTTGCGGATGTCAATGTCCCATCTGGCTTCAATATGGCCGCCACGCCGCTCTTCTGGCTCACGATTCCGAGCGAGGCGGAAGGCGATTATGAGTTCGCCGCGGGGCTAGCGTACCCTGGAACATGCAACTTCGTGAACGAGATAAGCTATGCGCCATTTTCCATTATGGGTTCCGACCCACTGGTGGACATCAAGATGGTCCAGGTCCCGGAAGGCTCATTCTTGATGGGGTCGCCGGACAATGAAGAGGGCCGAGAAGACAATGAGGGACCAATGCGAACTGTGAATATCTCGGCTTTTCTGATGTCAGAAACGGAGATCACAGAGAAGCAGTGGGAAGATGCGATGGGCTGGAATGACTGCATCGAAAAGCGAGGCGCCGAATATCCAGTGGAGGGAGTCACTTGGTTTGATTGCTTGTCATTCTGCAATAAGCTGTCCGAAGCCAGCGACTATGTGAAATGCTATACTCTCACGAACATCTTCTACAGTGGAAATCATATTGCCTCGGCAGATATAACCTGCGACTTTGAGGCGAATGGCTATCGTCTAGCGACGGAGGCGGAGTGGGAGTATGCCTGTCGGGCTGGGACGACAACACGCTTCTATGGAGGTGATACGGAATCGGCTCTCAGTCACATGGGGTGGCATGGTCACAATTCCGGTCTTCAGAAGCAGAAAGTACGCCTGAAAAGGGCTAATGGATTTGGCATATATGACATGCACGGCAACGCGAGTGAGTGGTGTTGGGACTGGTATTCGTCAGACTATTATGGTCTGCGTCCAGATTTGGATGATAATCCTAGAGGCCCCGCAGGTGGCGCCTATCGTGTAGCGCGGGGCGGCAGCTGGGACTATCGGGCCAGCTATTGCCGTTCCGCCGTTCGCTTTGATTGGTGCAGACCCGGTGAACCATGCGCCTACTGCGGCGTGCGTCTTGTGAGGCGACCGTAACCATTGGGCTATATTCTGGGTGATTCTGGATAGGAGGCAATAAAGTTAGATGAAGTTCTATCGCAGCATTCTAGAGTTGATTGGCAGGACGCCACTTTTACGACTTGAGCGCTTGGCTCCAGAGTGGAAGCTCTACGCCAAATGCGAATTCATGAATCCCCTGAGCATCAAGGATCGACCGGTGCTTCAGATCATCAAGGACGCGGAGCGAGCGGGCACTTTGAGGCCCGGTGGCGTTCTGATCGAGATGACGAGCGGCAATACAGGGATGGCAGTGGCCTACATTGCCGCTATTAAGGGCTATCGAGCCATTTTGGTCATGTCCGAAATTCAGAGCCTGGAGCGCCGGAAGGTGCTAAAGGCATTCGGCGCCGAGCTGATCCTGACGCCGGCCTCGCTGGGCACTGAGGGAGCGAGGCGCAAGCTCAAGGTGATGATTGCGGAGCATCCCGAGTATTTCTATATAGGTCAACATGTCAGCCCATCCAATCCCAAGGCGCATTATGAGAGCACAGGCCCGGAGATATGGCAGGATACCGATGGTCAAATAGATATCCTGGTGGCTGGATTGGGAACCGGCGGCACTATCTGCGGAGCGGGTCGCTATCTGAAGGAGATGAAGGCAAATATGCAGCTGATAGCCATCGAACCCTCGGAGTCACCTTACATCTCGAAAGGAATCTTCCGACCGCACCGGATGATGGGAACCGCGCCGGGCTTCTATCCCGAGACGCTGGATCGCGATCTTATAGATGAGATCTATCTCGTGAGCGAACAGGAGGCCTTCGAGTCCTGCCGCGCGATCGCGCGCAAGGAGGGCGTCCTTGTCGGAATATCGTCAGGGGCGGTCGCACACGCCTCGATTGAGATAGCGAAGCGGCCCGAGAATGAAGGCAAAGTCATAGTGTGCGTCTTTGCCGACACCGGCCAGCGATATTTGAGCGTGGAAGGGCTGTTCACGTGAAGTAGTGCGTCACGCCCGCCTCGCTACTTTGTTCGCCAGAATCGACATGAGCAGGCCCAGGGCTGTGTCTTTAAGAGTATGATCTTTGCCATCATTTCGGCCAAATTATGCGCTGCCAAATGACGTGGGCAATTCTGCCATCTTCCCGATTCTCGATTGGCTTAAGTTCATCGCCTTTGTTGGTCGCGCGACAATCAAACACTAGGAGGTATGATTCATTGCAGCCGTTGGCTTCCATATATTGATCGAGTTGAGTCAGACCTTCTTTGGCCCAGCCGATTGAACGTGTCGAATCGAGCACTTTCAGCTCTACGAGGTATATGTCACCCATGTATTCGACTCGCAAGTCCACATATCCATTGGCAGCCGGCGTTTCTACATAAACATGGCAGTCCTTACCATACTTCGCTTGCAGCCAAAAGTCTAGAGCCATTTGTGCCAAAGATTCGGGTAGTTTTTGGAGACACTGGCGTTGGTGTCTCCCGGAGATGACCCAGTATTTCTCACCGAAGTTCGTTGCGAATGCACTTAGAAGTTTCATAAAGGTCTGCGGCCCACACAATCTAGCGCACCTGTCCAGGTATGGCTGAATTCGCCCCGCTTTCTCCTCTATCTCCTGTCTCATGATCTCCCTAACGGACTCCTGAACTCGATGAATGATGCTCGGCAATGGCGAGCGGAACTACTCTGGTTCGGGTGGTCTGATGGTGGGTCGAAACGCCCAGGTGCAACGTTGAATATCCTGCTCAATGCGCTTCTGAATCAAGTCTTGAAACTCCTGTTGGCCTTGTCGCTCCCAGCGCTCCCGCAGATATGTGACTGCCGTCGCACCAGTTTCGCCGATCCGCCTTCTTCCTAATTCGCCATATCCTCCCCATGCACGTAGCACAGAATTGACGGCTTCCATGCTAGTTTCACCGATGCGTTTGCGGTCGTTGGGTAAGTTCAGATTCTGCAGGTCAAATTTCCTCATGTTCTCGTCTCCTCTATTGAATTCCTAAATTATTGTGTACATTGATTATTCAAAGGCAATTATCACAAGATAATGTGGTGAGTCGCATCCGGATAATGGCAGAAAAATGGGCTGGATTAGTTGGAATGGGAAGATCCAGCTCTCAGCGAGCGTATCAGCAGGATGAGCGAGGCGAAGAGGAGTAGGGCGCCGAGGCATTTGAGCGAGGCCATGAGCGCCATTGGGCCTGCTCGGAACTCTGCTCGATAGTAAATGTATTTTATGCCCACAAGTAGATATGAGGCGCAGAACGATAGAAGCAGGCCGCGGCGGAGCTTGATTGCGCCTCTTGCGGCAAGCCCCCAGACTATAAGAAAAGGGACGAGTAGCCACTGCAGGTGATGAATCAGAACCCAGGTGGAGGCCAGCTGATAGAGCACGATCATCAGGCCGATCTCTAGTAGGACTTGGTCACCGATTCTCTCTCGCTTGCCCCTTGTGAACCACATTGCGAGGCCCAGAAGGAGAATCTGCGCCGCCCATATAGCAACTCTTGCGAGCCGCGGGCTGTGTGCTATCGGGGTTATCCCCTCGCCGCCGACGAGAGTGCGTGCGATGACCCCCGCGACCGACTGATTCATATCGAACGCCCTGATATTCGATGCCCAAGTGGGAATCACCTTGAAGAAGTACCAGCTGTGCATCTCCCAGCCAGCAGCGGCGATTGAGATGAGTAAGATTGCAATGAGGACACCAATCGCCCAGGCCGCAAGCTTGAACCTGCGTGTCCATAGGAAATAGGCGATCAGGATGCCGGGAAAGATTTTGATCGCCGCGCCGAGCGCAAGAAGCGCCCCAGCTGGCGCCTCGTTTCCGCGGGCAGCGAAGTAGATTGAGGCGCTTATTATTAAGAGAACTAGGCTGTTTGCCTGGCATTCTTTTAGCGCGAAGATCAGCGGTGAGAAGCCGAGAATAAGCGTAAGCACCGCGAGCGTCTCTTCAGCGATACGGGGTCGGTATCCAATAGCGCAAGCGATTAGGGCAATTGAGGCGGCGACAAATAGTAGGTTCAGGATGAGCCAAAGATCGTGTGCGTCCCTCCAATCGAGATACGTGAATGGCACAAACAAGAGATACCAAGTGGGTGGATACGTGAAGTGTGGGAACAAAGGTATGCCATTTTCCCGGGCCATCCTATCAAGCCGCACAAAGCCCTCTTTGCTATCGCTTTCGGGGTCTGCGAACCGGGCCATCGGTATCTCTCTCCCCTCGCGTTTGTGCTCGAGCGACTTGTGGTGGATATATTCCGCCATATCCCTGTAGATATTGTTGCCGAGGCGAAGGTCTGATGCTCCGAGCCAGTATTCGGCGAAATCGAGGCTCTTGGGCGGCCTAGGGGCGATCTCAGGCGCCGCTTGACCGTCAATTGGAGGCTCAAAGATGGGGTCACCCTTCTCTGCCCGCAAGAACATCGGCTCGTATAGTCCGACGTCAAGAAACTCCCCGGCTGCGACAATGAGCATCGCGGCCAATATCACGAGGCGCGGGATTCTTAGCCGAGGCGAGAACAGGTATTTGGCGACGGTGGATTTCCCGGCGAGGCGTTTGATAACAACGGCGGCCAGAATGAGGCCGCAAGACCAATTAACGAAGATGTAGGCATTCTCAGGCATTTGATCGTATCATACAGATAAGAGTTGAGAGTCAAAAGCCAATCCTTCTGACGGGCATGACACTAATTGTAGATATCTCATACCGAGGTTCATATTGCGAGAATTGTCCTTCATCCTAATCGACGCTCTGAAGGGGCGATACATAGGTAGCCTCGTGTGAAATGCGGGGAAATACGAGGCGACATATCCCGCGACCTCTTCCACCCTATTGCGAGAGGTCGATAGGCTCTGGAACTCCCCGCAAACCTTGAGGCGCAACAGCACAGACCGCGAACTCAAGGGCAAGTGCCAATAGCGCTTGCATCATCTGCGCCAATCTGATTATTGGGGATGCGGAGTCTCGGTAAAGCGAAAACGGGCCAGATAAGGAAAAGGGGAAGGGCCCATGCTGGAGGGCGTTGTGGGGCCTCTGGCAATCCGACATAGCTCATTACATGGGCTCGATTTGCTCGCAGAGTCGCTCATAGAACTTGCGGCTTATTGAGAAGAGCTCTTTGCGAGTGAGTCGCTCGGCCCAGTTAACGCCGGTATTCGTTCTCGTTTTGAGCACGGGCGTTTGGGCGATGCGCTTCCAAGTCGTGTTGTCAATTGAGTGGAATGGAAAGGCCTGAATGAGCGAGACATCGCCGATGCCAAAGCCGTGATACCGGTGGGGAAACTTCTCAAAGACAACGGACAGCCAATCGAACATGCGCCTCCTCGATCGGGGAACCATTCCGCCGAGACCGATTAGGAGGTAATTGTCGCGCAATCTGCGTAGTATGTCCAAATCCTCGCCATGATGAAAGACGGGCATTGGCGAGAGGCCGCGCTGCTCCATCAGCCGCAGATTATTCATGCTTGCCTCAGCGTTGCCAATCACATCGAGATTCACATAGATGTCGATGCGGTCGAGGTTTCGCTCCAGAAACTCACAGTATGCGCTGAGCTCAATCCGCCTTCCCGCGCGGAAGGCCGAGAAGGCGCCTGAATCGAGCATGATTGAGCCCACCTTTCTATGACCCCGCGCGGAAGCCCAATTTCGGCTCAGGCGAGCGAATGAGAAGAGGACGTTTGCCTTATTGAAGACGGTATCCAGCAGGTTGCTGTCAACGCCCGCGAAGTACACCTTCATCGTGGATATGGGCTGATTATGATTGGCATTGCTCGGCATGATCTCCCGTAGAGCTTAGTCGGCGCTCATGGCAAGGATGCTCCAGCACTCAACGGGTGATGCTGCTTTGGAGTGCGGTGGCTTGACACCGCTTTCACTCGCACTCCAAAATCGCCCTGCCCGCCCGCTCGATCATTCGTATCGGCTATCGGGCGCGGCATTCGGGCTGAACTTGTACCCCTCGAGAACAACATCGTAAAGCTCCAGCTCGTCCTCAATGGCCACGCGGACCTCTCGTTGTTTGTCGAGTGAATAGTCGGAACCGGCACCGAACTCGCCATCTATCTCGTCCTGCAGATCATCGTGAAGAATGTGGAATAGAAGAATCGTCTTGATGTGTCTGTAACCGAGCCGCTGTTTTGCCTGGCCCCCGTCCAGCGTCGGAACCGATTGGTCCCGCGGAAGGACGACGATGGGCCTTGCGACCTTGAAATACGGCCCGCTGCCGTGCTTGGTCTGTGACATCAGTTCTCTCCGTTGACATAAGAATGGGATCCACGAAGAATCACGAAGGTTCTTAGCCCTCTTTCATCTTCGTGTGTCTTGGTGGCTCTTCGTGGATACTCTCCCTTGTGAGCCAATCCGCTATCAGAATCCGTCTGGGTAGTCAGCGTCCGGAAATACCGTCGCCACCTCGGTCAGCCTCGCCTCTTTATCCGCAAAGAGCTCAATGCTTCGCTCCAGCAAGTAGTAGTCCGACAGCACCGTGATCGCGGTCGAGAGAATGAGCTTTGGCTGAAGCAGATGTCCGGTGGCGTCTTCCCAGTTCTCATCGTTGCCAATAATCGCCTCAAAGTCGGCCTGAAAGGTCACCCAGTTGTCTATCTCCCTGATAATCCTGAAAGACCGGACGACTGGATTGATATCGGCGCCAAGATCGCCCACATCGGTCGTGAAGGGCATACCGATAGTCAAGAGGTCTTCAACTGCCTGAGAGCTTGCGACCGCCGGCTTCAAGATCACGCCAGAGCTCAGGACGGCGCCTTGAGCATAAGGCGGCGTGCCTGCGGGGTTCATGCCGTCCGGGTAGTAGGTAGTATTGAACATGCCCAACATCGAGACGCCAACCTTCACCCCCTTGATTACGAGGCCGTCGCAACACAGAAGGCGCTGGCCCTGCTGAGGCGCGTCACCTCCGTGGAGGCTACGCAGGAATGGCTCCGAGGCGATCTCCTTTATGGTCATCTTTGCGCTTCGTATCGGCACATGGAGCGAGTTGCGCTCCGAGTCTTGGGAGCTCGCGATGCCATGGCAGCTCTCGCCATAGCGTTTGGTCGCCTCGAGCCGCTGCTCAAATGCAAGTGGGAATAACTGGACGTCCCAGCCGTCCTGATAGCTCAGAAGCTCGGTGTTGTAGTGACGTTGGAAGCGTTGTGGATAGACGTTTCCCTCTATTTCGTCGGTATCGACGCCAAATTCGGGTAGCGTTGTGGGATCAAATCCTCCCATATCTGTCTCCTTCCTATATCTGCTCGCGCAATGGGATCACTGTGTTTATTTATGCCTTGCGATCGAGGGTGATCGGCTGATGGCCGTGTCAGGCTATGATGGTGTTGCTCTTCATGGCGCGACCCCCTCCTGCCACAGCAACAATTCGTAGTGAAGCTCATAGCGCTTCACGTCACCATCGTCTTTATTCACGAAGCCGTCCTTCTCCGGTCTGTGTCTGGGAATAAAGCCGAGCCCCTGCTGCTCGCCGATCCGCTGCGGGTCGGTCGGGTCCGAGTAGTCATATACGGGCGCAACCTCTTGACCTGAGATGTTCATCAAGGACATGATCTCGGAGAGTAGCTCGTCCATTCGCTTCATCTGAAAGCCATCGTCATCGCGCCTCGCCCTGACATTCACGACAAATCTAACGCGCATTCGGGAATCGAGGCCGCCGGAGAAGCTGTCCACGATAAGCTCGACCCACTCGGTGAGAGCGTCAACCTGACCCGGGTCTATCCAGCCACCGAAGAGGTCCGAGGCGCCCTGGACAATAACTGGCGCCTGCGAACCGATATTATCGACTACAAACTTATAAAACGAGAGCCTTTTGTTACGCGGCTTCGCACAATCTGGCAATGTCATAGTTGTCCTCCAAATGGTCTGGGTTAAGCATGGACATACTGCATGTAGGGGCAGGCCTTGTGTCTGCCCAAATATATAGATGGGCGGAGACAAGCGCCGCCCCTACACGACCCCAGATTCGACTCATTGGGCAGGCTGGAAAGCCCGTCCTACGCTTTGGTGGCGGTGACTTGTGATCTGAACGGACTCTTGTCCAGAACCTTGATCACTCCGAGGCCAAGTTCACCCGAGAAGGTGTTAACGTCCGTTACGTCTTTCACGTCGGCAGTCTCCCCGTCCCTTCTGACCACAACCACGTCGCCCACGCTGCAATCTGCGCCAAATTCGATCTCATCCGAGACCCGCGCCTCGTCCGAATTGTCGGTATAATTGAGCCTCAGGGATATCGCATCCGGCGGCTTTCTCCAGACTAGACACATCGCTGCGACGGCTGCGTCAGGAGTCTGCTGCTTTTCAAGCACGGTCTCCCCGCTCTGGACTAGCACGTCTGCCATCACGAGGCGCTCGCTGCGCGATGTTATGTCACACACCACAAAGACCTCGCCTCCGAAGAGTATCTCGTCGCCGGGCGTAACCTCGACATTCCAGAACTCAAATTGCATCGTGGCGCAGGTAGTTGGGGCAACTGGCCCCTCCTCTGTGCTCGATCTGACGAACGAGGCGATTACCGGAAGGTCCGTCAAACCGCTTTCGTAGGCGTCCGTAGGCGGCAAGCCGACGCCGGGTGATTCGGCCTTAATCATCCGCCTAATGGACGCCTTCTGCCAGCCGTGAAGCTGCTGAATGTCCTCGCTTGCTCCTTTGAGATCGGAGAACATCTGTGATCTTGATAGTGGGCCTTGATCGATCTTTGCCATGGTGAATTCCCTCCTATGGGCGATGGGCAGTCCTTACCGCCACGTTGCTTATGCTGCGCTCGCAGTCGGACTTGTATCGCTCCGACAGCTTCTCCCACCTCCTCTCCAATCGGGCCAGCTTCTTCTCTATCGTCCTGGAAACGTCTCCACGGGAGAGGGACTCATCGCCGTATTTGAAATCGAATCTCGGCAGCCAATCATTCTGGAGCATCTTGAGGCACAATGATTCGCCACGATTCATTATCGCCTCGATCTTGTCAGGATCACTTGTCGGCAATGAGACGCCCGTGATCTCCTTTGCCGTGACGACTGCAGCGTCGATCTGCTCATCCGAAAGATGTTTGGCAAGATGAGACAAGAGCGCCTCGAGCCGGGTCTTGAATTCAGTGCTAATCATTGTGCTATTCCCCAATCAGAATGTCATGAGTAGAACTCAGGAACCACGTAGTCGCTGATATCCTCATCCGTGCTGTTGCCATCCGCGCCCAGCATCAGAACCGCCACCGCGCTCGGCTGCGTCAGCGTGCAACCCTCTGAGAAGGTGAAGACCGCATCTCTAAACGGATACTGCGAGTTCTCAAAGGGCGTCTCCAGAACTAAGCCCTGATATTGCTCCTGCCTCTCGACGCGAGCTGTTACCGCCGGATAGGGTGTATCCAGCGCGACGGCGACAACGTAGTTCTCGGGGATCATGTTGCTAACATTGACCATGAACCCACTTATGCCCTGATTGGCATTTATCCCATCGAGCGCCAGCCTTTCGACGACGGCATCCGGAAGACCGGAATGGACCGTCCAGTCCGCCTGAGCCATCAGATCGTTCGCCTGAGCGATGTTCACCAGCAGAAGCAGGTTCTTCTCGCCGTAAACGCCGGGCGCCCCAAAGCCATGATGCTGTATCTCCTCAGCCAGCATACGAAGGTGTTCAAGCGTAAGAGACGTCGCGGTCTTCGTGAAGACGTGGGTATGTGCGCTGCCGAAGAATGAGTTCGCCTCAAAATCTGGGCAATCCGTGTTCACCTGCCAAGTGCCACCCCACTCGGAGCCCGCCTTGTTCGTTGAAAATATCGGTATCAGCGCGTTCTTTAATCGCTGTTGAAGGTGCGCCTGAATTACGCTGGCAAAGAGGTTCTCTATCCGCCTGGGATCGATTCGTTTCTGAGCTGTTCTCGTTAAGGAGAATGAGACCTCAAACTCCTTGATTGGGAGCGCGAATTCATAAACGCTATTTGAATCCACGTCCGGCTCGCGACCCTCAGCGACCTCCTTGGCCACAAGGCGATTAATCTCCTGCTTCACAGCCTCGCTTGTTGATTTCTGCGTAAGACGGTCGGCAAGGCCGGATACATCCCGGTCATTGTACGCTGTGACTAAGCCCTGGACGTCCTTAAGAACCTGCCGCCAATCAATGTCTGTATCAGTGCCATGAACACCGCCCGCATAAACGCCGCCGCGGTGCTGGTAAGTATCAAAAGTAGCCAATTCCTACCTCTCTTTCGTTCTGAATATTTCCGTCCAAGCTTCCGGCTTTGTTTCCAGATGAGGCCTCAATTCGCCTAAAGCGCCCTAAGGAACGTCCCCGAGCTTGCAACGACAAAGGCCGGGCCAATCGATATATTCAACTCGCTCGCGCTTGCGGCAACGCCCACAACCTGAACGACCGCTCCGTCGCTCGTGGGTTTTGTGTCCGTGATTCCTCCTGCCGTCTCGCTCAGGTAATATATGGCCCCTGCAGTTAGCGCAGAATCCGAGTCATCGGTTACACCAGATACCTTGCCTGTTCTGACAAGAGTTCCACGCTCATTCGTCTCGTAACCCCGCATGGCGGCGAAACCATGGCCCTCCCGAGCGACTCCACTTGAGGCGTCGGCGAGTACAGCCTTCCCATCCGAGCTTATGTGCATCAGCTCATTCTCGTCGATATCAACGCCCGCAATTGCTTCCCAACTACCCCTTGCATCCTTGTTCTTCCAAGCCATTCTCTGTCTCTCCTTCTCTTGTGATTGCTGACTCCAATCTCTTCGCGCAGACTATTTGAGCAATATCCCTCTCAACTTCGCCAAGCGACTCAGACGAGAAGAGGCGCTCTCTGCGCTACTCGGGGCACTATTTCGCCTCGGCTGGACGATCCCCGCATCAACCGATTCGGCAGCCTTGTGGAGCCTGTCCAAGTTTCGCTCAACCTCCTGTGCCACCATCTGCTCAAACCCCTCCTCGGTGGGCCGGCTATCATTCTCCACATCCTTTAGGTGAACCAAAACATCCTTCAGCACATTGAGCTTGTGCTTAAGCTCCATCTCCGTCTGGCCGGTTATGACATCGCGGAGCCTGCCTAGAATCTCCTTATCCTTGATATAGTGCGACAGCTCAAGCGACTCCTCCGCAAAGACTGCACGGCGCAGCAGCTCCAGCCTGTCGTCGGCATCATGCCGGGACTCTTCCTCCAAGGGCCTTGCCTCATCAAGAGCATCGTCGCCAGATACTGCCTCAACCTCTTCCTCAACATTCATATCTTCCGTCACCTTCTTCTCCCTGTTCTGATGTTTGAATCCAAAGCAAACGTCGCGGTACCGGCAACTCAGACCCATTCATAATCTGGCCGGAATTGGGACACTAAAGTCCTCGTTTGATCCTCGCCTCCTCGAGGCCCAGCAGGCCGGCGGATAGGTCGCCCAAGATAATCCGTTGTTCCTCTGCATCATCGCCGGGAACTAGCGAACCCCAGCGGACTTCCGTGTCCTCAAGTCGATACTTCGGCCCCCCGAGAACGAAATCCCCAGATTCATCCAGCACAATGGATTTCGCGTTAGCGTAGGCAAAAATTATCCGAGCGAGCTCATCAAATCCCCCGGCCCAATGGATGCGTTTCTTAAATGTCTTCTTCGCAAGCGGCTCATAGAGCAGTCGAAGCGCCACGCCCGAGATATTCGAGCCTGTGGCCTTGAGCGGATCGAGGTTGGCCTCACTGGCCGTCTTGTATATCTGGCCGATGAGTAGATTGAGGGTCTTGAAGAAACTATCCGGAATGCCCACGGGCTTCATTCGAACGATATCCTGCTTGATCTGATCGTTTCCCGTCAGAAAGTGGATCTGATCGCCGCCAAGTCTAACCACTGACTGCTCGATATCGTCATCATCCGGCGGGGCTATATTGATCGCCTTGAGTATCGATTGGTCGTTATAGGATTGCCAATAGGCGTCCGAGACCATCTGGTTGACGGCGTCGAGCATCGGGGCAAGCGGGGCTATCTCAGAATCCCCAATGCTCTGCATCCGATGAAGTGAATTCGCTAAATGGGCGACCGGGATGATGCCCAGACCATGCGTCGATCGGCTTACTATCCCAAATTCGACACCGACGCCATCGCTTCTCTCGACGTGCGGCTGCACTGCCCGGTAGCGTGTGATTTCCTCCGCATCCATCCGCACCCGATACCAGCGGCGCCTATTCTCCCGTCTGTCATTCCGTTCCACCTGCTCCCACTGGAGTATGTAGGAGACGACTCTGGTCGAATCCTGCTCATCGAATTCTATGTCCCACAGCTGGTCATAGCTTATCGACTGAACCCTTAACACCCGAGGACCTGATGGATCGTAACTGACCGAATAGAGTATCCCGCCGCAAATCCCCGCGTCGATTGTGTCGGTCAATAGCCGCTGGCGGAAGGAGTTGTCCTTGAAGACCCGCTCCCAAAGCGCCTGAAGTCTTGCGCTCTCCGCATCGTCCGGCCCGATCATCCGAACGTCCAGAAACCGGCCATCCCCGAATAGCGCATCCGCCGAGTTGTCAATTATCTGCTTCGGTATCCCAAGCGAGATCGGAAGCCGCAGTGAAAGCTGGGCAGTCGTCATATCCTCATATAGTGGAATCCGAACATCGTTATTCTCATACCAATGACGGTACTCTGAAACCTCAGAAAGCCCCGCCATCCTCTCCCCCGAGACCACTCGACAGGATGATGCCCCCAGTTCATCTGTGGATTCTCTGCTCGCATCTCGGCATTCAGACTGGGTCAATCGGTTCACCTCCGGTTGCGTCTAACTTGACCAAACACTATTTTTATTCTGATACTGCTTTGATTCTGTTCTATGCGGGCTAGTGCACCCATAAGCAGTTGAGGCTTCCCAATGAAATCCCCTACTCGTCGTTGTACCGAAAGAAGGTAGAGAACAGGCGTCGGGACGCCGGTCTACGGAGATGACCTCTTGAAAGGTAAGAAGCGGCGATGCCATGGGGGAAGGGAGATCAGCCGAATCTATAGATGTGCTTGAGAAGCCAGCGGTCAGGCCGTCAGGCTAACCGCCTCAACCGGATGCCACTTGCGTGAATGCGTCCCAGGACCTCATGGCCTTCTCTCGTTCTCGCTCCGCCTCGTCTCTGTCCTTTGCATCCCGAACCCTCCGAAAGCAATCGGCCGAGTAGCGCAGCAAGACGAATGACCTAAAGAAGGACTCATCACGTTCGAATTCAACTCGTTTCTTGAAGCCCACAACCTCAAAATACCTCTCAAGGAACAGCGAGACCTCCTCCTCGGTGCGGCAAAACCGGTATATCGCGGCATGAATATCTAAGTCGAAGAAAAGAAAGCGACTCTTCTGAAAATCGACCAAAGATGCGCAATCATCTCTCAGGATCACATTCTGGGGATTGATATCTCCATGAACAAGCTCATTTGTTGTTCGCTTCTGTAAAATATGGTCCAGGAGGCTCAACATCCGCTTGCGGACCACCGCGCAGGTGCCTTCCGAAAGGTTGAAAGGACGACCACTTAGGGTCTTCAGGCTGTAATCAACCTTATCCGCAAGCCACTTACGGGCCACTCGTCGCTGAATCAAACGAAGGGGAATCCCATTGCCCGTGCTCACTGCGTTGACCGACGCAAGCGACTCGGCCAATGCCCCAAGTTTCCCCGCGGTCATCTCCCCATACAGGAGGGACTTCCCCTTAATCCACTCCATGACAAGAACACTGAAACCGTGCCTCAATTTGGTCCTCAAGGTGCAATCAGCAATGACAACCTTGGGCACATTTCCGCCAGCCCTCATCACCAAGCGCTTCGCCCAGATTCGCCGGTCCAGTTCCGCGCGACGGTCGGAGAAGATTGGGGCAACCTTCGCTATTAGCCGAGGCGGCTGTCCTGTCGGACCGATGGAGAACATGCTGCAATTGCCACTCACCGCGAGCTCGAGAATCCGAGCATCACGATCAAAAAGCAGGCCGTCTTTTTCTCCCAGCTTGAGAAGGTACTGCCTGACTCTCTCAAAACAGCCGTCCTGGGTCGGAATCAATGAAAGCATAGACCTTTAGAACCCACGTCTAAATCACATATACACCACTATCCCAGCAGAGGCTAGCAATCATCTACAAGTCTGTCAACTGTATGGTCTCTGGAACTCTCCGTAAACACAGGTTTGAAGTTGAAGAGCATCCCGAAAAGATGCAAAGGACATGCAAAGGGCAGAAGCCGTTAATCAAGGCTTCTGATCGACGTCTTAACGGATATGGCGGACAGAAGATCAGAATATCTTGCCGTCACTCAATTTTATGATTTGTGCGCCCGGGGCGACATCGAGCATCAGATCGAGCGTCTCCTGATGGCACGTGAAAAGCAGGACTTGGTGTGTCTCGGACAGGCTGTGAAGCGCCTCGCCCGTCGCGCATGCCCGATGGTAATCAAAATTCACAAGCACATCGTCCATGACAAGCGGCAGCTTCTCCTGCCTCTCCCCAAAATCGCGAACCAGGCCCAACCGAATCGCAAGAAGCAACTGCTCGCGAGTCCCCTGGCTGAGCTGCCCGACCTGGAGCGTTCTCCCCTGCTCGTCGCGAACCTCGAAAGACTGGCTGTCCATTGGCTTCACGATGGTCGAAAACTTGGCCCGCGTCATACTCTTGAAGAGGCGGCTTGCCTCCCGAATCACATTGGGTTGACGGTCGCGCTCATAGATGGCCTGAGCCTCTTGAAGCACTCTTCTTGCAATCGAAAAGGCGCCCCATCTCTTGACAGCATTCTTAAGCTCCGCAACCAGCTCCTGCTTGCGGAGCCTCAAGACGGAAGATTCCTCATCCTGTTCAAGCTGCTCAAACTGCGCTTTCAGGCCGCCTCGTTCCTCGCGAAGTTCCTTCAGTTGGGTCTCAAGCCCCTCCAGCGTGTCGTTTAGCTCGCTTTCCCTCTCCTTCAGATCGATTGGGTCGGCTACCGCGAGGGAGCTCTCAAGCTGCTGAACGCGCTGGGGTCCCACGAGGCGCTGAAGAGCACTCTCTCCGCCCTTTATCTGTTGCAGTAGATCAAGCCTCTCTTCATAAATCCCAGCCCGCTCGCGGAATTCCTCCTCGTTCGACGCTCCTCCCGCCTCGAAGAGCTTGCCGATCTCCTTCTCTCTGCCGCCAATGCTTGCCTTTGCGGTCTCGATCTCCCGGGAAAGGCGATCGATCTCATCTTTGAGCCTCTCTCGCCTGGCGGAAGCCTCTATAGCATCGTGGAGCGCCCTTGAAAGTGCATCCAACATTCTCCCCGGGTCAACATCGCCTGAACTGTCTATTCCACAGGCCGAGGCAACGAACAGAACCTGGCCCTTATGCCGCTCGCCCACCTCCTCCATTTTGGATATACGCTCATCGAGGTCACGGATCGACTGAAGCACGCCTCTGCACGCGCCCACGCGCTCTGGTATCACAATTGCGGTGTTCGGCGACATACTCGCCGAGAGGCCTGCATTTTCGAGCCAAGAGACCCAGGCTGACTTCGCCGCCTCAACATCCCTCTCCCGCTCCGACAGCGCATTGGATGAGGCACTCTGAGAACGTTTCGCCGCCTCGCGCTCTTTGGCTGCACGTTCCTTCGCCTCAAACGCCCGATTCCATTGTTCAAGCTCAATGAGCATGTCCCTGAAATCATCCATCAGATCATCGAGTCGCCTCTCGTCGGGCATGATGTCTTTATCCTGCAGAAAAGAGAGCATATCTCGTAGCTTAGAGCCATTAGCTTCAAGCGCTTTGCGAAGCTCCATCTCCATTCCAAGCAGGCCGCTCTTCTTGGAATCCAGCGATGCCAGGTTCGTTTTGAAGTCCCTACTCATCTTTTCAAACCGCCTGTACAGGGTGGAATAGGACCCGACGAAAATAAGCCCCACGACTGGCCACGCGTAGATGCCCGGGCCATCGAAGGCAAGATATATGACGAGCGCAACCGCCATACATACGATGGATATGAGCAAGGCCGCCAGTTTCGGATGACTTGCACTCCAGGAAATCCTCTCCTGCTCGCGTTTTGCTGAGGATTCGAGTTCCTTTATTCGAGCGGATGCGTCCTCCAACTTATCCTCGGCCCGTCGAATCGAATTGCAGGGCTTTCTGGCCTCCTTCAGTCTTTTGATTCGGTCTCTTATCTCTTGCTCATCCTTTAACTCCGGCTCGGGCATCCTCTCGAATTGGCTCTTCGCGGCCTGTTCGCTGTCCTCCGCTTTTTGCAGAGCTTCCTTTGCAATCGTCAGCTTTTCGCCAGCGATCCTCCGAGAATTCTCCGCCTTATCGATATCCCCCTTAAGCCTCAGCAAAGCGTCACGCGTCGCGAGCGATGTGTCGAAGCGCATTAGCATCGCCTCATCCCAATTCGGCCCAAGCTCGGCGAGATTCTTCTTCAGATCATCCGCCTTCGAATTTCTGCTAGCTCGGACTTTCGGCAGATCGCTGACTGAAGATTCGTATTCCTTTCGGTTCTGTTTGAGTCGCTCAATCTCCTCGGTATTGGCCAGAAGCGACTCGTTTACCACGATGGCGTCCAGCTCCTCTTGAAGCTCCGCCCGCTGCATGCGCTGCGCTTCTCTTGCCTCATTTGCGCCTCTTAATTCCCCATTCATGGCCTCGAACCGGCCGATTCCATCCTTCGGGAATCGATCTACTGGTGGCAATTCATCCAGCCGCTTGCGAGCCGACTGAAGCCCCACCCAGTCATCCCACGCGGCGAGCTTCGTCTTAACATCGCTCAACGACGCGGAAAGCGACTTCCGTCTGGCCTCCTGCTCCGTAAGCGAGGCGCTGCTTCCATCGTATTCTCGCTTCAGATCGTCGTAGCGACCCGACTGTGCCCGAATCTCACGTAGATGTTTTGAGATCTCGTCAATCTGCTTCAAAAGCCTGTTAACCTCAGGGCTGCTGCCTCTTTTCTTGAACAGACCCTCCATGTTCTTCTTGAGATTCGCATAGATCTTGGGCAGTGACGTCCCAATCCCTCCGGCGCCCGCGCTGTAGATAACTCCCTTCACGTCATCGCTTGTGAGTGTCTTGAGACGCTGAAGCTCATGCAACCCAAATGCGAAAACGCTATTGAAGAGGTCCTCCGTCGCGGAATCGAGTAGCCGGGAAATGTGACTATCCGGAAACTGATTGCCGCCTGCATCGCGCACAATCACATCGCCAATTAACTTGGACTTGCTTGAGGCGTAACGCTCGATTCTGAACCTATCTCCTGCACCAGTCTCGAGGATGAGCGCCCCGCCGTGCCGTCCGCCTCGAAGCGGCTCGTAGCGATTGTCTTCACCGAGACCGTCC
>JAGHCW010000059.1 GCA_021160245.1 bacterium | reverse complement strand
GGTTTAATTTAATCGTCTGTGCATGCCGCACATTAGGGGCGGACGCTTATCACACTAACTTCCCCAAAAAGGAAGGAAAGACATGCGAGCAGCAGTTATATGTGTGTTTCTCGCATTGGTCTTGGCTGTCTGGACGATGGCTTTGGCTGTGCCGACGATTACAATCGAGACCGACTCCGAGGTGTTCGAGTCTGGCGATACTATTGAGGTGGGCTTGTCGGCAGTGAACGATGACGAGGGGATGTCGGTTGATGTGTATATTGGGCTCATCCTGCCGGACGGTAATATCTGGTCGGCGCAATACAGTGGTTGGAGCCATTCCATCGAGCCTTGGATACTGGACATTTATGTTCCCGCCTCGTTCGAGATGGCGCCTACGGTGTTTTGGACGTTCGATCTCCCATGCGGAGCGCCACCGATAGAAGGGGCAGGAGACTACGCCTTTGCTGCGCTCCTTACCTATCCGGGAACGTTCACCTACGTGAGTATCGCAAGCCTTGCGCCTTTTGCATACCAGGATTCCGGGCCTTCGACGGGCATCACGATGCTCTCGATTCCGGCGGGGTCGTTCTTGATGGGTTCGCCTTCGGGCGAATCGGGGCGGTATTGGGACGAAGGACCACAGCGGACGGTGAATGTCTCAGCGTTTCAGATGTCTGAGACAGAGGTTACAGAGAAGCAGTTTGAAGAGGTGATGGGCTGGAATGACAGCTACAACGAGCGAGGGGATGACTATCCCGTCGAAGGCGTTACTTGGTTTGATTGCGTATCGTTCTGCAACAAGTTGTCGCAGGCGGACGGCTATGCGCAATGCTACACGATGACGAATGTGGGCTACAGCGGCGATCACATCACTTCTGCTGAGGTGTCGTGCAGTTTCGATGCGAACGGTTACCGTTTGCCTACTGAGGCGGAGTGGGAGTATGCTTGTCGGGCTGGGACGACGACACGGTTTTATACTGGCGACTCTGATTCCGACCTTGGTCGTGCGGGGTGGTATTATGGCAACTCAGGTTCGCAGAAGCGAGAAGTGGGTGAGAAGGAGCGGAACGCTTGGGGCCTCTATGACACGCATGGTAATGTTTGGGAGTGGTGCTGGGATTGGTATTCATCGGGTTATTATGGGACGCGGCCAGATCCGGACAGTGATCCTACGGGGGCTAGTAGTGGCTCGGGCCGGGTCATGCGCGGCGGCGGCTGGCGCATCCTCGTTCTGCTCTGCCGTTCCGCTTACCGCTACTGGAACGTCCCGAGGAGCCGGCCCGACAGCGTCGGTCTCCGCGTGGCCAGGTCTTACTAGCCACTTGCTGACCTTGCTACTTAGCCACCTGTAGGAGTTTAGCGAAGGGTCAAGAAGGGCGTCAGCCCAAGAAGACCCTTCGCAGGCGTTATGAGGATTATGAGAAGGGGGAGGTGGCAGGCTGCCCCGACATCCCCCCGAATGAATTCGGGGGTTAGGATCATAGTAGCCCTTCCGCATCGCCTCGGCTAAAGCCGGGCGATGAGAAGACTCCTCCTATTCCTGGTCATCTGGCCCGGAGTCTAGTCACTATCGCCTCGCGAAAGCCTCATACTCTTCCGCGAATGTTCTCACTCTGTGGTGTTCATCCTGCCCGTCAATATAGGCGATGACATCTTTCATGGCGGACTGCGAAACGGAGAACTCCGCATATCCCCTCGCCCACCGGAACCGCCCAACTAGCAGGCGATTGGCATTGATCCACCGCGATGAACTCCCCTTGAGGAGCTTGACGACCTCATCCACGGAGTGTGTGGCTGGCAGGTCGATCAGCAAGTGAACGTGCTCAGGATTGACGTGAATCGATCTCAAGTATATGTCAGCGGACTTAGCCAGCGAGATGAGACAATTGGTAACACGTCTCGCATTCTCACCATGCAGGGCCTTTTCTCTCTTGAAAGTTGACCAGATCAGATGTATCCAGCATCGAGAATATGAATGCCGCGGCAACCTTCCGTCTCCCTATCGATATGATTTTTCAATTCGGATCAATATAGCTGAAGGGAAGCAAAGCCTCAACGCGCGATGGTCATAGATGGCTCTGATTATATTAACACCCGAATTCATTCGGGTGGCCTGAGAGGATGAGGCGACTCCCTTCCGCCACATCTTTCCTCTAATTATTCCGGGTCAAACGCGGCGGCAGCTGGAACAACAACGCCCAGAACTGCCGGTCCGCAAACCGGAACAGGAACAACCCGAGGAATCGGAACAACAACGGTTTCCGCGTTTGCAGCTCATCGCATGGCCAGAACGGATGCGTTCAAGGATGCCTCCGCCGTGCAGCGGTGATGACCCGGCCGTTATCCCGCTCCGGGCAATGCCCGGACGAAGAATTATGGCCGGGCGGGGCTAGTAGCGTTTCGTTGAACGTCCCGCCTTCGGCCGGCCGAAGAGCAGCCCTCAAGAAGCGTGATCAGACATATTGCAGCCGATAGAGATCGTAGTAGATGCCGCGCTTGGCCAGCAGCTCCCGGTGGGTGCCCTCCTCGCGGAGACGGCCTTT
>JAGHCW010000099.1 GCA_021160245.1 bacterium | reverse complement strand
TCGGAGAATAATACGGAACTCGATGGCCCATGCAGATTTCTATATTTACGACGAGACACCATTTCCAGAATTCATGGTTTTCCCGAGACTTGGCGAGAAGAACTCAAATGATGAGCCATTCTTCTACGACGAGCAAGCAATAAGCATTTATGAGGAACTGCTGGATGATTGCTCATCGCTTGCACTCTGTCTTCTATTTGCAGAAGAAAAATTGGGTTTGTTGGATTCACAACAGGAGCTTTCCACTCAGCTTTCGCGCCGCTCAATGGAATCAAAGCTGCATGTCATCCTGAGATGTGTTCTGGAACCTTCAGGCACGATGGTCAAGCGAGCTTGGTCTCAGAGATTAAACAAAATCGATACATTCTATGCCGAACTTGAATCTGGATCTTCGTCGTACCAGACCGAGATAGCCCTGAAACGCGCAAATGAATGCGGTAGAGCTCTCATTCAGGGAGATGGATTTTGCGCAAGCATTGAGAGCGGGACTCAAGCAGGAGAATGGGCAACGGGCATGATTGAGTCAGGAGACCATCTGACCAAGCCGGATGGCATGATCTTCAGTCAGGAGAAACCTGGAATGGCAAAGAAAGCTGTGCAGGAGCATTGGGACGGGCTTAGAGTGCATTGGGAAGAGCATCTGACTCAGCTTCAGGGATTGAAGAGCCATTTCAACTGGCCATTGGCCCACAAGACGCCGGCGACGCATTTGGATCGATCACTGAAATTGGACGACACCTTCCAGATTGTGAATGCAAAGGGCTGGCCAGCAAACGAAGTTAAGGAGGTCGAGTTTGCCATAATCTGCCCCAAAGCTATCGAGCGAGCCTCGCTACGAAAGCAGATACGGGATCTCGTTTACACGTTGAGACAACTTGAGGTCACGTTCCCAAATCCTCATAGCCATCGTCATTGGAAAGGCAAGCCCGCTGGAATGGTTACGGCATGTTTCTATATGCGGCGTCCCCGTGAAGATGTTCTTATCTCAGGCAGGTGCAGCGAAAGGAAATGCGCAATCGCCAAGATTGAATGGCACAACCAGGGAAACTGTCCTTATTGGATCAAGCCATCCGAATCCCTTCCTAACAAGGAACTGCCCGGCCCAATCCACGTTGAGTGGAGTCCGCGCTGGGAATCTGCATAGCACATATCACGCCACTGTTGATAGCCACGCCCTTCTTATGGCACTCTCTAACCTACAGAATGCACAAACAGTTCAGCTGGTCGGCTGGATGCTAGTGGCCAGACTTGGGCGTGAGGGAAACATGTCGAAATTGCAGGCACTGCGGGATTTACGGGCGAAGGTGCAGTATCTGGGCGCAGAGGGGATGCTGAACTTCCTTCTCAAGATGGGGATCCGGGGCAAGAGCGAGTTCTTTTTGCCGACGGTCATAGAGAGGCCCGAGGCCAATCGCGTTCTAGTCCTTGCGCCTCATCCAGACGACGATGTAATCGGCTGCGGCGGCGTCCTAGTCAAGCACGTGCAGGCCCAAGATGAGGTTATCGTCGCCTATCTGACCGATGGCTCGCGAGGGATGCAAGACCTGCGGCGGAGCATGAACCTGGGCGCGAGGCGAAAGGCTGAGGCGGAGAGAGCGGCGGCCGTTCTCGGCATCAGGAATCTTCGGTTCTTCGGCTTTCTGGATACCAAGCTATCTCTTTTCGTAGATGATTGCTCCCAAATGGTGGCCGAGATACTCGTTGACTACAATCCCGACCTTATTTATCTGCCGTTTCCGCTCGATTACAATCCCGACCACAAAGCAGCGGCGGAGGTCGCTGTCGAGGCATTCGCCATGGTGGATTACCTCTGCAACGTCTTCGCTTATGAAATCGCGCCTCCTATCCTCCCGAACCGCATAATCGATATAACCGATCAGGTCGATCTCAAGAGACAGGCGCTTCTATGTCACAAGAGCCAAATGGAGCAGAATGACTATGTGAACGTGGTCATAGAGGGATTGGACAGGTATCGCACTCACGGTCTTCTGCGCGGTAAGGGTTATGCTGAATCATACTTCGCGTGCGATGGAAATTATCTGGCATTCCTAATCAAGAGGATGAATGAGGCGATGTAGGACGGGCTTTCGAGCCTGTCTCATAGGTCGTATTTGCTATTGTGTAGGGCGGGGTTTGTCTCCGTCTATCTATATATTTGGGCAGACACAAGGCCTGCCCCTACATCTTGCGTCAGGATTTAGCGGTTGATATTTATGTGAAGGAGGAAATCAAAATGGCGACCTCATTGAAATACGATTTGATTGGCGATGACATGCAGGCGGTCGTAATCGACCTTAATCAGGGCCAGCAGGTCAAGGCTGAGGCGGGCGCGATGATGTTTATGACGACCGCAATTGAGATGGACACAAAGATGGAAGGCGGCCTATTTGGCGGCATAAAGCGCAAAATCGCGGGCGAAAGCCTTTTCATGGCGATGTTTGCATGTCGCGGGGCGAGCGGCAAGGTGGCCTTCAGCTCGCCGTATCCCGGCAAGATACTACCGCTGGACTTAAGCGGTCAGACGATTCTCTGCCAGCGCGACGCCTTCCTCTGCGCGGACACTGCAGTTGAAATGGACATCGCTTTTACCAAGCGGCTGGGGGCGGGATTCTTCGGTGGCGAGGGGTTCATCCTTGAGCGGATATCCGGACACGGCATTGTATTTCTACATGCGTGCGGCACGATTGTGCGGCAAGAATTGGCCCGCGGTGAGTCGCTCAAGGTCGATACCGGTTGCCTCGTTGGGTTCGAGGAGTCGGTCAATTACGATATCCAAATGGTCGGGGGCATCAAGACAGCCTTCTTCGGCGGAGAAGGGCTATTTCTGGCGAAGCTGACGGGCCCCGGGCAGATATGGCTCCAGACTCTACCGTTCTCACGACTCGCAGATAGGGTAATCAACGCATCGCGAGGAGGTGCAAAGGGCGAGGTGAGGCGTGGTGGTAGTCTCTTCGGCGCTTTGGGCAATATGGTTAGCGGCGATTGACGATTCTCCATGATAATTTTCTGACGTATTAGCGCTATTAGAATCTCGACGAGGTGATGCGTGGCCGATACTTATTCGGTAAAACTGGAGCCGGACGGTAGAACTCTGACGGCTGAGGCAGGCAGCAACCTCATGCAGTTTCTGGCCGGCAATTCTATTTTTCTGGCTGGGACATGCGGAGGCAAGGGAAATTGCAGAAAATGCGAGGTTCTCATTCGCCGGGCCGAAGGTGACGAGGAGACGAGCGTTCTCGCTTGTCAATACCGGGTCTCAGCGGACATCAGAGTGAGCGTCCCAGCGGCATCAAGGGTCAGTATAGCAACGGACGATCGAGCCGCAAGGGCAGCAGCCATTGTTCCGTCGTTGGTTCCGCTTGATCCGATTACGGAACGAGGAATCTCATCCAATCAAGATGCCAAAGAAGGTCTTGGGCTTGCAGTTGACCTCGGAACAACAACGGTTGCGGTCGCACTTCTCAACATGGCGTCCGGCAAGCCCACAGGCTTTTCGACTACGCTCAACCAGCAATTCCAGTTCGGCGCGGACGTGATATCCCGCATCGGCTATTCTCTAGAGGGCGATGAGAAGCGGAAGTCTCTCACGCTGTCGCTGATGGAAAGCGTTCGTGTCGCATCGCGCGCGCTTCTCTCCGACGCAGGCGCCTCGGCCTCTGACATTCATCAGGTTGTCTTCGCGGGAAATACGACGATGCTCGCCATGTTACTCGGCGCAGATTGCTCGCCACTCATTACGCCGCCATACGAGGCGCCATTTACATCCGCCGTTTTCGTTTCTGAGCAGGATGCAGGCAAGTTTGATACGCTTGGATTTCCCCAAAGGACGAGGTTCGAGCTGATGCCCGCAATCGGCGGCTACGTGGGAGCGGACCTCTTATCGGGGCTATTTGTTGCCTCCTTACACGAGCCCAAGCGGCCGCTTGTCTTATTGGACATCGGCACGAACTCGGAGACAGCAGTCCTAACAAAAGACCGCCTCGTCGCCTCGTCTGCAGCGGCCGGCCCCGCGTTTGAGGGGGGGAGATCCGCTGCGGGATGCCCGCGATGGCAGGGGCAATCCAACATGTCGCATGCAAAGCCGGCGGCATTTCATATCAGGTGATCGGCGGCGGACGGCCCTTGGGAATCTGCGGATCGGGTCTCGTGGACGCTTGTGCTGCCCTGCTCCAGGCTGGCTTCATTGAGCCTTCAGGCAGATTTATATCCAACACTAAAAGGCTATCCACGGAGACAAGAGTATCTCTGTGCAGAATTGGCGGGCAGCCGGCTTTTACTTTCGACGGGAACAGCGCAATAACTCAGGAGGACATCCGCAAAGCACAGCTGGCAAAGAGCGCAATCAGGACGTGCATTGAGATTCTGCTTCAGGAGGCCGAGATTGAGCCTGCGTCGGTTGGCAGCCTAATTTTAGGAGGCGCATTCGGCAGCTTCATAGATCCCAAGTCCGCCGAGGCCATCGGCCTTGTCCCGAAGTTTGAGAACGCAAGCAAAAGCGCCTTGGGAAACACGGCGCTGGCCGGCGCGATTGCATTTCTCCGGTCGGGCAGCACGATCCGTAAACTGGAGGCACTTCGGCGAACATCTACTTATGTGAACCTCGCCACGCATCCGGACTTCGAGAGACTATTCACAGACTATATGGAGTTCGGATAACTACGGAGCTGCCGGCGACGGCTCCTCTATCGCGCTATCCACATCCGGGGTCTTCTCCGGCTCCCACAATTCGAGCTCCATCAAGTGGCTCGAAATGGATATTGGGCTGAGCCGGAGCGGGGCAATCTCATCTACAAGCGCGGCCGCAATTTCCCCATAAAGAACCCGTGCGGTTCCCAGATAACTCAGGCTTATCTCCGCAAAGTTCGGCTTATTTGGGTCACCCAACGAGACGCTTTTCTGAGTTACGTTGGTGCAGCGGGGTATTTCGTAAAGGACATTGCGGATGTCAATTATCCGAGCGTAACTATCCATTCCCCTGAACCTGACGAGAATGGCATTGCCTCGCTCCTCGCGCTGATATGACCAGAACTTAATCCTCTTCAGGGCTTCATCAGCAAAGATCGTGGCCGCCGACGCAATGGCTGTACTCTCGGCCAAGGATTCGTCTGCGCCAGAGGCTTTGTGATGAACGACTATTTGGCTCTTGACTGGCCGACCAGTCGCTGCGACCAGGACGTTACCGGATACTGTTGCCCTGCAAGTATAAGGGGCCAATAGGTCTCCCTCAAAGCCCACCTCGACAGCTTTGCACCTGAGCACTACGGCAAGCGCGGCGCCGGCCTTTAAGGCTATCGTGCTTGCGGCATCCCTTGCAGTGCTCTTCTTGGCGAGGTTGTATCCCTCCCAGTGCATTGCCTGCTGGAACCTGGGGTTCAAAACCGGAATATGAAGACCATCAAGTAATGACACTGTGGTCCGGAAGACGACTTGATTTGCTCCCCAGGGCATCACAAGGCTGGGATCAACCAAGACCACCAGTTTTGGCCAAATAGTCGTCTCGGTAGCGATCGAGAATGAGGCTGGATTATACGAGGCGCTCTCAATCCCATTTGTCGTAAGTGTTGACTCTGTTGACTGTTGGGCATAAGCCGGCGAAGCCAATAGGGTCAAGCCGATAACGGCCATTAGAGCCATCAAGAGGTTCGGTCTCATCAATATCCCATCAGACCTTGAGTGCAGGACTGGCTTTCCAGCCTGTCATTTCTATACTGCCGGTTAGCTATTGCTCTTCGCGCTCTGCGCCCTCTTGATAATCCCGGATCAACTCTGCCGCAAGCTCGGCGAAGTCAGAGGCGCTCTTCAACACCGCATTTAGGCAGGCAACTTTGAAGTCCTCGCCAGAATCGCCGGCAATTTGCTTCTCCACTTTTTGAAGCACTCTGCCAGTTTGGACCTCTATCACGCTGGCTGAAAAGTCACATCGGCACATCCTGTCCTTCTCATCGATTGTATCAAGCCTCGGCATGTCCCGAAACGAGACGACAATTGCGAGGTCATATAACATGCCACCTGAGGGATTTCGCGCAGTGCGCATCTCTTCCCAGCTCAAGGCCCGGGAAGCTCTGAAGCCCATCGAGCTCAGGGAATCCACCAACTTATCGGCGCCCTTTTCCGAGTAAATGCTGGGCACTTGCGCCGCGGAATCGAGTATGACGGCAGCGGCAACAGGTCCGGAACGGGCGGCCGTTCTCAGCCGGGCCGATCCCGAATCGGTCGCTGAGGCGGGGTGGCTCCGTTCCAATCTCCGTTCTTTGACCTCCTTGACACAGCCCCCGAGAATCAAGAGCGCAGCTAGGGCGAGAAAGAACATGGCAATGCGGAACTTCAGGGAATGTCTCAATATCATGTTCATCTTTCGCACTCCAGGAACAGCAACCGAGCTGAATATGCCCCGGCCAAAGCCCAAACTGGGGCCGGCGGCAAGTCAAATTGGCGGAGAGGCGGGGATTCGAACCCCGGAAGCGTCTTAAACGCTTACTCGCTTAGCAGGCGAGCTCCTTCGGCCTCTCGGACACCTCTCCACTTTGAATACTCAGATTCTCATAAGTCAGCAAAACTCTGCAAAATGTAGCCCGTCTTGTCAAGTTCTGAAGTGGGAGGAATAAAACAGATCGACGCGGGCCGTCAGGGGAGTTCTATCCACCCTCCACCAACTATAAAATCGCCATCGTAGAAGGCGGCGGCTTGACCGGGGGTTACGGCGGGCTGCGCATTGTGGAACTCCACACGCACTGCTCTCGCCTCGCCATCGATGGGCGTGAGCGTCGCGGGCGCAGCCTTGTGCTTGAGCCTGATCTTGACATTGAGGTTGAGTCGCTCGTCTTTGGGGGAGCCGGCGACCCAAACAACATCGCGCGCCACAAATTCGCGCCTCATAAGATATTTCTTCGGCCCGATGTGCAGAGTGTTGGTCTCGGCGTCGATGGCCAACACATATCTCGGTTGCCCAAGCGCCACGCCGAGGCCACGACGCTGGCCTATCGTGAAGTTCAGTATGCCGGGATGCGTGCCGACCTCTCCCTCATCGCGGTCAACGATTGGGCCAGGTTTATGAATTCGAGGGAACTCTTTGAATACATCCGCATATTTGCCGTGCTCGCTAACAAAGCAGAGGTCTTGGCTCGCGTGAACCGACGGTTCGCAGAGGCCCAACCTAAAAACCTCAGCCTTAACATCGGACTTCCTCAAATCCCCTAGCGGCAGAATCGCCTTCTGCAGATGCTGTGCGCCCAACATACAAAGGAAGTAGGATTGGTCCTTCAGCGGGTCCGCCGCCCTGGCCACAACAGGGACACCATCAGACGGATGCGTTACTATCCTCGCATAATGACCGGTTGCGAAGTAATCCGCCCCGAGCCGCCCCAATAGGCGGTGTAAAACGTCAAACTTGATCTTCAGGTTGCAGAGAACGCACGGATTGGGAGTCCTGCCGCTCAAATACTCCTCGACGAAGCGGCTGATGATATGCCGCCTGAACCTGTAGCTCAGGTCAACGCATAAAAGCTCAATCCCTATCCTCTCCGCCGTCTTCTGAAGCGCCTCGTCTTGCCCTCCGCAGGGCTTAACCTCGAGCGACTGCTTGTCGGGCGCGTCAATGGCCGTCTTGCCAAATGGGTCAAGTATGAAGTGAACGCCAACGACGTCATAGTTCTGTTGCTTAAGCAACCAGGCGACGTAAGCGCTATCAACGCCGCCGCTCAGTCCGACAATTACTCGTTTTGACATCCGACCTGCCACTTGGTTTCAAGAAAGATACATGCCCGAATCAATCTACGACACCAGTAATCAGATAACTGGTTTTCCGGGACACCGCTGTTTGACCGATTCATTCAGCAATCGAAGATCCTTGTTCTTATCAAGGTAGCGGACCACCTCGCCAACGCCGAGCAATCTATTTGGCCGGTAGAGCGAGTCAAACACGGTGGAGAGCATTTGATAATCCTCATGGGTATCAAGCGTCAGTCGAAGGTCGGTCATGCCGAGCTCTGACCTAACCTCGCCCACTTTGAAGAGATCCGGGTGTTCACGAATAAAAAGCGTAACATGCTCTGTGTGCTCCGGCCTGTCGGTAAGCGTCTTCACCCTCACGAGGGCGTCGAATCTCACCGCCTCGCAGGCCGTCCCAAGAGGGGCGTTTGAGGCGCAGCAGTAATCCATGCTCGGGTCGTCCTGCATCGCGTCTGCCAGCTGCTCGACGATTGGCGGATGCACGAGGGGATTATCGCCGGTTAATCTCAGGATAATATCCGCTTGCAGCGCGGAGGCCGCAGAGATGTATCTTGCCAGAACATCGCTCTCGCTACCTCGCTCGCAACGGACTCCTAGGTTC
>JAGHCW010000022.1 GCA_021160245.1 bacterium | reverse complement strand
CCTCCCAATCATGTTGTGGTTAAGACCAGTCCTCGCGTCGCCAAGACGGTAAGGATGGCCGCCGGGAAAATTAGCACTGACATTTTCTAAGAATCTAACCACAAAAAGACCAAACCTCAAGGCGAAAGACCAGATAAGTTCCCGTGTTCATTTTTCGAGATTACTTCGCCATTGACCGTTGCACTCAATCGCTTATGTGGTTTGACATCCCCCTGTGGCTAGTTCACATTTGCCAATTGTATGCCATATAGAACCTGGTTCTAATGCATCGCAGTCCGGAGACTCCAAAGGGGCTTTGCTATTGATCAATGCCTAGTCAGGCAGAATGCAAAACGAGCGTATCACGCTGAATAAGATACTTCCGTACAGAGGCTTCTCTGAAAATGTCCTGCCGCTTTTCGAGCTGAAGCCCGTTGAGGCGGACGCAATTCGACATTACGGCGATTTAGCGGTTCCCATTTACCGGGCGGAGTTCTGGACATCGAGGCAGAGACAGGCTCACTCGATCCACGAGGTTTCATACCGAGGTTGCTACAAGCCGCAGTTGCCCGCCTTCTTCATCAAGCGGTTTTGCAGGCCTGATGACGTTGTCTTTGACCCGTTTATGGGTCGCGGCACGACGCTTATTGAGGCGCAAATGCACGGCTGTCGAGTAATCGGGAATGACATCAATCCAGTATGTAGCATTCTCATAAGACCCAGACTATGCCCACCCACATTGACGCGAATCCAACAGCGGTTGGACAAAATTGACCTTATCTATTCCGGTCCGGTGGATGATGAGCTTCTGGTCTTCTTTCATGAAGAGACACTGAATGAGCTATATGCCTGGCGGGTATATTTCGAACATCGGATGATTGAGCACGAGTTTGACGACGTTGATGATTGGCTGCGGATGATCGCCTGCAATCGGCTTACAGGACATTCGCCCGGGTTCTTCTCAGTCTGGACGCTTCCACCGAATCAGGCGGCCTCGTTGAAAAGCCAGCGGCGCATCAACGAGCGCAAGGGTCAGTGCCCCGAGTATCGAGACACAAAGAAGCTCATCCTGAAAAAGTCCAGACAACTTCTCCGGGACCCTCTCCCAAAGGGATTCCATCGGAACGATCATTCTCTTTACAGCGAGTCTGCGGACAAAATGAACGCAGTCTCTTCGCAATCTGTGAATCTGGTCGTAACGTCGCCACCTTTTCTCGACAACGTGAACTATATCAAAGATAATTGGCTCCGAATGTGGTTCTGCGATATTGAGCTCTCTCGCGACAATTTCTGGCAATTTCGGAATCTGGACGATTGGCTATCAAAGATGACGGACACGCTCATTGAGCTTAGGCGGGTCCTCACCGACGACGGGATCATCGCCTTTGAGGTTGGCGAGGTGCGCAAGGGCCATCTGAATCTTGAGGACGAAATTGTTAATGCCGCTATGCATGCGGGGCTTTGTCCACAGTGCATATTGATTAACTCGCAGAGCTTCACCAAGACATCGAACTGCTGGGGTGTTAAAAATAACACCAGAGGGACCAACTCGAACAGGATAGTGGTTCTGAGAAAACGTCCCTGATCTTGAGTTTCCATTCCACCCGATTGGCCTAGTCGCGGTGGGTCTCTCTTGGCCAGGAGACTCTGCTTAGATGAGCGTGGCGTTCTTTGCGATCTCTACGGCCAGGTCTATGTGACCGAACGGTGGTATGATGTAGGCGCCTACGACACGCTCCATGCCGACGACCGCCGAGAGCGCGTCGCTGGCTATCGCAATGCCCTCCTTTTTCGCCGCTTCCGCAGTTCGAGCCTCGCGCATGCGCTGTCTCACCGGCGCGGGCACGGACATGCCCGGCACCTCATTGTGCAGAAACTCGGCGTTGCGATATGAGATAAGTGGCAGTATCCCGACAAACACCGGCATCTCAACATCGCGTGTCTCTCGAATAAACTCCTCAAAAAGCCGCGACTCATAAACGGGCTGCGTCATTGCGAAGTGAGCGCCGGCATCACGCTTTTGCCTGTAGCGACTGAGCTCCTTCTCCATTTCAATAGCCCCCGGATTGACGCCGACACCTAGGTGAAAGTGCGTGGGCTTCGATATCGGCTTGCCGGCTAGGTCGAGGCCCAGGTTGAGGTTCCTCGCTATCTTCACAAGGCCAATCGAGTCAACGTCGAATATGGCGGTCGAGGAAGGATAATCGCCGAGCTTGGGGGGGTCTCCGGTTACGATAAGGAGGTTTCTCAGGCCGCCGACGTATGCTGCCATCAGGTCCGCTTGCAGCGCGATGAGGTTTCTGTCTCGGCAACAGAAGTGGATGATGGTCTGAATCTTCGCGCTCCTCTCGATGATATGCCCCAGAACTAGCGGGCTCATCCTGGCCGAGGCGCGTGGCCCGTCAGCTATGTTGACCGCATAAATACCATTGTCTTTCAGCATCTTTGCGTTGTCTATCACCCTCTGAACGGAAATCCCTCTGGGTGGGTCTATCTCGACGCTGACAACGAATTGCTTCGTCAACATCTTCTCGAGGCGCGTCGGTTTTCTCTTTGTGCTGGCCTTTTCAAGCTCTTCCGCCGGCATTTCTATCTGAACGTCATAGAACTCGCCCTGGTCGATTTGGGTTGATTTTATCGCAGTTGCGATCGCCCTTATGTGCTCAGGAGTCGTTCCACAGCAGCCGCCAACTATGCTCACGCCGGCCGCGACGAAGCGCCTCGCGTATTCGGCCATGTATTCGGGAGAGCAGAGGTACAGGTAGCGTCCTTCTACGAGCTTCGGCTGACCGGCATTTGGCTGAGCCGATAGTCTCATGCCATCCACCTCTGCCATCCGCTTGATTGCTCCCAGCATCATCTGAGGTCCCACGGAGCAGTTCAGGCCGCCGACGTCAACATTTAGCGTCTTGAGGAATGAGGCGATCTCCTCCGGCTCATCGCCGTACATGGTCGAGCCCTCCTCCGTAACGGTCATTTGGGCAATTACGGGCAAGTCGCAAACTTGTCTTGCCGCCTCCACCGCAAGGGTCATCATCTTGAGGCTCGAGATGGTCTCAATGATCAAGAGGTCCACCCCGGCGTTGGCCAGGGCGT
>JAGHCW010000235.1 GCA_021160245.1 bacterium | reverse complement strand
GGCCTTCCATCTGCTGTTATATCCGGATTGGTCTCGTAGGTGAGCACCGTCCTTGTCGAGCGCACCAGCATGGAAATGCTCTCATAAGCCGTGGGAAGCATCTCCTCCTTCAGCGAAGTGAAGACCTCGCCTCCGGTCTCCCTGGCTATACGACGGAACATCCGAACGTCTGCGTCGGGTCCAAGCGCTATAAAGAAGACCTTTATGTCGTGCTCTTTGGCAAAATCCATCGCATTGAACCATTCACGGACGCTGTTGTTGTCCCCGCCATCGCTCAAGACAATCATGATCTTCGTTGCCTTGGCAAATTTAGGATAGAACCAATCCCCTCCGTCCGCAATGGCGTCATAAAGGGCTGTCTGGCCTCTGGGTTTCAATTTCCGAATCCTACCAAGTATCGAATCGGCGTCATTTGTGAACTTCTGGACAACGGGCGTCTCTCCTCGCCAGCTATTGAACTCCATCACCATGACTCTATCGTCGGGCCCGATCCGATTGAGATAGGCCTCAACCCCCTTAGCCACGTGCTCCATCTTCCCAGACATGCTCCCGCTAGTATCGATGAGAAGTTGCGTTGCTACCGTTTGCCGAGACTCCCGAACGACATCCGTCATGGGTATTTCGTCCTCGAAAAGCCGAAGCGAAATGCTCTCATCCAGAGGAATAGTCCTGCCTGAATAATCATTGAACAGGATCTCACAGGAGACCTTCGGATATTGGGATATATCGAGGTTCACGATCTTAAGGATGGCTGGTTTGTACCCTGGGGGGAACTTGGTCTCGCAATGCCCTGTGGGCGAGAGAATAAATAGACAGAGCAAAGCGAAGATTATCGCACTCAGAATGCAGGAACCGCGCCTCGTCAGACTCATATTATCTCCTTTCAATTCTAAGGCCTTGAGCAGAGGAAAAAGACTCCTCGTTCCAAAGCGACCTTCGTCCAATAATTCCAAGTTGACAGAATACCACAAGCATCCTTATTGAAGCAAGCCCAATTCGCAATACCCCAATAACCAGATTCGCTCTGTACGTCCGGCCTTCCAAGCGGCCAGATAATTCCCCGCGTGTTACACGAATAGACAGACCGGAAAAGGTTGTCCAATAGATCGAATCTGGCGCAGATCATCTTGAAAATAGACCCTCAAGCCCATCACTCGCCGAGAGAACCAGATGTCTTAGCCATTTCGGGTCGCTCTGCTTAGGGTAGTCCGATCTGGAATGAGTGCCTCTGCTCTCGGTGCGCATTTGAGCAGCGTGGCAAATGGCTGCTCCGACATAGAAGATGTTTCTAGCCTCCATCAATTGGGGATGAGGCGTCTTGAGCCCGGAGATGTGTTCAAGAGCTCTGAGACATTCATCTGCACTCCCAAGTCCTTCTGCATCTCGCACAATCCCCACCTGCTTCCACATTGTTTTTCTGACAGTTTCCCTTGCAGCAATAACCTCGTCCGTCGGCAGCTCGTGGGAACCGGAGCCCATAGCCCTATGAAAATCACCCAAAAGTGAATCCGGCGCGCTCGAAGGTGCAAGACCCGATGCCTGCGCCGCTTGGCCCGCCCGCTTCCCGAACACAACGCCCTCAAGAAGTGAGTTTGAGGCCAGCCGGTTCGCGCCGTGGACCCCTGCGCAGGCCACTTCTCCGCAAGCGAAGAGTCCCATGAGCGTCGTTCTGCCATTCTTGTCAGATTTTACGCCGCCAATCATATAATGAGCAGCTGGGTGAACGGGCAATAGGTCGAGGTCTGCGCGAAGACCGTGGCCGAGGCAGGTCTCGTATATCCGTGGAAATCTCCCCTTCACGAAGCCGGCGGGAAGATGCCGAAGGTCAAGATAAAGCCTCCGACCGCCCGTCGCTTTTATCTCACTTGCCATCGCCTGGGACACAATGTCACGAGGCGCAAGCTCAGCATCTTCATGATAATTCTCCATGAAGCGTTTGCCATCCGAGTTCCGCAGAACGCCTCCCTCGCCCCTCATTGCCTCGGAGAGAAGAAAGGCCGGCACGCCCTCTGCGCACAGTGTCGTCGGATGAAATTGCACAAACTCCATGTCAACGAGGTCCGCGCCGGCTCTAAACGCGATGGCTACGCCGTCGCCGGTTGCCACTTCAGGATTGGTTGTGAAGCTAAAAACCTGACCCGCGCCTCCCGTAGCCAGCACCGTCGCGCGAGCCTTGACACAGACAAGGCGAGGGACGTCTAGACCCACAAGAACGAAGGCGCCCTTGCAGATGCCGTCGTCAACGATGAGATCCACCGTGAATCCGTAATCAACAAATTCTATGTTATCCAATGTTCGCGCTTTTGCAATAAGAGCTCGCTCAATCTCCGCCCCAGTTGAATCGCCGCCCGAGTGGATTATTCTGTCGCGACTGTGCGCCGCTTCCCGACTGAACCAGAGCTTCCCGTCCGCCGTGTCAAACGAGGCGCCCCATTTGATCAGTTCCTCTATGCGGTCCGGCCCCTCAGTAACGAGTATCTGCACGGCCTCCTTATCACATAGTCCGGCGCCGACCTTCAGGGTGTCCTGTTCATGGAAGCTAATCCGATCATCATCGCTCAGCGCCACCGCGACGCCGCCCTGGGCATATTCCGTGCTGCCCTCTGAAACGGCGGACTTGGCGAGAATCAGAACTCGCCCTGCTTGTTGCAGCTCAATGGCCGCTCGCAATCCGGCAACGCCACTACCGATGACGAGGAAATCGATTTCCCTAGTTTCCCAACTCATCTATCGTTCATCATCCTATCAATGCAAGCCAGAGTCTTAAAAACCTCGGTTGATGGTCTAATTGGCATCCTTCGCCTGGACGCTCTGGAGTATCTTGCGAATCGTCGTTTTCAGCTCGGTTAGGTCCGAGGACTTCACAACATAAGCATCGGCCGCCCATGTTCTAAAATCGTCCTGGTAGCTGCTATAGGCCGTATTCAGAACCACTGGGATGGACTTGTCGCCTGTCATCATACACTGCAGGGTCTCCAGGCCGTCAATCCCATCCATTCTTATGTCCAGAACAACAATGTCCGGCCTCCTCTGGGACATTATTTCCAACGCCTCCTCGCCTGACGACGCCAGCTCCACTTCCCAGCCCTCGCTCGAAAGCTCATCCTTGTAGAGCATTCTCAGCGACGCATCATCATCAATAACCAACACCCTATCCATATCTGCGTTCACCTCTCGCTTTCCTTGAGCGACCAATAGATCTATTTATCCGGTACTAAATATACAACCCATCAAACTACGATGACTCGTGATTGTCACGTCGTTTCAGCGGTAGGCTCACGGTAAAGGTCGAGCCGCGGCCCATCTCGCTTTCGACCGTGATGCTTCCGCTCATCGCGTCAATTATACGGTTTGCGAGCGGTAGCCCAAGCCCCGTTCCAGACGCTCTAGTCGTGTAGAACGGATTGAAGATCATCTCCTCGTCGCTCTTGGGTATGCCGACGCCCGTATCCGCCACGGACAATAGAATTCTCTCGTCCTGCTGCCTCGTTGAGAGCGTCAGGATACCACCTTCGGGCATGGCTTCCATCGCATTCTGTATAAGATTGATCAATACCTCCTTCATCCTGTCCCGGTCCATCCACACCTGAGGGAGAGGCTGCGAAAGGTCTAGAAGCAGCTCTATCGACTTTTGCTCGCATTCCGACTCAATAAGTTTCAACGTCTCCATAACGAGGAAATTGACATCCTCAAGCTCGAGATTCGGCTTCTCTTCTTTGGTCATAGTCAAAGCTTGTGATAGAAGTGTCTCAAGACGTAACACCTCATCCGCAATTATCTGCGCCTTACCTCGAAGTTCAGAATCTTCTGGCAACGCCTTAGCGATATTCCGGGCAAACCCACCAATGAGCGTCATCGGGTTCCTTATCTCATGGGCCAAGTCTGCCGAAAGACGGCCCATCTCAGCAAGCTGCTGCGATCGCTTAATCGCCTTACGCTGAGAACGTAACCTCTTATGAGCTTTTCGAAGATCGGCTATCTGGCGATTTAACTCCTCGTGCAATGCGGCATTATCGACCGCGATTGCGGCAAAGGACGTGAACGGAACGAGCGGCTCGATCTCCTCATCAAGGATGGGGTTCCGTGTCACGAAATTGTCAACCGCTATAACTCCAATTCTGCGCTGGCCCTTCATTAGCGGAAATACAGCGAAGGCATTTGACTTAAGAACCTCCGCCGCTTTCCAGGCCCTCTTATCGGACGAGGCATCGGGCACGTTGATGATCCTATTCTCCAATAGAGACTGGTTCAGAACATTCTCCTGATCGATAAGCGCAAAACGGAATGATCGAATCATCTTGTTGATGCCGGTCTCCAGTTTCTTTTCGTCCCAATTGCTCATCAACTCCTTGAGCGGCATCTTCTCGGCAGACAGATCGCTCCAGATTCGGCTCGCCGCCTCGTAATCATCAGGCCCAACCGCGAGTTTTCCCTCAAGATACTCCCCCTTACTATCAACTAGAAATAGGAATGCACGATTAAAGGCAAAGCCCTCGCCCGCCGTGAGGGCGGTGAGAACCATATATAACACCTCCTCAGGCTTGTAAGAGCCGAGCAATGCCTGGCTGAGCTCCTGCACAGACCGCAAAGTACCAACCTTCTGCTCAAGCATCTTGTTGGTGTCCCGGAGCGAGATGTGATACGAGTAAAGATTGTTGACCATCCGGTCAAACGTGGCGAGCATGGCCTTGTCAGAGAGGCGCCGCCCTTTTGCTCTCTTGCGCACCTCGAGAAAGACAGGACAACGAGAGCAGACCATGAGGAATCTGTCCTCGAACGATGTCGTCTGACCATCACAAAGCGTGTTGTCAACCAGCCAACACGCAATGCCGGGATTCTTGTAGAGCGGGCACTCATCCCGATCACACTCCTTCACCTCCCAGCAAAATGGGAGCGTCGGCTTAGTGTGCTGTTCTGACAATCCTCGCCCTCCCCCTCTTTTGCCACCACCAAGTATTCCGATGAAGCGGGTCCGAAAGCAGAACACGGCCATCCCTAACAATATAGGGGTAATGCGGCCCGGCCCAAGGATTGCAGCGAATGAGCCTATCTGACGTCAACAAAAAACCTTTGACAAAACCATGCTCCCGAAACGCTTGGCTTGAGTAGGCTGAACAGGATGGCCACATCTGGCATGAGCTGCCATTAACTGGTGAAATCACTCGCTGATAAAATCTGATCAGCAATCGAGGCGCCTCGGCACGGTTCTCTGAAGCCGCCTGAGACTCGACTTGATCAAGCGAGGCCGCTCCAAGACTGAAGACTGCGATTGAAGCCAGAAAAAAACCTACCAAGCCCAGCAGGTTGCGCGTCCGTATGAACATCAATCGAGTTCCTGGGGAAAGCGTTCGCCTGACCCTGTGCTGTTCATTACTTAATTTCTGGAGCCGAACGATCGAATGACGATTATACCGTCTGCCCGGATATTTCGACTGAGACCCGATCTCCCTGAAAACGTAGCGCCTGTGCCGCGTAACCGGCCCCCAAAACGCCGATAGGCCCTCTTGACTTTTGCTACAAACCTGACCGTTTCTTTGTAGGGAGGAACGCCTGAATAGGAATCCACTGCGCGCGAGCCGGCATTGTACGCGGCCAGGGCGAGGTCGAGTTTGAAGTCATACTTGGTGAGAAGTTTCTTCAAGTGCCTCACTCCGGCGTCAATGTTGCCCGCCGGGTCGTAGTAATTCTTCAAGTCATAGAGCCGCGCGGTCGAGGGCAATAGCTGCATCAACCCCCTCGCTCCTTTGGATGATATGGCATAAGGATCAAAGTCCGACTCAATCTTGATGACCGCTTTGATGAGCGCCGGGTCAAGACCATGCTGACCAGCAATACTCGTCGCAAGCGACAAAATCTCTGAATATGAAGGCGTGCCGCGAGCGCTAGTTGCGTCCGCCCGCCCAGCTGGTCTGGTCGGGGCCACCAGTGCATCAGAGTTACTCCTATGGACGACCTGAATAACGCCATCCGACCGCAACTTGCAGACAAAATCGCCACTAGCGTCTGCACTGATGAGCAACACGAAAAGAAGCGTGGCAAAAGCCACTATGCCTGAGCCTTTCAAATCTCTAATCAGAATCAACTGGTTGTCCTCTTCGACGCCGCTAGAGCGTCCGAAACTACCTCTTTCGCATAAGAAAGCGCCTCATTAAGCCGCTTGGGGTCAGAACACCCAGCCTGCGCGAAGTTCTTTCGGCCGCCGCCGCTTCCGCCAACTTTCGCCGCTATTGTCTTTATGATATGACTCGCATCCAGCCTATTTGTCAAGTCGTCTGTCACAGCGCAGATAAGCAATCCCCTCTTTCCGTCGGATGCGCCTAATACAGCCACGGTCTTCGCGCATGTCTTCAATTCGTCGGAAATTCTCCGAAGGTAGTCCATTCGCTCATGGCCCACGTTCTCATAGATGGCTTTCGCGCCGTGAACCAAATCCGCCCTCTTGAGGAAATCAACAACCACAGTTCCGATAACGCGCTCCTCAGCCTCGGCCAAGTCACGACGAAGGGCCTTGATCTCATCCAACATCGCCTGCACTTTGCCCACTATTTTGCCCAAAGGAGTTTTGAGTAGATCAGAAACACTCTTGAGCTCGAGAATCTTCTGGCGGTCGTCCTCAAGCGCCCTCTCACCCGTGAGCGCCTCGATGCGCCTCACGCCAGCCGAGATGCTGCCGGAACTCAATATCCTAAGAATCCCGATCTGGCCCGTCCGAGCAACGTGCGTTCCGCCACAGAGCTCCTTGCTGAAGCCGCCCGCACTGACCATACGAACTCGATCGCCATACTTATCGCCGAAAAATGCAAGAGCGCCTTGATCGAGCGCCTCGTCAAACGACATCTCGTCCGCCGTAACCTCAAGGTCTTCCCTGATCTTCGCATTCACGAGCGATTCGATTATTAAGAGCTCGCGTTCGGAAACGGGCCCAAAGTGCGAGAAGTCAAAGCGAAGCCTGTCAGGTTCAACGAGGGACCCGGCCTGCTTAACGTGCTCTCCCAGTATCGACCGCAGCGCAAAATGCAACAGGTGTGTCGCGGTGTGGCCACGTTCGATGGCGCAGCGCCGGTCACAGTCAACTTCCGAGATGACAGCCTCGCCAGTCTTCAGAATGCCGGTTTTAACGACCCCGCCGTGAATTATGGCGCCGCTTGCAGTCTTCTGAACGGATTCAATCTCAACGTGAGCGTTTTCCGATACGATCTTCCCGGTGTCCGAGACTTGCCCCCCAGATTCAGCATAGAAAGGTGTCCTATCAAGCACTAGCTCGACATTGTCTCCTTCCGATGCGCTCTCGGAAATCTCACGGACGTTCCCCGCAACTCTAATAAGCCGCTCCACGTGGCTTTCGCTGGGCTTGAGACTCTCATATCCATTGAAACACGACTTGCACAGGTCGCAGTGGGAACTATCCTCCGTCCCCTTTTCAAGATGCCCCGCCGTGGCAGCTCTCGCTTTCTCCTTCTGTCCGAGCATCGCTCGCTCAAAGCCCTTCTCATCGACCTCAAGCCCATTCTCTTTCGCGATGTCGCGGACAAGGTCGAGCGGGAAACCGAACGTGTCGTAAAACGAGAAGACCTTATCGCCGTCAAGCACTGAGCCGCCGGCCTGCTTGACCTCGTCAACGTGTTCCATAACGAGCGGCATGGCGCGGTTCAGTGTATCCTGGAAGCGCTCCTCCTCGCTTTTGATGACTCTCGTTATCATCTCCTGTTGGGTCCGCAGCTCGGGATAGGCGCGACCCATTTGCGAAATGACCTCGGGCGCTAGATTATAGAGAAACGGCTCATGGAGACCAAGAGACTGCCCGAATCGAGCTGCCCGGCGGATTAACCGACGGAGAACATAGCCGCGCCCATCGTTGGCAGGCATGATGCCGTCCGCAAGCAGAAAGCAGTGCGACCTGATGTGGTCAGATATTGCCCGAAAGGCCGTCCCATCTTGCCCCTCGCTCGTAATCGCCACACCACTGAGTTCGCTTAAGGCCATCTGTATCGGCATGAATATATCCGTGTCGAAGATAGAGGTCTTCCCCTGACAGACGCAGGCGAGGCGCTCAAAACCCATGCCGGTATCGACCGACGGGGCTGGCAGCGGCGTCAAGACGCCATCAGGGCCGCGGTCGAACTGCATGAAGACCAGATTCCAAATCTCAAAGAAGCGACCGCAATCGCAGTCCGGCCCACAGGTGGATTTTCCGCATCCAACGTCCACACCGAGGTCAAAATTGATCTCGCTGCACGGCCCACAAGGCCCGACATCCGCCATCGCCCAGAAATTATCCTTCTCGCCGAGGCTGACAACGCGATCCGCGCTTACGCCAATCGCTTCCCAGAGTCGCCGCGCCTCGTCGTCGCCATCAAGAACGGTTATCCATAGCCTCTCGGCTGGGATATTGACGGTCTGAACGATGAACTCCCACGCGAACTCAATTGCCGCCTCTTTGAAATAATCCCCGAACGAGAAGTTGCCGAGCATCTCAAAAAACGTGTTATGCGTCACGTCGTAGCCAACCTGCTCAAGGTCATTGTGCTTGCCGGAAACTCGCAAGCACTTCTGGCACGATGTCGCACGCGAATATGGCCTCTTGTCCTTGCCGATGAATACGTCCTTGAACTGAACCATCCCGGCGTTTGTGAAAAGGAGCGTCGGATCCTTGGCCGGGATAAGAGGCGCTGAGCGGACGAGTTTGTGCTTTTTATCGGTGAAATAATCTAGGAACAAATCCCTGAGTTCACTCGCCGTCTTCATGCTCAACTTCTACTCCGCCCGTCAATTGATCGTTTACGATTTCCATAATCACGCCCTCATTGAATCCCCTGCTCCGGAGGAACCTTGCGACTTTTGCGGCTCGCATTCGAGGGTCCTCGTCGCCCAGCTTCTGCAGCTTGGAGGCCGCAGCTTGAGAGGCCAAATCTCTCTCGCTAATCTCATTGAAAATCCTGTCTAGGGTCTCCTCAATGATCTCTTTATCTATGCCTCTTCTCAAAAGACTGTGAAAAAACCAGCGCCGGCCGTAAGCCTTGTGCGCGATGCGGCCTTGAACATAGAGCTCCGAGAACGCCCGGTCATCCAAATAGCCCGAAACCTGAAGCTGCGAAATAACATCTGCGATTGTTGCATCTTCCGCGCCTCGCCTCTTAAGCTTGCGCCGAATCTCGCAGATAGAGTGCGAACGCGCAGACAGCAAGCGGTACGCTATGTCCTTTGCGCCTTGAGTGTCCAAACGTTTTGTTGACGGTTTCATCACTGAAATGGTGAACCTGAGACTAATGGGGCATCTGCTTGCCGAGGCCGTAGCAACGAGGCGTCATTTATCTCGCCAGATAGTGCCTGCAAGAATCCCTTGCCCCGGCCCCCGTCTGAAAATACCAATCTTGCAGCCCAGGTTAAGCGGCAGAATCAGTCATCCGAGAAAGTACTGCCGAACTCAAACTCAGGCCCTTCTTCCTCCGAGCCGATCTCCTGCTCTTCCTCCATCTTGGCCATGTCGCTCGTCGAGCTAATTCCCTTGATTTTCAGCATGAAGTCATCTGGATTCGTGCAGTACCGCATTGCCGTATCCAACGTTATGACCTTGCGAGTAAAGAGCTTTATAAGGCACTGGTCAAAGGTCTGCATACCATATTGAGCAACACCGTCGGCAATTGCCTCACGGATCTCCATCGTTCTCTCTTTATCGATGATTCTATCCTTAACAAGCGCTGTCGCAACGAGGACCTCAACTGCCGGCACACGCCCCTTGCCATCTGCACGAGGCATCAATCGCTGGGAGATAATCCCCTTGATGATGGCCGCAAGCTCGATCCTTATCTGCTGCTGCTGATGCGGAGGGAAGAAGGCAACGATACGGTTGATAGTCTCAACGGAATCCAGTGTATGCAGCGTGGTCAAGACAAGATGCCCCGTCTCCGCCGCTGCAAGGGCAAGGCTGACCGTCTCAAAGTCACGCATCTCACCGACAAGTATCACGTCAGGATCCTGCCTCAAAGTCACCTTCAGAGCGCCGGCGAACGTCTCCGTATCTGTGCCGACCTCGCGCTGGTTGATGATGCAGCGTTTGTCCCTGTGCAAAAACTCAATCGGGTCCTCAATTGTTATGATATGCTCAACGCGATGAACATTCATATAATCGATCATTGAAGCAAGCGTCGTCGATTTACCGCTACCCGTTGTGCCTGTCAGAATGATCATGCCCCTGTTTTCCATGGAGAGCTTCTCCAGAACCGGTGGCAGATAGAGGTCCTTAAATGCGAGCAATTTCGTGGGCACAACCCTCATTACGATGCTCACCGTCCCTCTTTGTTGAAATGCGCTGACACGGAACCTCCCAAGTCCCGGAATCGCATGGGCGAGGTCAATTTGTTTATGCTTTCTGAACTTCTCTCTTTGGCCCGGACTCATCATGCTGAAGGCAAGGTGTATCGTGTCATCGGGCGTCAATCGCTTCTGGTCGATCATCGGGGTAAGGCGACCGTCAACTCTGATCACAGGTTGGGACCCTATTTTCAGATGTAGGTCCGATCCGCCCCGTGCAACCGCCAATTCCAGCAGCTCGTTTATCTGAACCACGCTATGCCTCCTTCGCGCGTTTTACGCAATCTTCCTTATCTAAGACCTTGCCATCGTGCTTGCTCATAGCCCTCTCGGCACTATCCATCTATTAGCGGGAATAATAGGTACCTAGCATCAATGAGTCAACACCCAAAACATATCACGCAGAATCAAGTCAATATACAAGGAGAGGCAAGATGCAAGAAGGCGCCGAGATAAGTGTGCATTCGCAGACGATTGCCAATCCGCGCCTCGTGGCGTCGCCGATGCAGGCGAATGGCTATTCATGCAGAGCTACGCAAACTCGCCATGCGACTATGTCCCTACTTGATCTCAAACTCTGTGGCCGAGAATGACATCGGGCTAAAGGCGTCGGGCGAGGTTAGCATCGCAGCAAAGAGATAGTTGCCGACCATCATGCCGTCAGGCACCTGGAGCTCGAAAATGACTTCCGGACCGAAACTGAAATCGGGCGGAACGGGAGTCCCAGTCAGCCAAGGCCGCAGGCCGTCCACAAGCCCTGTATCTCCAAATGTGAAGATCGACCCGTCTGGCAGCACGAAGCCGAGATAGACATCGACAAGCACCCCGAGCCCGTTATTCGTGACCGCAAGGGAGCCTACGATTGCATCCCCCGCTCCGAATTGCTCATCGTTGACCGAGCAAGATATCGCTAGGTAAGCGGAATAGTGATAGCCCATATCAACCATTCCCATATCCGGCACACCGTCCGTTCTCGTCGTGTGTCCCTCAAGGCCAAGCGCAAGCGCGCTGTCGCTGCCAGCATCGATGCACGGGCTATCCGCGGCCTGCCCCGCATCAATATGTGAAAGGTAGTAGTCCCCGTATTGCCCGGTCATGAGCAATGGGTTGGAGCTGATGTTGCCCTCACCCTCAAACCCGCCCTGAACGCAAGAGTAAGTGATACTGATCGAGCTATTGGGATCGAAATCGATGTTCGAGGAGTTCCACCGCAGTATGCAGTTAACCACCACCGGCGAGCTCCCCCAATCACAATAGATAGCTTGTCCAGAATGCCCTGCGTTGCCATAGATTGTGCAGTTGGATAGCGTCCCGTAGAAATTACGACAATATACCCCTCCGCCTCCCTGGCTAGCGGAGTTACGGGTGATTAGGCAATTAGATACGTTCCCGGACATCAGGTAAAGCCCACCACCCTCGTACATGGTATTACGATTCCCTGTTATCTGGCAATTCTCGATAAGTGGCCCCGGATCATCGCCAAAGCTAAGAATACCTGGACTCCTACTGTCCTTGATCAGACAGTTCGTGATCAGCGACGAAGCAGAACTGCACCATACGCCACCCGATGCGTTCCTGCTAATCGTGCAGTTTGCTATCGTCGTTGATGAATTGCTACAGTAGATTCCACAATCGCCGTTCCCAGTGATAGTGCATTTCTCAATCGTGCCGTCAGAGGTTGCGCAAATGCCATCATCCGAATTCCCGCTGATCGTGCAGTTGGAGATGAATGGCGGCGAATACGAAAAATTAATCCCGTCTCCCTCGTTCTCCGTGATAGCTGAATCGGTTATTCTTGCATCGGAATATTCCAAATCAATTCCCCCGCCGCCGCCATCTGCCGAATTACCCCTGATCAAGCACCTCTCGATTGACGGCGAGCAATCAAAACAATAGATGCCGGCCCCGAATGATTGCCGATCCGGATCATCCCTATGAGCCATGTTGTATTCAATCACGCAGTTACTGATCGTGCCCCCCAAGCTGAAAATCCCGCCACCCTTAGCCAGCGCCAGATTCCCTGTGATTATGCAGTTATTGATCGCACCCTTCGTCCACGGGCCGTATGAATCGACGTCTTCGTAAACTCCGCCAGTTACGCCACCACCGCGCTCAGCCTGGCCATTCGTGATTGTGAAACCCGATAGCTCGCAGGTCTCGTCTTCGGTGCCTGCAAACGTCACTACGCAGGCGCTTGCCTGGCCATCAATGATCGTGCTCTCAACGACGTCGCGGTCCCAGATGTCGGTCGAGGTCAGCAGGATATTCTTGCCGAGGAAGTGGATGTTCTCGTAATAAGTCCCGGTATGGACGATTATAGTATCGCCATCCAGCGCCGCATCGATCGCGTGCTGAATGTCCACAAAATCACCAGAACCGTCCTGGATTACGGTATATTCGACCGCAGAAACGACGCTAGGGGAGAATCCCATAAGAAAAAACAACATCAACAAAAAGAAAAGACCGCGTTTGACGGCGGCTCTGGGCTTTTGATGGGCGACTGCGCTCATTAAGGGCGGACGCATAGTCTGCACAGCCCCGTGCTGTATCGAACACAGAATCTGCACAGAACACGATTTAGGGCTCATGCGAGCATCTATTCTCCAATACCCGCATCAGTTAGCCCCACATCGCAACGACCTCTGTCGCAACAGAGCTTATCGTGTGTTCCGCTAAAAAACTTTACTGCGGATAAATCATCGTAACAATCAAGATATAGCGACTCAACCAATTGGAGGCCCTACATGTTGTAATTCTGAATGCCCATGCATATAATGTATTATGAACCGAAACGGGAAACAAGCATTTTCTTGCATACCCGAGTTCGAGTATGACGAAATGGATCAGCTGACTGATTGCGGACCTCAGGAGCTCGATCCTCTCGAGTATGAATACGATCTGAACGGCAAATTGACCAAAAGCGACGATGGGAGTGTGGTTACGGAGTATTCGCTCAACGATGAGAATCGGCTGTTGAGCTGCACGGTGGATGACAGCACGGTCTGGCAATCGACGTATTACCCCGATGGGAGTCGCTACTGCAAGAGAAATACCGATGGCTCAATCTACTACCTTTACGATGGCAGCAAGGCGATCGCGACCTACGATACCGAGTGGGATATTCGTGAGTCGTTCGGCTACGGCCTCGGCGCAACCGACCCGATCGTCAACACGCAGTTTTACGACGGCGAGGAGACGTTCTATTACGTGAAGGACGGCGGTGGCAGCCTCAGCATGATCCTGGGCGCAGACCAGGGCACGGCCGCGACGATCGGGCAGATCGGCTGCGGGATTCCCGAGGTTGAGGGCGCGTACGAGAGCGATATTGACTTTGGTGCGGGGAGTTGGATTTGGGACCCCGATCTCGAGGCGCATTTTCCGGTCGGTTATGACCCGGGGTCTGATACTTGGTACACTCAGTTCATGAACTGCGGCCACTGCGTAACAGAGCTGCTCGGTGGGCCCCCTGGTGGCCCTGACAAGCCCACGCCTCTCCCACCGGGCACTGGCCCCCCGTTTGCTACGCCTCTTCCGGAGAAGTACCCCGTGATGCTGGACGCAGGGGATATAGGTTTTTCTGAGATCTGGCTCGGTCATCACGCAGATGGAGTGGACTGGGTAAGCGACGTCGGGACCGAGGCTCGGGCGGTGGCCACAACGAAGACGCCCTGGTGCAAACACGAACCTGTGAAAGAGAGAGAAAAAATTGAACCGCACTATGAGCTGGATCAAGACTACCTCCCGTTCGCGCCCCCCTTAGTGGCGGCCAGCTGGCGCCAGACGCTGAATGCAAGTCCAGGAATGACGACGCTCGGGGTGAATGAAGTGTCCTACCGGCATCACACGGCCCCCGTCAAGTCTCTGATGCCAACGCCAACGGTGGACGCGACATATACGCCTATGGGGACGACTATTAGATTGAAGAACGACAACAATCTAGGCCCACATATTCACTTCAACATGAAGCACAAGGATAGTACAGGCACTTTGCATGAGACACAATGGAAAGAGCGGTATTTCCCGCCGCAGCCGGAGATCCCGTTGGCTGTGTACCTCATGGTTACGTGCAGATATGGCTGGACGCAGAACGGGTTCTTTGACTACGCATGGGACTGGGGCGAGTCGCTCCTTGGTGTGGGCACTGAGGTCTGCATGGCATTTACTGGATCATGGGACCCTGATCCCCTAATCCCCCCCACCAAGACATATACGCTTGGGCTTTGCGCTCTGGAGTGTCTTTCGGCGGTCGCATCCACGATGAATATAGCCTGCCAGGCGGCACTGGAAGAGCCTGCATTCTATAAGCATTACACCAGTCCCGCCGAGCCTGGGGGCTGCACGAAATGCTGCGACGAGAGATTCTCGTGTGCTCTCATGGGGTATTGATATTGGAGCGGGAGCGATAGCATCTGGATGGAAAAAACATACGATGACGCGGCAGGGCAGCAGGACTGCATTTGGTCTGGTTGGGAGGGGGCCTGGCTGTATTCGGGAGGCGTCCAAGATACCATCGGATCAGTACCGTTCACTTGGAAGGAGGGCTTTGCCTGGGCGTGGGGGGTACTTGATGGGATCGATAATAGAGACGGGAGCTGCGGGAGTCTCTCGTACGGTGGCACAGACTGGGCCACCGACAAGACATCTTGCTGGGACACAGACCTTTTCTATGACTCGCCACAAGGAGGCGGCATGATGCCATGAAGATGTTGAGAACGTATCCCTGTCTTGAGTTCGGTTCTGCCGGCTGGCGGCTGCTGCTGAGTCCCGGCGCCGGATGTCAGGGTTACACAGTCCCGCAATCGCGTCACCGGGATATGTCTATCCTAATAGTGTTGCCGCAGTGCAATAGGCGTAGAGTGCGCCCGTTGCCGGTTCCACCAGTACCGCCACGAGCAAGTAGCGACCGGGCGGACGGTCGTTGGGAAGTATGAACCAGAGGACCTCGATTGGCGCAATATGGTGCCCCCCTGGAAAGGTCCCAATGAAGAACGGAATTACCCCGACCTCCGGACGGCCAATCTCCGTGATGGACAAGATCAGCCCGTCCGGGCAGATTATGCCGATATACGCCTCGACCCGAACGTCGGCCGACCTGTTCTCAGCGGAGACCCGTGCGATGAACTCCCAGTCGTAGCTGTCGCGAAGATATTGTAAGGAGGTCCAGCAGGAAATGGTAACATCATCAACGGGGTAGTGAAACCCCATGTCTATGACTCCGGTGTCTCGAACCGGGCAGGTCTGCGTTGTCTTGTGGCTGAGAAGGCCATGATGCAGATCGCCCACCGGGCCGCTTCCGGCGTCTATGCAAGGACTGTCCGTGGCGAGGTGATATCCCTCCGCCGGGTCATCGCCAATCGCTACGAACAACGGATCAGCTGCGATGTTGCCCTCCCCCTCATAACCTCCCTCGACGCAGGAGTACGAAACTGCTACTGTTCCTCCGCTCGGGTAGAAGCCGAAGTTATCGGGGACGTTCTCCCATATAATCGAGTCGCTGATCTTCGGACCGGCATTCGAGCCGCAGTACATTACGCCGGCCGACTCGGCCACGTTCCCTGCGATAGTGCAATTGTAAAACTCCGGCGCGGCCGACCAACAGTAAACCGCGCCGCCTCGAACGGCCGTGTTGCCAACGAAGAGGCAGTTACGCAGACACGCAGGGCCGCCCCAGAAGCTGGCGCCACCGCCCGAGCCTGGCGTAGAATTTCCCGTGATGCAGCAGTTCTCGATCGTCGGTGGGGATTCGGCGTTGCCAAACTCCATCCCGCCACCGCCAAACTGCCCCAAATTCCCGGTGATTGTGCAATCTCTAATCAGCGCCGGGGCATACGTACAGGAGATGCCGCCGCCGTATCTGGCATTGTTGTCTCTTATCAGGCAACTCTCGATAGTCGGGGAAGAATGAGAGCAGAGAATCCCTCCTCCATCGTATGCTGACGTGTTCCCGCTGATTGTGCAATCTCGGATGAGGCCCGATGAATACCCCGCCACCACAATGCCGCCATGCTCGTAATTGCCGCTGATCATGCACCCGGAGATGAGTACTCCCGAGCTGCCGACGAGGATTCCTCCTCCTTCGTTTGCAGCTACGACGCAATCCACGATCCTTGAAGAGAAAGCAAGATCCAGATATATCCCGCTCCCATAGCTGACGGAATTACTAGCGATCAGGCAGTTCTCGATTATGGGCGAGCACGGTGCTCCGGTCCAGGATCCAACGCAAATGCCGCCGCCCCAGGACAGGTGCTCTGGGTCATCGCTCAGCCCTCGGTTTTCTGTGATATCACAGTTGTATATCCTGCCTCCACAGCAGCTGATGCCCGCACCCATTGTCGTAACTTGATTGGCCGTGATTATGCAGTTAGTGATCGTCGGCGACGCATAGGGACCGTACCCTGGCCACTTCCCCCCCGATATCCCTCCCCCATATTCCGCTAGACCATTCGTAATCGTGAAGCCCGAAAGCTCGCACGTCTCGTCCTCGGTGCCGGCGAACGTCACGACCGTGCCATTCTGATTGCCATCGATGATCGTGCTCTCGACGCACTCTCGGTCCTCGGGATCAACCGACCAGAGCAGGATATTCTTGCCGCTGAAGCGGATGTTCTCGTAATAAGTCCCGGTATAGACAATTATGGTATCGCCATCCTGCGTTGCATCGATCGCCTCCTGAATGTCCGCGAAATCACCAGTGCCATCCTGGATGACGGAATGGACAGCCGCGAATAAACTCGCATTAACCAGCAACGCCAGCAAAGAACAGGTTAGGATCACGTAGAAGTGTCGCATCGTTGCGCTCCTTCGGATTGCAATTATACCCCCATAACATGGATTTCGGAACATAGAACGCAAGATAAATCTAATGTAGATTACCTTTAATGTGGCAAGATGCAAACATCTTGTTCACTCATTATTTTGAACCACCGTGAGATCTGCCCCGCTGCAATAATGATGGAGGAATATAGGCCTGCTCAAAATGTCTGCCCGCGACAATTGACAAGGCTATCGCCGCCGCCTACATTCTCAATTGTGTGATGCTGATTTGGTTCTTTTCTGGAGCAAGAGGAGGATGCCTCCGTGGCGGATAACGAGGCGCTGGTGCTATTTTCTGGTGGATTGGACTCATCTGCAGTCGCGATTTTGATGCTGGAGCGGTTTGAGCGGCTTCACCTATTGACCTATAATTACGGCTACGGACAGATATTCCAGAACTGGTCGAGAAAGGGCGTGAATGGCCTAGTTGACGTCTATGGCCGGCAGCGTTTTGTGCATACTATCGCATCCTGCAAGGAGCTTTTCCAGCACATCCTGATGAGAAGCATTGTGCGGGATTACAAGAAGTATCAGTCGAAGTTTATATGGTGCCTCGCCTGCAAGCTCTCAATGCACGCTAGCAACATCATCTACTGCCTCGAGCACGGCATGGATACCGCTGCCGATGGTTCGTCGGGGGAGACGGACTATTACGTTGAGCAGATGTCGCTGAGCGTCGATAGGCTTCGCTCGTTTTACCGGGAGTTTGGGATCGATTTTGAGACGCCAGTTTACGATATGGGCTCGCGGGAAAAGAAGTTCGATCTCCTCGCTGAGAAGGGCGTCAAGAGCACGGGCATTGCGGTGCGTGACCGTAACCCAGGCACACAACCGATTTGCGTAACCGGCAACTTTATATATTTTGGCTCGACGTTCTTAGGAAAGCATCCCCATTACGACGAAGAGGCGGTCAAGGCCTTTCTGGAGGAGAAGACGGACGTGGCGAGGCGCTACATAAACGAGCGGCTCAAAAGGCATCAGGCAGCCTCAGCCTAAGCCGCAGACTACTTCCGTATCTACCCGCAACTCCGAGTGCATGGCATGTCTTTGTTTCAGCAACCCGCCGGATGCCTGAAGTCCACCGGATGCCCGGAGTCGATTCTGCAGAAGAGATTCTGCGCGTGGTCAGTTTCGTTTTGGATTCGCTGCCTCATTGATGTAACCTTACAGGGCTTTTTCGCAGCTACATAATGACTCATCAAAACAGGTAAGGAGAATGCGAGATGAGGCGAATTCTGACAATTGCCCTTCTGTTCTTTTCGATTCCGCTTCTTGGCAGTGTAAGTTTGGCCGATGCGACTCGCGTAATCAGGTCAACACCGGCAGATGGCGCAAGCGGTGTTTCGACGGATATTGGCAAGGTTGTCGTTGTGTTCAACATCAACATGAAGATGAACTCTTGGTCAGTGGTTGTCGCAGATGGATACCCGTTTCCACCGATAGAGGGTGGAGATGAGCCGTGGCTGGATCCTGTAACATTCCAGTTGAAGACCAAGGAGCTCAAGCCAAATACGACCTATGCAGTCCAGCTCAATAGCGCGAAGCGCAAGGGTTTCTTGTCCGCGGAGGAGCAGATACCCCTACCCGTTACGGTCATCAAGTTCACGACTGGGTCAGGGGCGGCGACTGGGTCTAAGTCACCTCAAGGGACTCGCGCCGGCAATAAAGCTATTCCATCCAATCAGGCAGGGCTTCAGCCGGGCTGGAAGTTTGACGTCACCTACTCGGCAGGCATCAAGGGCGAACTGCGGCCTCAAGGGGCACCCGAGGCGGCTCCGCTCAAGTTTTTCCAGCAGATCAAGTTCGTCGAGGAGGTTTTAAGAGCGAGTGGGGCAAGAGCGAGCGAGGTCAGCCGTAACGTAGAGAAAGCAGAGCTCAATAGCCTGGATCAGCAAACGGGGCAAATGACACGACAAGACCTGATACTACCCGGGCAGCGCTTTCGGGTGACCCACTCCCCGTCTGGGTCATCCCTCTACGACGCGAATTCTGGCCAGCGTGTCTGGGACACTGATATTGTCGAGGCCTTTTCATGGACTATCACCCCAGACCTATGGCCGGAAGGGGAGCTCCGTGTGGGTCAGAGCTGGTCCTACAGCGAGGGCGATATGGTTCACCGGCTCTCAATGCTCAGCGCGTTGGGTGGTCGGATCAATCTACGGGTGGAACGAATCGAGCCGGAGCCATCGAGTGGCCTTATGACCGCTTATATTCGGGGAAATATCCGCACGAAGATCGATTTCGATATTGCGCCGCTTGATTTTGATGCGAAGGTCTCGATTGACCTCCCCCTCGCGATTGGCGTTCCCTTTATGCTCAAGTTCGAGGGCAATCTCTCCGGGCGGGGCACGATGCAGGATGACTGGGGGCGCACAGTTCCGTTCACAATCACCGCCGAGGGCACAGCGCTCATGGTCAGCAAGCCCTCTGATGCAGTACTCTCCGCTGTCGGCGCAAAACCCGGGGGGGCACGAGGCGCGTATGGTTCGGATTCATCCAGATTCCGGACTCAGGGATATAGCTCTCAGGATCAGGGCTACGATCCGACGTACAGTCAACAATATGGGGGGCAACAATGGCGAGATAACGTGACCCACACGGGTTCTCATTCGAACCCCCGCCTGGGTCGGACAGGAGGGCCTAACTACATCGTGTTGACCCAAGTGAGGGAGCCTAATGAAGGGGCATTCACCATACGAATCCCTCGTGGCTGGCAGACGGCGGGGGGAATCTATCACATCAACCCTTCCGAAGCCGGGGGGCCCGGCAATTCCATCGCCTCCAAATGCGACTTTGTGATAAAAAAAGACGCTGCTGGAAGTGTGTATCTCCACTACTTGCCTGAGATCAATTATTCCAGCGGCGACATGTACGGCCTGTTCCGACCCGGCTCGACATACCAGGGCATGACGGTCGTGCCGCTGATGAGCGCCATCTCGTTTCTGGAGCAGACATTCACAAAGCAGCATCCGAATGCGACGAACGTCCAAATTGCAGACAAGCGCCAGCTGCCATCGACTATTCGAGCCTATCAGCAGGCCCTTGCGCCGGTCAACAACAACATGATGCAAATTGGGCTCAAGCCAATGGGTTTTGACGCCGGCAAAATGATAGTCGATTACACTGAAGACGGCGTGTCATATCGCGAGGAGATAGCAACGGCGATCGTTGACATGACCGGCTCCGCTCTGCAGTGGAATAACTCGCGAACGTACGCCTTTCGCGCCCCAAAAGATGAGTTTGATAGCTGGCGAAGGATACTCGCCATCACCCATGAGTCGATCAAGATTAATCCCCAGTGGCTTGCTCGGGCGCTAAAGGGCCAAGACCAACGGGCAAAGAAGATTATAGAGACGATGCAGCATATCCAGAGGATTGACGCGGAGATAGTCGCTAACCGTCAGAAGACCAACGCGGATATTCAACATGAGAACTACCTCGCCCTGACGAGTCAAGAGGACTATATCAATCCCTACACCGGCGAGGTCGAGCGCGACACGAGTGACTATAGATGCCGCTGGATTGCTCCCAATGGCGACCTCGTCCTGACTGACGACGAGAACCTCGACGTCAACCAACTCTTCCACAACAGAGGCGACTTCAAACGCTCTCTCATCAGGCCGAGGAATTGACCGGGAAAGCTTCGGGATAATCAATAGAGGAACGACGCCAGAAACGATTGCTCGAATTGTCCATTCGGCTCTTCCCCATTCCGCCTCGATTAATCGTCGAGCCTTTGGGGCTTGCGAGGGCGCAGGATTTGCCTGATGCCTGTGATCAGCAAGTCCAGACGCATATAGATGTAGCCGAACGCATAGTAGGCGATGCGAAGTCGCTCGTTGACCTTTGAGCATTTTAAGCAGAGCGGAATGCCCGAAATATCGCGGTTGGCCATAGCCCGACGCATCTTAATCAGCGCCTCGCCATTCCATATCTCATCCAATTCCTGCGTCTTGAGGTCTCCGAGCACGCACTCGTATTGAAGGTCTCTGCAACATGGCACAACAAGCCCTTCGCTGGTGATGGCCATGCTGGTCCAAAGGTGCGAGCAGGGGTTGAACCGCGGTCGGCGCTGAGCGGAGTCATCGGCTGATTGGGAATGCTTGGACGCAAAGCTCCCGGCCCAGCTGTGAATGCGAAGTGCGCTGAAGCCCTTTATTGAGTATCCCTCAAACAGCTCCCTCAGCTCCCCCATCCTCTCATTCCTCTCGCCCGGCGCAAGTCCCCAAGCGGAGACATCCTTCAGCCTGACGACAGGTATGTCTGACTTGAGCTCTAACTTCGTCTTAAGAAGTGTAATGATATTCGCATAGACCTTATCCCACGAGGCGCCTCGTCGAACCTCCTCAAACTTCTCCTTGCTGGAGCAGAAATCGAGCCGTATGGACTGCAGTCCCGCCTCAATGAGGCGCCGGCTCATTTCTTCGGTGAGTAAGGTCGCGTTTGTCGAGAGAGTCGTCTGAAAGCCGGCCGCTCTTGCGAGGCGTATCATCTCAAAGATATTCGGCGCAAGGAGCGGCTCACCAGCGAGGTGCAGCGTTAGGAGTAGGGGATTCGCCTTCTTGAGCTTCTCTAGTATCTCTCGGAAAAGTTCAAGCGACATGTCATTCCACTTCCGCTGCAATCCCTCTCCCGTTGGGCAAAGCAGGCATCTTAGGTTGCACCTGTTCGTCGGTTCGAGCCAGATGAATACCGGCCCGTACGAGAGCCTCGTTTTGCCAAGCTTGTATGCCCACAGAAACTTCGCCAACCGACTGATCTGGGTCCTCAACTCCGCTCCAATCTCATACTTTCCTGCCTGTCGCATTTGCGATCTGTGGTAACATAACCATAATGTTATGTGATTTCAAAGGTTGACCATGAGAATATCCCATGAAACGAAAACGGGAGAATCGAAGGGCGATAGTGGGACGATAATTGAAAAAACGGGAAGACAGGGGAGGCCCGTTGTCATATTGTTCTTGATGATTTACGTAGGCTCGCAAGATGCAGGAGTTTTCGTATATCTTGCTGGGTGAGGGTTTGGTTGTTGGTTGTATGGCTTACATTTGGCCGACCAGGAAGTGGAATGGT
>JAGHCW010000095.1 GCA_021160245.1 bacterium | reverse complement strand
ATGCAGAACATTGGCATATTCAATCAAGAACTTCAACACAAAAGGAAACAACCCAGCAAAGCCTTCTCCGCCTACTCCCGACTTATTAGACAGCCTCTTTAGAGGCTGTCTAATAGGTCAGGTTTCGATGAGGATGTCATGAAAGATCTCAATAGGGCATACTACATGTAGGGAATGACCATTCGTGGACTTATTAGACAGCCTCGAAAATACGGTGATTTGTAGATCCATCGCCCGACTTCGCCGGCATGGCTCCGTTCCGCAGTGCTGAGATCGTGCTCGAATGCTAGAGCGGCAGGCGCGGCCTCGACGCCCTGTGCTACACACCCGACGAGTTCGAGGAATCCGACTGGTCGATTGTGGAGGAGATCAAGCGAACGGGGGTTGTGCTCTGGCCCGGAGATGGACCAGGCAACTAGGCAGAACATGTCGCTCACATCTGACGCGTCATCGGAGGGAAGGGCTATCTATGAACGCGGATGAGGGGATATCTAGGTCGAGATTATGACTGGAGGGTCCCACTCACGTCCCGGCATTGGGATATTCTGTCCTAAGGTTGTGCCCGTGCAGAGCCTCTCTCCTGGCGAGTTCATGGACCTCAAGCTAAGACCGTCTAGCGATCTTGTTGGCGAAAATCGAGATAAGCCCACCGAGAGCAATATAGCCCAGAACTACCTGGACGGCTACAGCGAACTTCGCCCAACCAGAGTCAGGCCAGACATCGCCTAGCCCAAGTGTCGTCATCGTTATAACACTGAAGTAAATCCGGTCGCCCCAGGAATCAACAATCCTAGCAGTGCCATCCACATTCGTAGCAACTAGGTCACAATAGGAGTAGAGCCCTGAGAATAAGAATACGAGTGCAAGACACCAGAACGCCCATCGCCAGAATGAACGCCCGGAATAGCACGTTATCAACCACAAAAAAGACCACCACGGGTGCTTCTCACGGAATGCCTCGACGTATGCCAAATCAGCGAAATAGCGTCTGGTTAGAGGATTTCCAGTGCAAGACTCTATTCCTGCAGCTCCCCGAAAAGACGTATGCGGTTTCGACTTCACCCAATCAAGCGTTTTGGATTCCACGCCAAATGCCCGAAGCAAAGTCTCCATCTTCTCTTCCATTACGTCATCTCGTGGCAACCTTGATCCCGAAGAGGGTAAGCTCTGCTTCATGAACTCGATCATATGATCCTGCTTTCGCGCAGGTGGGTTTACCGAAAAGAATCCGAAACAAGCCATGATGCTAGCCATGATCCGTTTCACGCCGTCTCTAACCTGATTCCAGAATGTGTATTCAGTATAACTGTCGCGCTCGATCAGACAAAGATTAGCAAAATGAAGTCTCGCGTCACTGAAATCAGTGTCTCTCAGACTAGCCCCCATGAGATCTGCATGCGACAGGTCTGCCGCGCAACCTGATGCCCCATCCAGGACGGCAATCATAAGAATGCAGCTTCTGAGTTTCGCAACATTGAGATTCGCGTTCCGCAAATTGGCACCACGTAGATCGGCACCTTCTAAATCTACCTCGACAAGTTTTGCATCGGTGAGTCTAGCGTACCACAGCTTGCAGCTTGCCAGATTCGCGTTTGACAGATCTGCCCTCTCTAAATTCGCGTTCTCGAGTCTTGCGCCCTTGAGATTCACGTTCCTCAGATTCGCTCCGGCCAGGCCCGACTTGTTACGTTCAATGAAACGCCTATAGGCGCTCTGACCCCTTTCACTGGGGTTCCAGCATTCCCAACAGAGCTTGGACGCCCAAATGGGCGCGTTTCTGTAGTCTGGCTTGCGCTCACGGGCACACATCTCGCAAACGCGCTGTCCCGATGTCGCTTTCAGGTCACCCTCGCCAATACTCAGGGATCCGTGCGTCTTGTGGTCGGGTTGCGAGGGCTCTTTGTGCTTGTGTCCCGTCATTGGATTTCATCTTTGGTTGGATTGTAACTGGACTCGCAGTAGAGAACCATTTTCACATACTTTCGTCCAGTGGGGCTATCCCTCGAATCAGGCTCATAGGCACTGGCGTGTATCCAGACCCTCTTAGAACATGGATCGCAGCCTAATTCCATCAGGGCCCCGATCGAGCACTCCACCATGTGTCTGGCAATCCCCCACCTGAAGAACACTTCCCGGTCGAATCGCAAGGACAAACAAACTTTTCGACACGAATAGTGTGATATAGAAAGAGAGCCTCTTTCAAAACAACTCCTGTAGAATCCATGGGGCAGTCTGCACCATAATGCCTTAATGAATTCCTCCTTTGGCGGTAGAGAAGTAGGAGACACTGCGTCTATCCTAGGCTGAGCGAGTTTCAGGGCCGAAGGAACTAGAAAAATCAACACCAGCCCGACAGCCGCCCAAGCCAAGGCATGCTTGGCGTTGTACACTCGCGGACCCAGCTCCCCTTTAGCATCAGGTATATGTGCCATCTCACGGAGGACGTCGTTGACTGTCCCAGTGAACAGCTGTTTCCGCCAGGGGATAGTGTCGAAAACTAGGCAACTGAGCCGCTCTCTAAATCGACCACCCCGTCTGCCAAACATTAATACGATCTCATCACTCAGTGAGATTCGGTATGCTTCCAGCCATTTTCTAGCCTCACCCAAGCCGTCAAACCTTTGGGAGCGTTCATCGGCCGGTGATCTGACTCCTTTCCAAACTACCACCTCGTAACGTTCGTGTTGCGCTTCTGTTTGCCTGCCACTTGCCTCATCCTTAGCTTCTGGGCCGGTTGATTCACCGGCCTGGCCTTTGCCCGAGGAATACCCGCCAACACCCGATATCTCGTCCTCAAGCTCCTCAGGAGAGAGCCTTTTCTCCGTTTCATACGTGATCGGTCGGGTATCGACCAGCCACCCACAAGATGGGCACGACGCAAGATCATCACCACCTGGGTCAAACCTATGCCCACAATTGGCGCAGCTTATTTTCATTGAACTTGAGCATCCACGCTTGACATTAAGGCAGCCTCAGTCTTTGAACAACTTCCTCAGGCCCTTCCCAGTGGCTTTGCCGACTATCCGTCTGCCGACGCGCTTGCCGACCCTTTTCGGGCTGCCGCTGCTCAAGGCCTGGAAATCACCAAGCAGACGGCCAAACTTGTACGCCCCGCCCCTGAGCAGACCCGTGAACCTCGGTATTCTGAATAGTCCCTTTGCCATTTTCCCATCCCTCAGATCGTCCCGTTATTCTAATTCACGAAATGTCCTAGTTCAATATCGTGGAATTCTGTTCATCTGTCAAGCTGATCCCGAAGAATGAGATTGAAGCGGGTGGCGGGCTTTCTTGCCTGCCATTCTATATGACCGCGTTGAAACGCGGTCAAGATGAGCCGAATCAGTAACCTACAATCCAAGATCGCATCCTGTTCTGGCAGCGACGAGAGCTGATAGAAGAAGAGGCCCAAATTGGACACAAAGCGAAGCCCTAGTTGTTAAACGCTAGAGGGGATTCTGTCTCATCTTGACGGAATACGGTATATACTTCATATTATACTGGTGTAAAAGGCGCCCGGTTGTTACTGTGTTAGGATCGAGGACATAAGTGAACCTGATTACCCTGGATGCTCGAAAAGAGGAAGTGTTAAGAAGCGTAGTTGCGCACTACGCCAACACCGGTGAGCCGGTGAGCTCGCGTACAGCCTCGAGAATCACTGGGCTTGGGCTCAGCGCCGCGACTATCCGCAACATAATGGCGGACCTTGAGGACGAGGGTTATATATGCCAGACACATATCTCAAGCGGCCGGCTCCCGACCGACAAGGGATACAGGTACTTCGTTGATTATCTGATGTCCTGCGCCAAGCTAAGCCCGGCTGAGCAGAGGTCTATCTCCGAGGAATACGAGGCGGGCTCGTCGGAGATCGAGGACGTGCTCAGGCAGACGTCCGAGCTGCTCTCAACGTTCACGAGGCACACAGGAATCGTATCGATATGCGATCTATCAGGGACTCTGTGCAAGCACATCGACTTTATCCATGTCAGTGGACGCCGGATGCTCGCCGTCATCGTTACCGAAAACGGGATGGTCACAAACAAAGTCGTGGTTCTTGACGAGGCCATTTCGCAGGAGCAGCTCGACAAGCTCTCCCGCTTTGTGAACGACCGATTTAGGGGATTGTCTCTGGCGCAGATAAGAGAACAGGTCATGTCGCAAATGGAGGATGAGCGCAGGCGCTTCGACAAGCTCCAAGACCTGGCGCTCATGGTGTCCGAGAAGGTCTTTGATGGCGAGGCGGAGGCGGAAGTCTTCGTTGGTGCAAAGCAGAACATCCTGGAGCTTGCTAGCCCTTCCGACATTGAGCGCTTAAGGGCCCTTTTTATGGCCCTTGAGGAGAAGAAACGACTAGTGACAATTCTCAACGAATGTCTGGCCGGTGGCACGAAGATCTTCATTGGCAAGGAGTTTGATCTGGATGAGCTCAGCGACTACTCCTTGGTGGCCAGACCTTATGGTACCGGCGAACGGGCGCTTGGAACCGTTGGTATTATTGGGCCGACGCGAATGCAATACGCGAAGCTGATCGCAATTGTGGACTTTACAGCGAAAATCATTAATCGTCTTCTTTCGAGGAAATAGCATGACAGTTTGCGCTCCGGCCCAAATTCAACGATAACATGGAGGATTTCAATGACCAAGATTAGGATTTTGCTACCGTTAGCTTCGCTATTCGCCTTTATGGCGCTGTCGGCGGCAGTATTCGTAACAGGAGTAGATGCTGCCGATGGCGACAACACAGCCCGTGAAGTCCTGTCTATTCCGGTGGCATTTGCCCAGCCAAGACTTGCGACAATAGAGGGCAAAAACAGCATCGAGATTGCGGAATGCACGGCGAAGATCAACGAGTATCTTGCGCCTGAGCTACCATATTACACCGCCTCATATAAGCTGCCGATTGCATCGCGAGACCTTCGGGTGGAGCTGGTCAATCCGGTATTCAAAGAGATGCAGCTCGACACCCCAATCAAGGTGTCGCAAGGCCCAATACCGCTCTCAGAGCCGACACATTTTTGCCCGGAGCCGAGCCCGGCCTTTGCCAGGACCGAGTGGTTCCCGAAGGAGTGGGTGCGGATGTCCGTTCGAGGTGGAAGAGACCTCGACGATTGGTCATTTAAGAAGTTCGTCTCCCTGGCTGTCTATCCGGTGCGTTGCCTCGCGAGCGACAATAGAGCTCGGTTTCTATCCTCGGCGACAGTTGAGATATCGTATGTTCTGGACAGAAGCCGGGGCACACTCGATGAGCCCGAGGACAGTTGCGATCTACTGATAATCGCCCCAGATGAGTTCACCGACCTGCTTGAGGGGCTTGCGATTCACAAGAACCTCGTCGGCACGCGGACTAGGTTGGTTGCGCTTGAGGAGGCGATTGCGAATCCGTACGGAAACGACGACGCGGAGAAGCTCAAACATTTCATTGCAGACCACGTGCGCGATTTCGGCACGAAATATGTGCTTGGAGTTGGGGATTCAAACAAGTTCCCAGTGCGATACGCGGACGTCTGGGACGATTTCGATGATTATGCGAACATAACCGACGGTCATGTTGTGCCTGCGGACCTCTATTACGCTGATCTCTTTGATGAGAACGGAGACTTTTGCACGTGGGACGCAAATGGGAACGGCTTATATGGTGAGTCGGACGCTTACTCCCCCAATAAAGACGATGTTGACCTGATGCCAGACGTCCTCTTCTGCAGGATTCCCGCTGAGAGCCGCACTGAGCTTTACACTGCAATCGCCAACCTGATCGACTATGAACTGAACGTCACGACAACATCGCCGGGCTTTAGCGACGCGGTGCTTTGCGGATCGGTGATTTCTGGCCCAGACCCGGAGGGCGAGGGCGCGTGCGAGGGGCTTTCCAAGAGCGCGTTTACTGGCTACAACTCGACGAAGCTCTACTGGACTAACACTTACGACCGAAACGCCAGGCTCAATGCAACGGCGGTTTTGGCAAATATCAATAAGGGCTGCGGCTTCGCAACGTATATCGGCCACGGAGTTTACCAGGCATGGGCGTTTGGGATGGGGCAATACTTATTCGCAGACCAGGTCAAGGACCTGGAAAACGAGACCATGCTCCCCTTTGTCTCAGCGGCGGCTTGTGAGACCTCGGGCTTCGACAACGAGAGTTGGGAGCACCCACAATTCCCGTGTGTGGATAGCATTGCGGAGGAGTTCATATTTTGCCCCGGTGGCGGCGCCATAGCCTATGCTGGCGCGACGCGCGTGGCCTATGGGGCCGGCAATGGTAACACTTGGAACTTCTTTTATGCGGCCAAGCTCAACCGCTTGTTGTTTGAGGCGCACAAGGGTGGCAAACGGGTGGTCGGCGAAATGCTGACGATGGCGATTGAGAACTACATCGAGAGCTGGTGGCTAACGGTCTATGACATGAAGAGCGTCATGCAATTCTGCATATTTGGCGATCCGTCGCTCAAGATCGGAGGCCCAGCTGCGCCGCCTGTTACATCTCTTCATGTAGAGCTTAGTGTGCCGAGACGAGAGCCCATGGGGTCATCGCTTCCGATCTCCGTCTCATGCAGAAACGACGGGGAGTCGCAGGAGGTTCTCTTTGCCGTTGCGCTCTGCACAAAAGGCGGCGATCTCAAGTTCTACCCCGACTGGGGCTCGGAGTTTAAGGCCTCTTCTATAACGCTTGAGTCCGGGTTTGAGGTTGAGGACTTTGAGCTGACAGTAATTGACACATCAGACCATTGCATCGTAGGATACAACACATTCTATATTATGCTGTTTGAGCCGGGCACGTTCCGAGCCTTGAGCAACCTCGGCGGAAGCAGCGCTTATTTGCGATAGGACAGAACGAAAGAAGCCGTGCTAGACGGGGAGCTAGCGGTGCCCTGTACCTGCAATCCGCTACAGCAGGGTCGAATTCCCGTCCACGGCCTGTTCACCTTACGGCTGGCCGTTGTAAGCGGTGTTGAAAGCCGGGTCCCGCGCAACGGGAATCTGTGAACCCCGTCAGGTCCGGAAGGAAGCAGCGGTAAGCAGACCCTCTCGTGTGCCGTGGGGTCGCCTGGCCGGAGCTGGCTGCAGTCGGTACCGCGGGGGTGGCTGGTCAACGGCGGGTGCACGGCTTATTTATTAACGGCGCAGCGGCATTAGCATGTCCAGCCTCAATGCCCACGCTTAAGAGACCATCCATTGCATTCTTCCGGGCCTAGCGGCTCCCGGCAATCTGCCCGTTGCGTCGGCTGTAGTATCGCTTCAAGGCGTCAACGTAAGCCCGGGCAATGGCCTCTCTATACGTGTAGTTCATGAGGCGGCGGCAGTCTCGGCGATTCTGAAGGTTGCCGACTTCAAGCAACAGCTTCGTGGGCACGGGATTATATCTTATGACCGCGGGCACATATTCCCGCCTCCCCCTCGTGACGTGGTCTCGAATCGCATTGAACGACAGCACGGCGACCTTGTGCTTCTTGAAGCCGCGAATCAGTTCCTTGGCGAAATCCCTGGAATAGCCCTCCGACCGTATCCGCTTTGAGTACGTCGTCTTTATCGGTCTGCAAGCGCGGACTTCCCTAGTCCTGTCGTAGATACCACCCGTCCGATTGAGCGATCTTCGTGACAAGTAGGCGTCCGGGACGTAAATGGTCGCGCCATTCAGAGCCGCGTAAAGCGAATCCGCATGAAAACTCGTGAAAACCACCTGGTTGTTGTTTCTCGCGCTCAGGGGGATGCTCTTGTAGATTGATGCGGCGAGAAAACACCTCAAATTCGCAGAGACTTTGGCGTTTGTGTTGGCGTATTTTGGAGTCGTCAGCAAGACCTCATTGGCGTCCGGTCGAAGCTGCTTCTTATTCCGGACGGAATAGCCAGTTTTCCTGTCCCTGGTCGTTATGTGGACCTTTGCTCTCGTCTCCGAAAGCAGAATTCGCCTGATTCGACACACAATATCATAGGCATATTCGTCCTCGCGCATGCCCCACCGGCCAACCGCGCCGGGGTCTCGGCCACCGTGACCGGGGTCGAGTATCACGTGAACCCCGTCAAGATCGCGCGCCCGGGAGACATTTCGGAACTTGGAAACCGTCTTGAGCTTCTCCTCGTATTCCTTCCGGCGCTTGTCCTCCTTCGGCAAATAGCGGGCGAGCAGGAGTTCATGGGGTATCTTCACCTCGAAGCCTACCGGCAGATTCTTGACGTCTCTTATGCCACTTCGCTCGCAGATCGTCCGGACTGCATCCATCACGTCGTCGTGGCTGATCTTCCCAGTAAAGCGAACGACGACACTAGTATAGATCGCCTCGCCCTTCTTCAACCGGTATGACGCATATCCGCCTCTGGAATCGTATTTGAGGGCAAGAGAAGCATCGCTGCTCTTTGTGCCGGACGGTCTGCTGCTCTTCGCTACTTCCGGCTTACTTTTCGCCAATTCGGGCTTGCTCTTGGCGGCTTTTGGCTTGCTCTTGGCGGCTTCGGGTTTGGGCTCGGCAACGTCAGATTTGGCTCGGGACACCGGACTGCTCCTCTCAGGAATGAAAGCAGCCAGCAGTAGCGAAGAGGGTATCTTGAGCTTCCCTCCTCGCTTCAACACACCCTTGAGGCGATTGAACTCGATGACCTTCTGGGCATTCTTCCCGGTCCCTGTGAACCACGACGCTATCGAGGAGACTGTCTCGCCCCTAAAAGTAACTCGATGCTCCCACGCGCCATTCTTAAAACTATCCTTCGGAAAGAGCGAGCTAATGGCCCCAAGCTTGTACTTGTCCAGCAAGAACCAGTAGGGAATCCTGCAAATCTCACCGACTAGCAGCCTCTTATTCCCGTTGATCTTCCTTATCTCGCGCCAACGCTTTGTCGAACCGGTCCAACGCTTGCAGATTATTATGTAGCTATCGCCTCGCCTTATCCGGTGCTCAACGTAAATGTACTTGCCCTTGCGAATGCGGGCAGCAACGCGGCCGTCACCGGAGACCTTAGCCGCAAAGCTATTATCGCTCCAAGCGATGCAGAGAATCAGGCAAAGTCCGAGAAGGAACTTGCGTCGGGCGGCCATCGAGGCGAGGCTCAGTCCGTTCATCAAGAGCTCAATCGCAAGTTCAAGAGTGGTCCACCTCTATATAATGCAACATCATCAAAAGATACCTCTATATATAGCACAACATACGTTACACGATAACTCATTCCAGGACACGCCCGCTTGCAGCAGAAATAGCGGAGACAAAGATCGCATCACTCCGCCGGACTAACTTCTCGCGCAGGCTAGACGCCGATCCGAAGCCCCTTGTTGAGGCTACTCCGACACAGTCAGATATGGATACGTCCGACTCCGTTCGCCGCCCGTCGATTCGGCCACTATCTCAATCAGATATCGCCCGGGCACAAGGCCAGGGGTAATCGCCGTTTGGAACGTGAATTGACCGTCTCCCGCCGCCGCGTCGCCGTCATCGCCATCATCCCGCAGAAACATGCCAAGAGCTCCTCCCTGCAAGAAACTCTCCACGCTAAGTGTATTCTGGCCAGCAAAATCTATGTGAGCAAGCATAGTCAGCTCGCCGCCGGCATCTGTGGAAAGGGCCGTGTATCCAAAGCCACCCGCCATGATGATCGGTGAGGCGCCATTCAAGAGCCTTAGACCGGCAGAATTGGCAAATAGCGCCTCGCTCACTTTTGCGCGAGCCTCCTTTATGATGAGGCCGTGATCCTTGTGAATCAGCGAATGAGAGGGCGTGGCTAAACCCTCCTTGACCTCGACATAAGGCCAGTGGACACTCTCGAGCCCTGCGCTGTCGGTCGCCGCTATCTCGACTATATGCTGCCCCGCCGGAAGACCGGGCCAGATGCTCGTCTCAAGCGTGAATAGCGAATCCGCCGCCACGCCATCGCCGCCCGTTCCATCATCAACGAGTAAAAACCCGGTGGGCGCCCCTTGATAGAGGACCTCAACGCGGTCAATATCAGAAAGACCATTCGCGTCTGTTACGTAAGCTACGGCCCGCAGCGTGCCACCTCCAACCGAAGTTATCGCAGTATCCAAGAAACCCGCCTCGACAATGACCGGCGCGCTGTTTGATGCCTGCGCGAACTTCACAATGTGGTCCTCACCGGCCGGGACTTTCACCCAATTCGACAAGCTATCCTGCACTTCACCATCAGACGTCAGGACATCAACGCTATAATAGAGCGCCATGTTGAGGTTCTGCGACTCCCTATTGGAGAACACCATGTAATACTCGCGTTCTGGATCAACATCGAATTCAAGCGTCCCCCCATCGCTGTCCCGCATGACGTCGAAGGCATTGACCGTCTCGCCGCTCTCGAGGTTCTCGAGGTTCTCGGCGTCGCATACAAAGAAGTCGATGTGCCCGGGACTCAACTTCTGCGCCCCAACATTGCGGTCAATCTGATTCTCGCAATAAAGAGTCCGATACGGCGCCTCGTAGGATATGACCAGTCGCGCTGCGCCATCTGCGACAGGCGGCGGCGAGACCAAGTTGAGATCAAGTTGAGGCATAATGCCCGGAACGGAGACTTCCCAAGTATACGTCCTGTCCGCCATCGAGCCGCTCACGAATTTCTCTATATCATTCACGCCGGCCGGGTAATTCCCAAGTGGGGACTCAACCCTTGCATATAGGCTCCTTGAATTACCAAGTTTCATTCTGACAACTCCGCTCTCGTCGGTATAGCCCCAGGCACAACGCGCGTAGTCGCCGTGGACATAATCCGTCCAGACCTCAACGCAGGCGCCGTCAACGGGCACCTCGTTTGCATCACGGACAATCGCCTCAAGCTCGCAGGTCTCGCTGTAGCGATCGGTGATCACCTCTATCACCCCGTCATTCCGCCACCTGAACGTCCCCGAAAATCGATAATGACCCCCATTATCGGTGTCCTTGACGCCGGTCCCGACACCCCCAACTGTGGTCTGCACGCCGCCCCTCCAGGTCTCATAGAAGTGCCAGCCGTCATCGTATATCTCATTCCAAACGTGGTCCTCCGCGTGCAGATCGATGCTACTGATTGGTATGAGGCAAGTCCGCGCCGCTGCCCCGAGGATGTCCTGGTTCTCGCCGCAGTTGCCGTTGTGCTCAACGGCTATCTGGTTAGCCTGAACACCTCTTCTGACCGCGTCTCTCGCAAGCACCGGAACGACCTTATTGACCCACTTTCCAAGAGCAATAAGCGCGCTCTCGCCGTCATGAAACGGCCTCCGACCGCCCGTGCTTCGCGCCTTGCCCTTCCAGAGTATCTCCGGGTTTGACATTACATCAGAAAGGAGCGGATAACCCCCAAACCTAAGCGTTCCAATCTCAGCCTCGTTCAGATCGCCGCACTGAAGGAATCCGGGAATTGAGAGCCCATGCCAACTGTCCTCCGTCTCGCAGGCGCCGTGAAACTCAAATACGTTGCCATAAAAACCATCGCCGTTGATCCAATCCGTAAACCAGCTCTTGTTCTCAACTAGGGTCTCGTAAAGCTCCTTTGGCTGGTCCGAGGCGACGATTATCTTGCCGTAATCCGAAAGGGAGAATCTCCCGATCCTGTCTGCGGCGATCACTCTATAAGTGTAGCCCTCATCATCCAAAATGCTCTCAATGACGCTCGAGCCTCGATCCTTGATGACCAGCACTTTTTCGCTCTTGGGAAGGAGCTGGGCCGAATTGCCATATAGCACTACGTTTTCCAAGAGACTGGAGACGCCATCCTCATAGGCCTGCTCAAGCCTGATACTCGTCACAATAATCTCGCCGGCGTCCTCGCGCATCTCGCCAAGCAGAACGCCGCCGCCGTTCTCATCGTAAATGACTGGGAAAATGTCGCCCGATCTACTGGTAATGTGTCCAACTGAATAGGCGGCCAGCGCCTCGAGCTCCGATTGGGCCACCTCATTCGGAACGCTCTCGAAATAGTGCCGGACGTACGAGTTCTCATCGGACGGATCATCAAACAGAAACTCGCGCCAGAAGTATCCGTACGTCGATTGATTGGCGCTAGGCTCATCGTTCATTTTGACGTACTCGAGGTTTATCTTCGGATGGACTATATACCAATAATAGTAGTCCATTGGCAGTTCCTTCTCGATCTGCTCACCCGAGTCCTCCACCATGTAGGCGATCGTTGTCCAGAAATCGCCCCCCGGAACCTGCTCGCCGTGTTCAACGAGGCGCACATAATGGAGAAACTCATCGTGGGCATATAGCTTCCCGGCATTCAGAATAAGGAGTTGCTCGTCTGACTGAATCGCCAGTCGCCGCAGCTCCATCGGGGCTACATGAGCGATCTGGAATGCCACCTCATCGATCAGCCTCGGGTCCTCAACTCCGAGCAACAAGTTCGCATAGTCGTCCGAGTGGCTGCCGATCCGCGCAAACGCGTCCTCAAGGCTCTGTTGAATCCAAACCGGCGCGACTTCAATCGCCTCGGCGCAAACCTCAGACACCCTCAGTGCATTCGTGGCGAGTGACAAACTCCCGTTAGCAGATTGCGCCCGGGGCCGCTCCCAGCCAGGGCCACTGTCCCGCAGGTTGAGATCACCCCGCAAGGGATATGACAGGCGCCCCCGCTCGCCCTTAACTGGAAGGCCTTCTAAGACTGTCATCGGCCGAATGCTGTCATCGCCTTTGAGTGCAACCACGCCCGTCACAGGACGACGCGCCCAGTCAGCATCGCCCTCCGCAAATCCAGCAAACAGGCAAGATAGTAGCAGTAGAATCATGGCCAGACGCTTCGCATTCATCACATTTCTCCCGCTCTCTAGTGATTCGCTTGGAAATCCATGGAGTTCATTATTCAGGACCAAATTATCTCACTCTCAGCCGTTTCGACAAGGCGCAAAACAGGTGTGTTGAAACACGGCGCGGATAGGCCGCAGTTCGGTGGTAGCTGCTTGTAGGGAGGGCGCCTAAGGTCGGAAGTGGTAAAAATAGAGAAGCACCTCGCATTTGCGAGGTGCTTCACCGTGTTAGTTTTATTCACGTTCTAATCTTGCGAGCGGAGGTCGCGGCGCCGTGCTGCGAGTTCTCCGTTCAATCATTGTGGCTGAGGTCTCTCAGCCCCCACCCTCGCCATTACCGATGTAATAGACTCTCATAGCGTCTGCATAGGCCTGATTGGTGGAATATCGCCATGTAGTTCCGATGAGTATCTCGTTTTCCACAGCAAGGCCCTGGTCGTCGCCGTCATTGACAACAACCTCGACGCTGCCTCGACGGTAGAGCGGGTTGGCGATTATGTCACCGGCGATTAGTGTGCCCACGTCCATCAAAAGCACCTGATGGGGAAGCAGCTCCACGATATCCTGATAGCCGCTTGTGGGGTCGATAGCCGCAATCCTATTATTCGAATCCAAAAGGAGCTGATCCGCCGTCCCAGGCCACTCAAAAACGTTCAGCGTGACAACAGCGCTATAACAGCAGGATGGGTTGAAGAGAGCGATCTTCGTGCTGTAATTATCCTGCTGAGCAACAGTGTAGTAACTATTGATCAGCGATACACCATCAGCCGTTGGAGTCATGTCTGGCCATCTGCTGCTATATTCGCTAACACTCGGTGAGTTGGGGAGCAGGTTAACGCTATTGGCGTGGATTCCTGTTGTGATTCCCTTCAGATGGCTAACATATCCAGTAAGGCCCGGATTTGATATTTCAATCGCCCCGATCTTACCTATGAGAACGCCCGGATCGCGAGTATCTCGATCGACGACATCTCGCAGGTTAAGGACGTAAACGCCATGCGCAGGGATGTCGATACACATGCTGGCGCTTGCTATCTGCAGCCCTGCAACACTTCCGCCATAGCTGACCTCAGCGTCATAGTCTGAGCCTGTGCGCGCAACGCTATAATCTGACTCGTAGAAGCGAATGGCAGTTCGCTCAAATTCCCCGTAATCGCCGTGGGGGTTCTTCAGGACAAGCCAAGTCGTCTCATCCAGCTCAGTCAGGTCGAAATAGACGCCCCAAAGCCTATCGCCCACGCAGATGCTTCCGGTTCCGCGATAGCTAAGATTGAGATTGCCCATATAGAGAGCGTCTGTAACGTCCCAGCCCTGCTCTTGGCAATCGCCATAATCCTCTACATCTTGGGGCCACCAGAGCTCCTCGCTGCCCGCTCCGGTCTCATCAAGGACGCCATTACCATCCTCGTTATCCTTGAAGCAAATCGACATCCCCAGCTTGGAACCGAGGCTTGTGTGGCAACCGAGATAGCTGATCGGAATTCTCATCTGGAAATGCCAACGTCCGGTCTTCCTGGCGTCACCCTCAATCCCCATATTAGGCGCAAAGCCGGCCGAGGCTGCTATGTTCCCGGCGTAAACTGCATCTGGCCAGGGGTCCGGCGTGTCGTTCTTGTCCCAGGTGCCCACGTTACCGTTGGGACCGTCAGGACCATCCCAATCAATCACCCAACCACTTCTATCCAACGTTACCGTTCCATTCTCGTTAATCAAAAAAGAAGCCATGAACGCATTGCCCGTGATGAAGTGGGCTTGGCCGGGATCGGTATAGTGGTCAGGATCAAAATAGAATGTAAGGGAGCTGCTGGCCTCGGAACCCGTAACCGGGGTAGCCATGTCTGTCTCGAACGCTATGAGCAAATAGTCCTCGTTGTTCATCGCCCAAATCTTGGCCGTATAGCGGTCGTTAGGCTCATAACCCTCTAGAAGGATCTCCTGGCCATCGCTTCTGCCCTGATCAACATCAATCCAGCCCGTACCATCAAGGCTAAAGGGCCAATCGATTGTTGCCGGATTCGGGTCATATTGTTGATCCGTGACAGGCAGATTGCCTTCGCCCTCCTCGGGAATCGAGTTCACTTGGCCGGTATTGTTGCTTACGTTGCTATAAGTTGAGCCCCAAATGCACTCTACCGGATAGCGGCCAGCGTGCTTTAGCTCAACATCTACGCCACTCTCGGCAACCGCGAGAGGGCTACTTTCAACCCTCGTCATGGCCGCTGACGAACGTGGCCCGGTAAGATCAAAAACGCTCTTTGCAGAAACTGACCCGCTGATCAGCGCCACTGCCAACACCGCAACACAGGCAACCAGAACAACAGTTGCTCTTCTCATAGAGCCCTCCTTAAAGTTCTCAAAATTGCGATTCACTGCTACTTTCGACCCCTCAACTGCGTTAGGCCCAGCATCAGGAACAATAAAGAACCAGCACATTCCCATTAACTCTCAGAAAGATAATGCATCAATATCGCCACTGTCAACAGTTTTTTCAAGCTGGCTCAATGCAATTTGAGTGAGGCCACAAGAACCTAGCTGTAAACAGCACAAAGATAATCTCCAATAGCTATAAATATACTCAGTCAAGACAGAGAAAGCAAGCCCAAAAGTCCTGGCAATGAACAGGCGAAGGAGACTGTTTTAAGCGCCATTTGGAGCAAGAGAACCAGCAACCTCCGCAAAGGCCGCGAGCAGATCAAGCGCTGCCACCAGCCCAACCAATTCGCCGTCGCGAGCAATTAGAACACGATGAATACCTCTCTCGGACATCATAGCGCAAAGCTTAAGCGCTGTGGTCTCCTCGCTTGCCACAACCACGCGCCTCGTCATTATCTCCTCAACCCATTGAGGCGCCCTAATACTCGCCACATCGTAGCTCAACTCCGGAGTTGGACTGAAGAGGTCGTAAATGTCGTTATGAGCTTCATTCCCGAGCAGTGATGAGACATAGGCCTGCATGATATCCGTTTCAGAGACGATCCCAACTATGCGATTCTCGTCGTCAACCACTGGCGCCCCAGTGATGTTGTGTTCCGCAAGAATCCTCCGCAGAGCCTTGATTGTTGTTGAGGCAGAGACCGTGACGACATTGTTTGTCATGACATCTCTGGCCAACAGAGCCTTCCAAATATTCTCGGCGTTCGTACTCAATTCTTGCTCCCCTCAAAACAAGCGAGAAATGACGAAAATAAGAAGTACCAAAATCCGAATCAATCATACCCGTCGGAATACGTCAGTTCAACGATTGCATATTGAGGGGGTAACATCAGGCTGCAAGTAATCTCAGGTCAAGATTCATATCCGGAAGAGCGGCGTCACGTCGAGTGGCTGGACTACTCCCAATCCTTGCACTGGGAGCACAGTGGAATCTCCGCGAACCGTCCTCGGAGATGAAGGTCTCGTAGTCGGGCAAGCTCGCTGCCCATCCAGAGCGACTTGAAACTCGATTCGGTTATGTTGCCAATCCGAAGCGAGAAGTCAAAATCGTAGCAACAGGGCGTTACGTCCCCGTTGAAGCCTATCATAAATGTCCTGAAGAGCTGCCGACAAGCGAGCCGTCTTATGCGGCCGGTTTTCCGCTTCGTCTCTGCCCCGAGGCTGTCCTGATCGGCTATACCGCCCCAGCTGCGAAACTCGTTTACCGCGATCTGATCGCCGGACGAGAGGAACTCTCCCCAAAGGCCCTGAAGTGATTCGACCGTTGAACTGCCATCATCCGCAGCAACGCCTCGAATGCAGATGCGAGGTTTCACCACGCCAAGCGAGCGCCGTATTTCAAATAGACTTGTGATATTCGCAACCAGACTCTCGAAATCGCCCCCTCTGCGTATCTGCTCGTATTGCCCCTTGTCTGCTGACTCGACGCTGAAGACAATAACGTCTGCTAGCGATTCTTGGACAATCTGGCTAGATATCTCAGGCGTAAGCAGCGTCCCATTGGTGATCATCGCGATCGTGTTGGGGAGAACACTTCTAGCATAGCGCAAGACATCAACGAAGTCCGGATACATGAGCGATTCGCCGAACCCCTGCGGCAAAAACAGTGCCTTTGGAAAAGCCTTGAGGCCGTCAATAGCGCGCTTCGCTAGGTCGAAGTCCATAAGCCCCTTTTCGCGAGTCATACTCTCGCGAAAGCACATCACACAGTTGAGATTGCAGTGGTTTGTGAGCTCCTGCGACACCTCGACCGGAGACCGCACTAGTTGCGAGACGCTTGTCATCCTCAAACGTGGCTCAATCGCCATGCGCTCCAGAAGTCGCTGAAACAAACTGCGCTTGTTCACAAATCACCGCAGATGAGTTGATGATTCCTTCTCAATCTAGGTTCTGAAAGTATGCGCCGAGCTCTTCGATGTCAAGGAGGGGGGGGAGTGATTCGGAGGAAGGAGCTCTCCGGCCTAGGCCTCCTCATCGCCCTACTTCTGTCGAGGCGATGCAAAAGGTTCCTATTCTCATAACCCCATCTTCCAGATGGGGGATTTGCGCCAACCGACGCCCTTCTATACACTCTTCAGATGAGGGTTCCGAGAAGGATGGAGGGGTGCCTCCGCCTCCTCAGGTCACCATGTTGAAGAGGCTGTCTAATAAGGCCTGATGAATATCGAGGTATTGGTTTGCGGTGGTTCAT
>JAGHCW010000124.1 GCA_021160245.1 bacterium | reverse complement strand
CCGATTCGAGGCACAAGAGGCCGGCTGGGGTCGCAAACCAGATATCGCCGTTCGGCGCGGTCGAGATGTCTCGTATCTCGTTCACCGGGATGCCGTTGTCGATGTCCCACATCGTCCACTCGGTCCGGTCGAATTTCGCGAGGCCATCGCCCGTCCCCACCCAGATGTTGTTCCCGGCGTCGCACTCGAGGCATTTGATCCAATTCGACGGAAGGCCATCGTCCATCGAGTACCAGGCCAGCTCATTCTCACCGTCAAACTGGAGGAGGCCCATCCGACTGCGATCGAAACCTATCCAGAGAAAGCCGTCCTGGTCGCAGGCAATTGCGCTTGTGTAGCCATACTCAGGGTACCAATCAACCAACGTCTCGTCTTGGAATACCGCGATGCCCTTTTCCGTGCCGACCCATATCCTGCCGTCCCCATCACAAGCAATGCAGCGAGGCTCCGGCTCTAAGTCCCCAACCGCCCAGGACATCCAGGAACCTGAATCATAACAGGCGACGCCACCGTAATCACCTCCTGAACAGGCCCATATTCTACCGCGATCATCGAGGCAGACGGCCTTCGTGTTGTCCAGGTTGATACCTCCCGTCCCTGCCCTTCTGTAGCTGATCATCGAACCATGCCAGACTCTGAGGTCATTGTTGGACGCAATCCACACTGACTCATCGGCACCGAAACAGATGTCGCAGATCGTGGACAGCCCGCCGGCCGGGTTGTTAAGTTGACTCCAACTTGCACCGTCGTAGTAGCCAATCTGGTCATAGCAGGTCCCATAGAACGCCCGGCCCAGGGCATTTACAGCGACGGACCACACGTCATTGTTCACGATGCAGTTATCGCCACCGCTAAATGTGTTCCAAAGGCCATTCTTGTGGCGGGCAAGCCCGCACGCGGTTGTGAAGTACACGGCCCCGTCGGGCGAAGCTGCCACGTCGGAGACTACGTTGGACGGCAGACCGCTGTTCAGTGTATTGTAGGCATGCCACGACTCGCCATCAAACATCGAGACACCGGCGCCACGGGAAATGGGGGAGTCCACGACCCAGATGTTGCCGGCTGTATCTTCGGCCATGGGTCCAGGGTATGCCCCGGCAAGACCGTCGGACATCTTATATTCGCGAATGAACTCGCCATCCTCAAAGACCTGAATATGTTGTCTCCAGCCCTGGCTTACCCAAACCTCGCCTTGCGAGGACACGATCATATCGCTCAAATCGGACAAGTCGTAATCAAAAACCGTCCATTCTCCCTGATCGTACTTGGCCAGGCCTTCCTTTAGCCCGAACCAACCGGTCCCGTCCAGCTCGAAGCACATTCCCCTCGGCGTTCTCGAGGATGGGTAGTTATCCACCTCCTCCCAAGCTCCATTCTCGTATCGGAGCAGAACATATTCTTGAGTCTGAGTCTTCAACTTGCCGACCCAAACTGTTCCATCCGGGGAAGTGGCAAGCGCCTTGCCGGTGCCGGTCGGGAGCATGAACACCTGCATCTGTCCGTCACGAATTCGCCAGATGTTACTGTAATACACCCAGACAGCATCTTCAGCACCAAGTGCAATGCTCGCATCGCCCGAAAAGGGCAACCGCAACACCGTTGTCATATCCGCCGCCGGATCGAATCCTATCATCTGCGACCCGAGCTGATACCAAACGGCGCCGTGCGAATCCACGACCGCCTGACCGCCGCCGCTAAAGCGGTTATAATAATGAGTGAAATCCTGTGCCCAAGCGCAGGAGCACACTAGAAACGCCATAGCTACAAAAAGCACAATCATTCTCATGATCAGTTCACATCTCCTTTCATTGTGTAGAGAGGGGAGGGACCCGACCGGGTCAAGTCCGCCCTCGTTGGTTGTGTTAGTCGCCGCAACTCCCTGTGTTGATGTATCCCGCACAGCACGTTTCAGCGCAATCGGGGCACTCGAAGTAATAGTCGTATGTGGTATTGGAGCTTAGCGTCAACGTCTTCTGGTACAGCATGCAGACAGGATATGGAGAAGACGACATTCGTGTCATCAAGAACGATGTGTAGGGATTCCCACCAGTACTGATCTTCAGAGAGACGTCGTGGTCTGTGCCGCACTCACGACTATGATGGACACTGAACGTCCAATTACAGCTGGAGCCCACCTGAATCGCCTGGCCATCGCATATGCACGGAGTCTCTCCAGGGCCTCCGCCCGGGCAACAACCGCTTGCCCAAACATAGGCCACGATTCCGGCGCCTAGCAATAGATATTGACATTATCACGAAAGATCTCTTATTCATTTGACTTACCTCATCTTTTTCTGCATTGTTATCGATAGTTGATATTGGCTGTTTGGCGAGCGCCTTCGGGCGCTCTGCCTCGCCGGCCGAGGGGATAAAACCTCTTGGTCGGCTTTTTCCAAAACGGGACCAGCCAAGGTGAACTTATGGTGGTGCGCGCACGGGGGCCTCGTCCAGTTGGGTCCACCGTCGCCGGCTTGCGCTGCGCAGCTCGTGCGAAGGAGGAGGCTATGCCGGACAAGAAAAGATAGCACTGCGCTACCCCCCCCCCGCAACATCTTGTAGCATTCGAAAATACTAGCGCAACATCTACGATGAACATGCCGGTACCTCAACTCTCCACCGCAATTCGGGTACATATAATCTAGTGCCTCAAGAACGCGATGTCAAGCTATTTCTGCGGAGGAGGGGAGTTTTGGTATTCGTCTCCGGACCCGCTCAGTTAAAAGCGTTCTTCCTGTATCCCTGAACCAGAAAAGGCCACATCACCAATGACCCAAACAACCAGGCCCAAGAATTACGAAAACCCTGGTCGCAGAGCGGCTTCTTGAAAATCTGTCATCGCCGCTGACCTTCTCGTTCATGTTTTATGAGGTGGCTTTGCCCTGCAGGCTTTCTTGACGATACGCAGTGGCATTACTTATAGTCTCTGAAGCCTAAGATGTCGCGGTTTGGAGTTTTGGGCGGCAGAGGCTGCGAGCTTATATTAGCATTCTAGGAGAGAATTGATGTTTGAGAAGGTGGTGTCCAACTACGATCAGCAGGAGCTCGAGCTTAGGATTTTGAAGTTCTGGGAGGAGCACAAAACCTTCCAGCAACTTGTGCAGAAGAACCAAGACGGCAAGGTCTTCTCGTTCATCGACGGGCCGATGACGGCGAACAATAAGATGGGCGTCCACCACGCTTGGGGCCGTACCTATAAGGACATATTCGTTCGCTACAAGTCGATGCAGGGATTCCACCAGCGCTACCAGAACGGCTTCGACTGTCAGGGGCTTTGGGTTGAGGTCGAGGTGGAAAAATACCTGGGCCTAAACTGCAAGGCCGACATCCGGGAGTATGGGCTGGATAAGTTCTCCCAAAAGTGCAAGGAGCGTGTGCTGAAATACGCCTCTGTAATCAGCGCGCAGTCGAGGCGACTCGGGCAGTGGATGGACTGGGACAACAGCTACTACACGATGACAGACACGAACATCGAGTATATCTGGATGTTCATCAAGCGCTGTTATGAGAACGGTTGGCTCTATCGCGGGCGGCACATCATGCCGTGGTGTCTAAGATGCGGAACCTCGCTCTCGCAGCACGAGATGGCCGACTCGTATCGTGAGATTCAGCATCCATCGGTCTTTCTGCAGCTTCCCATTGTCGGGCGTGATAACGAGTACTTCATGGTTTGGACAACTACCCCCTGGACGCTCGCCGCGAACACCGCCCTGGCTGTGAACCCGGACCTGATTTACGTGAAGGCAGAGCACGACGGCAAGACCCTCATTCTATCAAAGGGAACGCTTGAGAGCGTTTTGCCCGGCGCCCGCGTCATTTCCGAGCACATCGGGAAGGAGTTCAAGGGGCTGAAGTACCGCAGTCCATTTGAGGAGCTACCGGCGCAGAGGGAGATTGACCACAGGGTTATCTGCGCCGAGATGGTCGGCGAGACGGAGGGCACGGGAGTGCTCCATGTGGCTCCCGGCTGCGGCGCCGATGACTTTGAGATACATAAGCGTGAGGGCATCGGCATCGTAAATCCTGTGGACGACACCTGCCGTTATACTAACGATTTTGGCGAGTTCTCCGGCAAGCTCGTAACTGAGGTTGCCCGCCTCGTCTATCAGTCTCTTCGAGAGAAGGGCTATCTCTTCGAGGTTAAGACGCTCGTGCATAGATACCCCGTCTGCTGGCGATGCAACGACGAGCTCATTTTCCGCCTCGTGGACGAGTGGTTCATCAAATGCGGTCAGTTGAGGGAGCCGTTGATTGAGGCGTCGCGCAAAGTAACCTGGATGCCGGACTACATGGGCAAGCGGATGGAGGACTGGCTGAACAACATGCAGGATTGGTGCATCTCGAGGCGCCGGTTCTGGGGCCTTCCTCTGCCGTTCTACTACTGCGAAAGCTGTGGGCACATAACGATCGTCGGCTCCCGTGAGGAGTTGGCGGAGCGCGCGTCTCTTTCGGTTGATGACCTTCCCGAGCTACATCGGCCCTGGATCGATAAAGTCAGAATCAAGTGCGAAGAATGCGGCGGCGAGGCGATAAGAACGGAGGATGTTGGGGACTGTTGGCTCGACGCCGGCATCGTTCCCTATTCCACGCTCAAATACAACGAGGACCGCGAATACTGGGAGAGGTGGTTCCCGGCCGAATTTATCTCGGAGATGCGGGAGCAGATACGCCTGTGGTTTTACTCCATGATGTTTATGAGCGTAACATTGGAGGGTCGGGCGCCGTATCAGAAGGTCCTGATCTACGAGAAAGTCGCTGATGAGCACGGCGATTCGATGCACAAGAGCAGTCACAACGTTATATGGTTTGACGATGCGGTCGAGAAGATGGGCGCGGACATCATGCGTTGGCTCTTCTCGTCGCACAACAACGCTTTTAACCTCAATTTTGGATATGGGCCGGCGAGGCAGATCAAGCGCAAGCTGCTGACATTTTGGAACGCCTATACTTTCTTTTTGACGTATGCGAGCCTCGACCAGCCGAGCGTTGTGCTGGATGGCGACTCGACTGACGGACTGACCGAGCTTGACCGATGGATTCTGTCGCGGCTTCACACCGTCATCGGGAACGTTACGCGGGAATATGAAGAATACAGCGCGATGCGCGTTATCAAACACGTCGAGGCGTTCTTTGATGACCTGTCTAATTGGTATATCCGGCGCAATCGGCGGCGTTTCTGGCGCGCAAGCTCGGACGAGGACAAGCAGGCGGCCTATCAGACGTTGTACACCGTGCTAGTGAACATAGCGAAGATCGTCGCGCCGATCATTCCGTTCATGGCTGAGGAGATGTACCACAAGCTTGTAGTAAGCGTTCATCCCGATGGCCCCGAGAGCGTTCATCTCTGCGATTTCCCGACCGTGGATGAGAGTTTGATCGACCAGGAGCTCGAGGAGAGCGTGGCACTAGCGAAGCGAGTCGTAAGCCTCGGCCTCGCGGCTCGAAACAAGGCCGGGATCAAGGTTCGACAGCCACTTGGCCGGCTTCTCGTTAGGCTGGAGGCTCCGGAGCAGAAGGACAGCCTGCATCGCTTCATGGGAGACCTGCTTGAGGAGCTGAACGTCAAAAGCGTGGATGTTGTCACCTCGCTAGACGGCATTGCGGAGCCCTCTGTGAGGTTTAACCTGCGGCAGGTTGGGCCGAGGCTCGGGGCGATGTTGCCGGCGGCCAAGAAAGCGCTTTCCGGCGAGCAGGCTCGCGTCTATGAGGACCTATTGAACAAGAGGCCCGTATCTCTTCAGATAGAT
>JAGHCW010000032.1 GCA_021160245.1 bacterium | reverse complement strand
TGTCCGACCGCTTCTTGAGCGAATCTCGGATGCCGCAAGAGCTCTCCGGCCACCTGCGGCGCGACCTCGCCCGGTGAGCTTATCTATTGATACTCGCTTACCAGTCAACCGAATCGCGGAAGTTAAGCGACTTCGCCCCTTGATCAATCTCAAGCGTAGCTTGAGGCGCGAGTTCGAGCCGCTGTGCTCCGCGGCCTTGTCTTCCGCTATCACGCCTGGCTGGGACTTGTCCGAGTGGGCTCGGATGAGCTCGGCATCTCGGCGGGAGGCGTTTCTCCTCTTGGTAATCGCCTCATTTTTCTGACTCATGTCTATCAACTGTTCATTTGCAGCGTGCTCGAGTGGAAGGTCTAGGGCAATAGGCGAGTGCCTCTTCTGCTGTGATGCTCCGCCTATCACCGCAGGGGCTTTTCCCCTTGAGGAAGACGAGGCGCCTTTTATGCAGTTGGATGGCTGCCCTTTTGCTGTCATCTTTAGTCCGAGCTTCAGAATTTGGGTCCTAAGCGCCGCGTCGAATGAGATGCGCGCGCCCGGGCTTGCGCTCTTGCCGCGCTTTGCCTTGGCGGACTTTTGGCCCTTTGACTCGACCTTCTGGACTATTTTGCCAATCGGCACGTTCTTGTTCATTCTATCTGAGTCTTCCCACACTGAGTGAAATATCCGCCGCCACGCTTGGGGAAACTACCGTTATCTCGTTGAGAATTGCTGCGGTCCTTTTCTTGTTTAGGCCGGCGAAGACTGTCGTCAAGAGCTCGCGGTCCTTCTTGAATAGCTCAAGGAACATGGCTGCCGCGTTCTCTGATGTCATTGTCCCGCAGACGGAGACTAGATTGTCTATCCGCATGTCCTTCTTCGCCTCGGCCTTTGCTATCATCGCTTCCGCGTCTTTTCGCACTTTCTCGATTTCCGCCATCCGCTCCTTGAGCAGGGCCTTGAGGTGATCAAGCGACTTCTGGGATTCTGCAATCTCCTGTTCTTTCCTGTTAAGCTCCTCTTCGCGAAGCTTCAATGAGGCCAGCATCGATTTAACGACTCTCTTGTCAGTAGTATATTGTATCTTATTCAGATTGGGCATTTTCGGAAGCCATTTCTTCAGCCCTTCCTGTCCACTGCAAACGCTAACGTTCTGAAACGAAACCAGCAGAAGAACAAGCAGCGCGCAGACGGAGAGCCCCGTCCAAAACACCTGGCCACGCTGATTACTTGAATATGTGAAGAGTCTTATCAATCTTCTCATTGCTCTGACCTCGACAATCTATTGCTAAACTGCATGAACTTGCTGAAATCCGCCAACCTCATCCAAGAAGTTTATCTCCTCGCGAAGAGCATCCGCACGGTATTCCGCCTGTCGTTGTGCCCTAACTCGCTCCATCGACATGCGGTTTTGCATCGCTTCCATCAGCTCTTTCCTCTTCGCCTCAATCGTCTTATGAAGCTCAAGTATTCGCTCTTGCTGGGACTTGATGTCAAGCGTCCTTCTCTCCATGTAGGCCGCAAAAACCATCAGCCGAGGAACCGAAATCTCACGCTCCTGAAGGTCACTCATAAGGTCTGCCTTACACTCTTCAAGCTCCCGCTCAAGAGAGTGCAGCCTCGCTTCCTGCTGCCTCAGATCAAACAGCAATATGCTAAGCTCGCGTTTCTTCTCATCCTCGATCTGCCGCCGCAATTGAAGCACCTTCTCCATTCTGAACCTAAATGCCTTCATCCATGAATCCTCCTATGCATCCGGCGCGTCAGCTACCAGAAGTCGCAGCGACTCTACAGTCTTTTTGAACTCGGCTTTGTCGCCGGCCTGCTGACAGAGAAACTTGTTGAGATTGCCTATTTTGCCTATTGCATAATCTATTTCTTTATTGCTGCCCTTCTTATAGGCGCCAATATTTATCAAATCCTCGTTCTCTCTATGAATCGAAATGATCCGTCTGAATGCGGATGCGGCTGCCTGGTGGTCCTTTGAGGTCACACTGCTTGCCACTCTGCTTCTTGATGGGAGAATATCTACAGCGGGATAATGGCCTCGATTGGCCAATTCGCGCCTCAGCACCACGTGGCCATCAAGAATCGATCGACAATGGTCTGAGACCGGCTCATCCAAATCGTCGCCCTCAACTAGAACCGTGTATAACCCAGTAATGCTGCCCTTGCCATCCCTCTTGCCGGCCCGCTCAAGCAATTGGGGAAGCATTCCAAAGACCGATGGAGGATAGCCTCGAGTAGAGGGAGGTTCCCCCGCTGATAGGCCGATCTCCCGTTGGGCCATCGCGAGGCGCGTCACAGAATCCATCATAAGCATCACGTCCAGGCCAATGTCACGGAAAAACTCCGCCACGCTAGTCGCAGCATACGCCGCTCTCATTTTAAGAGGCGCCGGAGTATCTGAGGTTGAGACGAATACCACGGAACGCTTCATACCCTCTTCGCCCAGGTCTCGGTCCAAGAACTCCCTCACCTCTCGACCGCGCTCACCCACAAGCGCGATGACATTCACATCGGCACTTGTGTTTCGGGCTATCATTCCGAGTAGTACGCTTTTACCCACTCCGCTTCCGGAGAATATCCCCATCCGCTGGCCCTTGCCGACCGTAACCAGCCCGTCTATGGACCTTATTCCAGTTGCGATTGGAGCGTCTATGTGGCCCCGCTTGAGAGGCTCTAATCCCTCGCGGCGTAATGGGACTCTGTCCTCTGCGCCAGTCAGAGGTCCCTTATCATCAATCGGCTCACATTTGCCATTCAGGGTTCGACCCAGCAGCCCAAATCCTACGGGAACACCCGCCCGCTGGCCAAGCAGCTCGATTCTGGCGCCGGTCTTTATTCCGTGCATATCCCCAAGGGCCATAGAAAGGACTCTGTTTTCCCTAAGCCCCACGACCTCAGTCATAACATCGCTACCACCAGTTCGAATGACGCATAAATCGCCTACAGCGGCTGGAGGGCCATGGGACTCAATTATGAGGCCAACGACCTTCTTGATAGTGCCGGATACTTCTATAGTCCCCTTGCGGCAGGCGTTCGAGAGCAACTGCTGCGAATTAAGCATCGCCTGCCTCCTTCTGCGCCTGCTGAACCGGTTCAGATTCCGCTGATGTGGAGTTCCCAGCTACTATCGCCTCATTAAATGCGCTTTCTATCCGTTTCATCTGGGTGGAGATGCGGGCATCGACGGTTCCTCTGTCGCATTCTATGATGCATCCACCGACCTCCACGTTTTTGTCGGTGACGATCTTGAATCTCATTGATCTGCCCTCGGGAACGAGCTCATCAACATGTTCCTTCGCTATCTTCTGATCTAGTGGATTTAGCTTCACTAGGACCTCGTCAGCCTCTCCGACGATCTTAGCCGCACGTCGTATCTGCTCCAGCACAAGTCTTTTGTCCGTGCTTAGTTCCCGATTGAGAACAAGTCTTGTAACACCCATCACAAGGCCAAGCAGTTCTTTCTCGTTGTCGTGAAAAAGACTATGCCGAAGCGAATCGACCTTCTCGGTCATGTTCTTAAGAGCGCTCACTGCATTTGCGACATCTTGCCTCGCCGCCTCAGTTGCCTGAACCATGGATTCCTTTGCGCCCTCCTCCTTGCCATCCTGATAGCCTTTAGCCCGTGATTCCTGCAAGAGTCGCTCTGCATCCGCCCTTGCCTTGTCCAGTATTGCTTGGGCCGCCTCAGTCGCTTTTTTTATGATCTCGGAGTTGGCGGCTACATCTTCCTCGCGTTCTGGCTTAACTGCAGAACAGTTGGCGGATGCGTCCCCGATTTCCGGGATAGCGGCTGATGTGGAGGTGTCCGGATGAGACACCAAGAAATGCTCAAATTCGATCGGGACGAAGTCCAAGGAGCTTGCCAATGGGGATTTGATAATGCTAGATGACAAGTTCATCACCCGACCCACCTAGCGATATGACTTGCTCTTCCTCCAAGCCTCGAACGACCTCAACAATCTCTCTCTGAGCCGTCTCTACATCTTTTAGTCGAACCGGCCCGAGATAGTCCATCTCCTCAGTCAACAGCTGCTGGGCACGTTCAGACATGTTCCGCATGAACTTCTCTCTCAACTCCTGGGTAGTGCCCTTCAAGGCCAACGTCAGCGCCTTCCGGTCCACGTTCTTGAGTATCTCTCGGATGCCCATGTCATCTAGTAGGAGAATGTCGTCAAATACGAACATCAGGTCGCGGATTGAGGCGGCCAGCTCTGGATTTGTGCTTTCAACCATCTCAAGCACGCCTCGCCCTGTGCTCCTATCCATCCTGTTGAGTATCTCCGCGACCATAGTTACGCCGCCGACTTCCTCGGTCTGGAAGCCGCAGAGAGACTCGACCTTTTCGTCCAAAACGGCGCCGATATGGGAAAGCACCTCAGGTGATATCTCCTCCAGCTGCGCCAAACGCAACGTGACGTCCGACCGGAGTTCCTCAGGCAAAGCCGAAAGAAGTTCCGCAGCCTGCGACGGGTCCAAATGACCCACAATCAGCGCAATTGTCTGTGGATGTTCATTCTGGATTAACTTGGAGACCTGAAGCGGGTCCGCTTTTCGGAGCGAATCGAAACGAGTGGTGGACTGAAGGCTCTTTGTCAACCTATCGATTATCTTCCGGGCCTCTTCCGGCGGCATCGATTGCGACAGGACTTTTTTAGCGTACTCTATTCCACCTGTGGCAAAATACTCTTGGGCCATATAAAGGTTGTGAAACTCCGAGAGTATATCCTCCGCCTCGTTCCTCTCAATTGAATCCGCAAGTGATATCTCCCTTGTGAGCTCCTGAACCTCCTGGTATTCAAGTTGTTTGAACAGCTTGGCCGTAGCTGTCTCCCCTAGAAGAACGAGAAGCTTCCCTGCTTTTTCAGCTCCTGTGAGCTCCCTCTCACCCATTCGCTGGTCTCCTTCCTTCACTTAGCCATGTCCTCAGTAGCTGCACTGCGCCTTCGGCATCACTCTCGACAATCCGATTTATCCGCTTGATCAAGATTTCCCGCTTGCTGACGTGTTGCGTCGGCTCTGTCTCACCGAGTATCTCGGCTTCTATCTCCTCAACGGTCTTCCCCTCAAGCGCCGCCATATCACCCTCAGAAGGTCCAGCTAAAGCCACGCCGCTTGCCTCGCCACCCGCGAGCGCCATTGCCGCTGCTGGCGCCATGCCTGCTGCTTCCTCTCTTATCAAGACACCCTTAATCAGAGGCCGAATGACGAAAACGAATACAAGCATGAGCGAGACAATTATTAGAGGCGCTCTTGCGGCATTGAGAATCTTCGACCACAGAGCGTCCGTCTTGAAATGAGCGCTTGCTAGCTTTTCTTCTTCGGCTAGGCTTCTATCGAATGAGAGATTCTCTACCACTACCGTGTCCCCCCGGTCCTCCGAGAAGCCTATCGCCTTCTTCACGATTTCAGAGCATTTGGCAATCTCGGCTGCAGAAAGAGCTTGGTGCTCATAGGTCGTCTCCTCGCCTTCCTCATTCGCCACAAGCTTGTCGTCCAAGATCACGGCGGCTGAGATTCGCGTGATCTCACCGGGATGCCCTACAACAGTGCGGATGGTCTTGCCCACCTCATAATTGCGTGTCTGCTGATTGCGCTTGAAACTCTCATTCTTAGCACTCTGAGTGCTCTGATTTGCTGTGGTGTTGATATTGGATTGCGTGCCCGGAACACCACCTTCTGAGTCTGGCTTCGTAGTCTCCTCTTGAAGGCTCTCTTCACTACGAAGGACCCGGCTCGCCGGATCATACGTCTCTTCTTGCTGGGATACTTCATTGAAATCCATCGAGACTGAAACCCGGGCCTTGACGCTACCCTGCCCGACAATCGGTAGCAGCAGCGATGTGATCTTATCCTCAAATCCCTTTTCCGCATCGCCTCTTGCTTTGAGTTGTGCTTGAGTTAGCCCAATTGTTGACGAATCCTCTTCATTTGAGGTCAATATCTCGCCCTGGGAATCCACGATGCTTATGTTTTTGGGCGCCAATCCCTCTACAGCGCCGGAAACCAGATGCACGATCGCTCGCACCTGCTCATTGCCGAGACCGTTCGTCCGTTTCAATTTGACCCAGACCGACGCCGTGGGCTCTTTGCTCGCCTCCCAATATAGGCTGCGCTTGGGAATAACTAGATGAACACGGGCCTGAGCTATCTGTCCAAATCTAATGATCGTCCCTGCCAGCTCAGCCTCAAGCGCTCGCATGTAGTTGATGTTCTCAACAAAATCGGTGGTCCCGAACTTCATCTCATCAAACAACTCAAAGCCCTTGCCACGTCCTCCGGAAGGAAGTCCTTGGCCAACAAATGAAAGCCTTAAATCCCTGACACTGCCCTTTTCCACCTCAAGCCGCGTCCCATCGGCACTAACCCTGTACGGCACCTTCTTTTCCTTTAGCTGGGCCGCAATTGCTGCCGCGTCCTCCGGCATCAAGTCGCCAAACAGAAGCGCGTATTCAGGCTGACCGCTCCATGAAATGAGCCATATAATGCCCACAATGATCGCCATCGCCACGCCCCCGAGGCTCGCTTTCTGCCAGAGGGACAGCTTCGATAAGAGAAGCTGAACCTGCGCCTTGAAGTCCACGTTCGTTCGATCAATGTTGGGGGGCTCGCCTCCTGATAAGTCCAAATTCCCTGACATCCCTGTCTCTGCCATCAATCCATCCCCATGCTTTGTTGAGAAGCGTTAGACGCCCATCCTGGTTACTTCTTTATAGGCATCCATCAACTTGTTCCGTATCTTGCTCATAAGCCGAAAACTCAAATCCGCCTTTTGAACGGTCATCATCACCTGGTGAATATCGTTAGTCTTGCCTGTGGAGAATTCCACAATCGACTTGTCCGCCTCATTCTGGAGGCTATTCACCTCCTTGATCGACTGCTTCAGAAAATCGCCAAAGGAACTCTTGCCATCAACCGTTTTAGGCGTCCGCTCCTCAGGCTTTGCGGCCTCTGGTCCAAATGGCTGAATCTTTATATCCATCACTTACTCCAATCTTCTTTATCTGCCGAGGTCGATGGCTCCAAGCGCCATGGACTTCGTGGAGTTAATAACCGAAAGATTGGCCTCGTAAGACCTCGTCGCCTCAACCATATTGATCATTTCCTCGATTACATTCACATTCGGATAGCTGACATAACCGTCTGCGTCAGCATCCGGATGATTAGGCTGGAAACGCTTCTCCGGGGGAGCTTGGTCCTTGATTATCTCGGCAACCTTGACCCCAATCTGCTCCCGCCCCAAATGGCTGGCAAGTAAGTCGCCGAACTTAGAGGATACATTTGAGGAACGAAAAACCACGTCCTTCCGAACGTAAGGCCCGCCCTCCGCAGTCCTCGTTGTTGAGGCGTTTGCGATATTGGACGAGATTATCTCTTGCCGAATCCGCTGCGAAGTCAGACCAGAACTTCCGACATTAAGAATGTTGAAAAAACTCATCCCTTATCTCCCCTCCGAAATCGCGCTATTGAGCATTCCGATCTTCCGGGCGATGAGCCTAAGTGAAGCCTTAAACATCAGCTCGCTCTTAAGCAAATCGGATAGCTCTCGTTCGATGTCCACGTTGTTTCCATCCTGACGCGCAGGCGCCTCGGACTCTTCAGTCTCCACAAACGACCCTGTATTGGACTTGGGCGCTAGATGTCCTGAATCAGTCCTCGCAAGCTGCAAGCCGCCGGACCCGGATGTAATCGAAGCAAGCGCACCCTCGAAATCGAACGTCTGCGCCTTATACCCCGGTGTATCTATGTTCGCGACGTTGCTGGCAACTAGGCCTGCGCGCCTCGATGAGACATTGAGCACTTGTCCCAATATGTTCAGAATCGGGTTATTAACTACTTCCATTGCCACCTCTCCATAGGTAGGTCCGGAGGAAAAACCTTCCTCCCCAAAACACTCTCATCTCAGTTAATTCTCTCATCATTGTCCTCTTTTCGCCCCACTAGAGCGGCAATCGCTAATCATCTGCTCCCCGAATGCCATATTCCCTCGGTGGCTCCTACTCTATAAGCATTTCGTGTGCCATACTTGATATTAACTCCCGACATCGCATCCGTCGCCCTGCTCAAGCCAATCTCACGAGTATCATTCCGTATTGGAGATTGAGGCGAAGCAGAGAGAGATAGGAAAAATTTTCCTGTTGGCCCAATAGTGATGAGTTCTTCAGCCATCTATATCGCCGCACTATAGAGGCTGTCCAATAAGTCGGGAGTAGGCGGAGAAGGCTTTGCTGGGT
>JAGHCW010000129.1 GCA_021160245.1 bacterium | reverse complement strand
CGCTTCTAAACATGCACATCAATGCGGACTGTTGGCCCGCCGGGAGCACGACTCGGACGGACGGTGTGCCGGATGTGGCGCGCTTCGACATTGGTTTTCACTATCCGAGCGTTCCGCCTCCTGCGCCTTCGATCTGGGTTGAGACGGATCGGCAGGATTACGCCCCGGGGGACGAGATGACGGTCAGCGTTGGTTATGAGAACCGAGGCGTGAGGATTGAGGGGGCGATGTACATCGCGTTCGGCCCGGAGTCGCTTGATTGGTTGGTCTATTGGCCCTGGATGACGTTCACGCCGACCTCGTTCGCTCACGGCACATTTTATTCTGGCTTAACATACCCGAACCTCGGCACGACGAGGCACACGCTCCCCGAAGGCCTCGCGCCCGGTCGCTATTTCTGGCTCGCCGCCGTCCTCAACGCCGACGCCTCCCTCGCCTCAGACCTCAACGTTTGGCCAATCACGATTGCAGGGGGCTAAGAGGTTGCTCTATTGGCGCTTGAATAGGTGTAGCGAGTCGCATTGCCATATCAGCTTGAAGCCCATGTAAAGCCCATTCCGGTCAGCAGCATCCCTCAAGAGCGCCTCGTAGTCGTAATGCTCTGGGTGGAACTGCTCATCAATCACAACGTAATCAACGTCCCGCTCGAATCCCGTGATGCCGAATGGCGTGGCCGAGTTGTAGAGCTTATTTCGGGCGCTGAAGCGAGTTAGCATGTCTTGTGGCAGCGCGATCGGGACCTCGCTTGGGATTATATCAAGCAGCTTGACCTTCGCCGCGTGCATCGGTCCTTTTGAGAGATCGATATTCCGAAGCCAGGTCGGCGCATGCGCGATTGATGAGAAGAGCAGCAATATCGCAATAGCTCTCGCCCACCTGCCCCTCTCGACCGACCCGACGCTCGCAACTTTCGGCCTCGTTAGCCTGAGTAGGGATTTGCCCACGACGACGGCCATTGCCCCGGACATCAAGAGAGAGTGTTTTGACATGACGTTCGCCGCCCATCCGACAAAGAGGAGATTCTTGGCCAAAGAGGGGACGATGAAGAGCCCCTCGAGCGAGATGAATGGGAGAAAGAATAGGTTTGACGCAAGCACGATATATAGATATGTCAGTCTAAATGGCTCAAGGACGTGCGACACGGCGAGGCCGGGGCTTTTGAGATAGAGCATTGCCTGCTCGGGCAGCGACGCCGCTGTGTCTGGCGACAGCAGCTTGTAGTCGCCCGTTGGCCGGAAATAGGGTATGACGATGCCGAAGGAGATGATGAGCATCGCGGCGTTCAGAAGAAGCGGGCCGATCACCCATTTTTTATCTCTCCGCTTAATGAGCGCGATGAGGACAAAGACCATCATAACTATTGCGACCTGCTCCTTGACCGCGTTCAGGACGAGTAGAGTGAGCATGAATGGCACGAATTTCTGCCGTTCGAAGAGGCCGTAACAAAGCACAAAGAGCGGCGGAGCGAACATCTCCATGGATAGCCCCTCAAAATGCTGCGAGGCGTAATATGGCGCGAGCGTGATGGCCGCGGATATTGCGAGGCTTGTCGTGTGGTCGAGTCGCAGAGTTCTTGAGAGGTAGCGATAGAGGATTGGGGCGGTGGCGGCCAGAACGAGCGTTGAGATGATAAGCAGCGAGGAGGGGAACGGAAGGAGCATGTAGATCGGCAGGATGAGGAACATGATGGGCGAATTGTGGTCGGCGAATAAACTGATTTCCAGGGGCTCGTTGGCGAGGCAGTTTGTGAAGAACTGGCCTCGTGCGGCGGAGAAGAACGACTGGAGGAAGTTGGCATAATCGACGTCCGAGTGGAATCTGAGATATGCTATGATGGCGAGAGTTGAGAATAGTGCAGCGTATATAATAAAATAGCCGTAGATGATTTTTGCATTCTGTCGGGCCAAAAAGCTCTCGATTTTGGGCGCGGTTCGCGGGCAGACAGATAAATGAATTGTCGTGGCACAGGCTACAACCAAAAGGAGAAGCGCTGCCATGCCGGCCCAGGAGCTATAGAAGCCGTAAGCCAGACCCAGGTCAGATGTCTGAGGCGCCCATAGTGGCACGATTACAGGAAGCGCGAGCGCAAGAAGCGGGGCAAGTCTTATTCTATTGGTCTTCATTCAGGTTGACCTAGTATCATAGTTTCCTTAGTGTGCAATGACCGGTTCTTGGTTTATATTTCACCATAAAGAGCGATTAAAGCCAGAATATATCAGATTGGGCGCCAGTAATGCTTGAATCAAGACATTTTCCGGTCATTGTCTTCGCAATTGCACTTCTTGCGCGCGTATTCTATTCACTCCTCTTCCCAGCACTGCCCTATAACATCGATGCGGCGGAATATGTGATATTGGGCCAGAGTATATCGGAGGGCAACGGCCTTTGCTATGAGGCGGGACACCCAACCGCCTATCGTCTTCCGCTTTATCCAATGTTCCTCTCGGTCTTCTTCTTTCTCTTCGGGGACGACTGCTGGACGGCAATCGCGATTGGGGAGAGCTTCGTCGGGGCATTCGCGGTTCTCGCCCTTCTATTCGCCTCATCGCGCCTCGTTGGTCGAAGGCGTCCAGGGGCGATTGCCGCCCTCATACTGGCGATTTATCCACCCCACATTGTGCTGACGAGAACGTATATGACCGAGAATCTCTTCTCTCTGCTCGTCGTGCTTTGTGTGCTACTCTTGCTAAAGACATTTTCTGACCCGTCAAGCCGATTCGACGCTGTCCTTGCTGGCATTGTGCTCGGATTCTCGTGGCTCTGCAGACCGACGCTATTTCTGCTAGTTGGGATAATTCCGCTCTGGGCGGTCTTGGCCATGGGTCCCGAATGGGGAACGCGACGTCTCCGGTTGATGCGCACAGCTATTCTCATCGCCGCCGCGCTTGCTACCCTTTCACCCTGGGTTGCGCGAAATGCCATGGTTATGAAGGCGTTTATTCCGCTCGATACCCATGGAGGCGCGACTATCTGGTATCAGCATAACTCACTCTCCGAGGAGGGCTATTTCTGGTCGGCGATACCGCAGGAGGGTCTGATTGAGATCAGGCGGAGGATCAATGAGCAGAGGCGGCGTCTGGATGCCGGCGAGTCCCTTAGAGACGTGATGCTCCCGATCGTGCTCAAGGGGCCGATGGCGGGCTTCGAATTCCTCGGGGGCGATTTGATGGCAAACTTCGGGGGACTCTCAGAGAAAGCCAGGGACGAGGCCTTCTGGGACGATGCGATGAGCACAATTCGCCGGCATCCCATTCGCTATTTCAAGAAAAGTGCGAAGGAGGCGGTCAAGTTCTGGCATATTTTTGACGATTATGGCCGCTTCGTAGGGTCCTATGTTTTTCTGCTGCCATTTGCAGCGATAGGGCTTCTTCTATTTCTCTATAGGCGGAGATATTGTGGCACAATGCTCTATCTTTCGCCGCTTCTCTGCGCTTGGATACTGGGCGCGACAGTCAATGCGTCACACAGGTTCAGACTGCCTTTTGAGCCGCTTATGATCACATTTATGGGCATATTCTTGGATCAAACGGCAAGATCATCGACAAGGACCAGGGTCTTCTTTGTCGCGGCCTCCGCAGTTTATGGCGGAATCGTCCTCTTCGTCTTCTTGTATCCTGAGACGCTGCGGGAGACTATTCGGGCCATATCGACTTGGCTCGGTTTCTCCAATTATCCTGTCTATTAGACGCGGTTTGAGCGAGGCGGTCTAATATGTTGGTTTTCGACGGAGATGGCTGCGATAGTGCAACGGGATATACTATATGTGGGGGCGGCCTTGTGTCTGCCCAAATATAGATGGGCGAAGACAAGCCCCCCTGCAGAACAGCAAATGCAACTTATTGGACAGCCTCCAACACCGACGGCTATTCAAATCGCTCCCTTGCAGGGAACCAAGATGTTGGCCTCCCTGAATTGCATTCCACTTCCTTGCAGCCCAAGATAAGCCAAAACGACAACAACCTAACACGCTTCCCAGCTGCCCAAAGGTCTTGAGTTTAAGAGGAATCGGTCCGTGAGTTGTACCCGCTGGGTGACTATGGAGTGCGGTGTCAAACCACCCAAAAGAAGGCGGCGCCTGGCCATCGCATTCCCAAAAGCCTGACCCACCTGCGTCAATCTTATTCTCCGGGGCGCAGTATTGGGTTGCCATTTCTAGCTTGGCTGATATATGATTCATGTATTTCGTACGCTAGGTTCCAGATATGAGAGGTCCTATATACATGAGCGCTGATTCCAGTGATCGCCTGAAACTGCTTAAGGAGAACGCTCGTCTTCGGGAGTTGATACGTATCAATCAGCGACTGCATTCGAGCCTTGACGTTGATTTCGTCCTTGAGACGATCGTGGATGTGGCGACGCGTTCACTTGAGGCGGAGCGGAGCACGCTTTACGTTATGGACAGCGAGAAGGGCGAGATATGGTCTCGCGTTGTTCAGGGCAATGACATAGGGGAGATACGGCTAAAGTTGGGCCAGGGCATAGCCGGTTACGTGGCCAAGACCGGCGAAACGGTTCGGATTCCAGATGCCCACGGTGATAATCGGTTCTATCCCAACGTAGATGCGGAGTCGGGATTTTGCACGCGTTCTATGCTCTGTATGCCTCTGCAAGAGCGCGGAGAGACGTTGGTTGGCGTTCTTCAAGTTATGAATAAGGAGAACGGCGAGTTCACGGTCGAGGATGAAGAATACCTAAGAGCGCTCTGTGTTCAGGCGACGCTCTCCCTTCAGAATGCTCAGCATACAACACGGCTCTCGACGCTTTCAAACGAGAATCAGCAGCTGGTTGAGATTCTGGAGCAGCGCTTGCGTGATCTCCAGTCGATTAAGATGGTCTCGATGAAGCACATGGCAAGAGGCATCGCACACGAGATAAATAACGCGCTAGCCAAGATAATGGGCGGCGTGGAATCCCTTCAACAGAATGTCGGCGATCTTCGGGGGATACTTGAGGACATAACTTGTGGTTCAGACATGGCTGCGGAAGAACTGCAGTATCTGCTGGAAGAGGGCCTTCCATTATGCCTCCGGGGGGTGCTGGAGGGTAGTTCTGGCATTTCAGAGATTGTGAAGGGAATTCGGAATTTTGTTCGGCTTGACCAGGAAATCGTTCAATTCTGTGATCTCAACGACGACGTTAGAACAGTAGTGGAGGTCTGCGCGACCGATCTATCTGAGGGAAACGTGACGCTGGAGACTGAACTTAAAGAGCTGCCCCGCGTGGAGTGTAGGGCAAATGAGATAAACATGCTGCTGCGTGAGCTGCTGCGCAATGCGGCGTACTATGCATCTGAGCACAAAGGCGAATCTGATTCACGGAAGGTCCTGATCAGGACGGCGCCGTTCGATGATGGCCGATTCGTTGAGGTGGCATTTCTCGACAACGGTCCCGGAATACCCAAAGAGTCGCGTGAATATATCTTCGATCTTTTCTATACGACGAAGCCCGAGGGCTCGGGATTCGGACTTGGCCTCTCAGAATGCTACGCTATGGCAACCAGGAATGGCGGTACTCTGGGTGTCTATGACCTCACCCCGGAGGAGGCGTCTTCGTATTCTACGAAGATCGTACTGCGCATGCCTGTGCGCATCCGGTAGAGCATCAGGCTTTCGCATCAGCATGAAGCCGCCATCAAACGGGATATAGATTCACGCGATCTGGACCTATGCGGCACTTGTCAAGAGACCATCGGGAACTGAATCAAGCCTTTACAGCGGGCAATCCATCTCCAATTTCTATTTGCCCATCATGCTCAACTAAAGCTCCTGATGCGTTAACGCCGGCGGGAGACATCTTTCCGTTGCCCTATCTGAGCTAATGGCAATAACATCCCAAGCATTGCCCAGAAAGCAAAGCTGGGTGAGAACCAGAACATGCCGTCGTAGGCGAGGCAATTGACGCCAAAACCGACTGCGGCTATGCACATTGCCCAGACGTAGTTATCCCAGTAGCGGTCGCCCTCGGTAGCCTTTAGCGCCTTGATGCAACCACGAGCCACGACCAGAACGAAAACGAGGAAAGCCAAAAGCCCCAGGATGCCCGTCTCGGCCAGAACCATGAAGAGGACATTGTCCGGGACCTTGTATATCCTGAGCGATTCGGGGTTGCGTCGATAGTAATCGTCAAAGTGAGGCTCGAAATTGCCTATCCCGACGCCGCATATCGGATAGTCCGAGAGCATCCTAAGCGCGCTCAGCGCTCCGTCCACTCGCTGGTTGACCGAGTAAAGCAGAGTGTGGTCAAGCTGCTTCCCGGCGAGCTCCACTATCTCATCAGGCGAGAGACCTTGTTCGCGAATTAACCTGTCAACCTCCTTCACATTTGCCATATACTCCCTGTATCGCGGGATAACGAGAACCGTGGCGATGATAACTGCAATTGTGCCGGCAATCGCAAGCCCAATCAGAAGTCGCTTTGACTTGCGGAGGAAGTAGAGGGCCATCGCGACAAATATGGCGACTAAACTCCCGTATGAACAGGCGTAAATAAGAGCTATCGTGAAGACAATGAGCGAGATGATGGCGAAGATACGCAAAGCCCTGTTCTGTTTCTCATAGAGCGTAAAAAAGAGCGCAATCGGGATGCACATGACGATGAAGGAGCCCAGCACGCTTGGGTCAACGAAAGATGAGGCGATCGGCATTCCGAACGTGTACTCGACGTAAATCGGCGCAAACGCCCTGTAGAATGTGTCCAGAAGGTAATTGTGATTAAATAGACCCTCCATCACGCCGTGGAATGAGACCCAGAATGCCGAGGCCATGATGACTATGCTGAAGCGCCTCGCAAGGATAAAGCCCCGCTTTGTATGCAGGATGCCCCTTCCTAGGGCCAAAAATAGCGGAATTGGGACGATGTAAAATAGCGTCCGGGACATGGCGTGATTCAAAAATTGCGCATTCCGAAACGATAGCGATACTGCCGCGAAGAACCCCATAAACGCCCATTCGGTTGCGGAGAAGGAGAGTATTCTAGGGCCGATTAGCGAGGCGAGCAAGATGATTAAGAGACCAAGCAGCATTTCGGGATAAACGATTCTCTCACCAGCAAACGGAAATCTCAGATATGGGAAGGAGTCGAATGGGAAAACTGCATTAAGGACAAAAATCAGAGATAGCCCCCAGAACAGCACCTGAACTGAGGCATTCGCGCTTCTCCCGTTGACCTGCCAATCTAGCAGCTTTGACTTTAGTCCTAGACCCTCGGACTTCATCACAGTCCACACGTTTAGCATACACAGCAGCAAGATGACCGCGACCGGAAAGTATGCAAGAAATATACGCTTGTCCAAGCCAAGCCACTTTCTGTGAGGCATCAAAAGCGACAGGAGCTTTGATTCGGGGAAGCGCACAAATTCGATCTCGACTGGCTTGAGCAAGTCTCCGACCGCTACCTTCAGCTCCGCAATCTCGCCTTGCCAACCTGGATTCGCCGCGAGATTGAGCGTTAGTCTCTGCCGGACCACCCCCCCCGCGATGTACTTCAAATTGAATACGTCGCGGACGCTGCGTTCGTCGCTGAATTCCTGCTCTGCGCCTCGCCAGAAAACGGCGACTTCGTGACGTTCGATGTTTGAGAATCCGATACCGATATCTATGATTGGCGACCATTTTGGCGAAAGCCCGGTCGGGGTCATCGTGAACGCAACCTCGCCGGAGGGTGTGGGTCGGACAATTAAGACGTCATTCGTAACGCCCATCGACTCGCCGGCTGTTAACTCGAAACCTCCCGCAAGAGCAGCATCGGGGGACTTGAAGTCAAGCGATGTCGTCTGACAACCTAAGGCCCCGAGCATAACCAGAATAAGGAAGACCGAAGGCGCGCAAACGCGTACCACCGCGCCTCGCCTCGCAAGTGACCTTTGCTTCGCTCTTAATGGAATCAATGTAATGTTCTCCAAACTAATCCAATGACCGGGATGATCCACTATGCTCATTTATTGGCCGACTATAGCACCTCAACTTGGTTGCGTTCAACCCCATGCTGTGAGGAGCTCTCGTATTCATTCACCGGCCTTCTCCATACGGGGAGCCAAATACTAGCCTCTCAGGATTGCATTCCACCTCAATAACCAAGCCCGAGAATTGCGAAAACTCCAGCTTGCAGCGGGAGCCACCTTAAAAATGAGAGGCAAGAGAATAGCCACCCGAGGAGAGATGGGAATCAGTCGGATGCCGGACTGGACTTGCGGATGAGCCGGTTGAGCAATTCTGGGAGGGAGCAAAGCCTGCATAATGCCAGACCGGCGATCAGTATAGCGAGAAGAATCGCCCTTGATAGTGAGCGTTGACGGCAGTTAGCTCTCAAACTCCAAAGCCCTGCTTGATCTGGGAGACACGGTCGGCAATATAGTTCCTCAGAGCGTTTTTGTCTTCACCAGACATCGACGTGAACTGAATGGCGCAATTCATCGCCGAGACTCTGACTATCTCGGCATTCATCCGCAGTGTTCTGTCAGGCAACGAGATGTGCATTTCCTCAATCGCCTGCCCGACTTGGATAGTCGGTTCGCGGACTCGCGACGCGAAAAGCGCGCCTCCAAGCGATAGCTGAATTATGTGGCCGAGTACAGCTTCCTCGTCGATGGCGAAATAAATGGTTAGAACGTCGCTTGAGGCCGGCTCCACGCGAGTGTGCATTCGAAGCCGCTTCAGAACCACCGTCTGGGGATATTGCAGCGCCCACAGCCACGTTCCCTCTTCCTCCCAGCCCTTCTCAAAGGGGACGGTGAAATATATAACGAAATCGCCCTTCTGACATTTCACCGTAATGAGACGATTGCCCTTCAAGAGCTCGTTCCCATAGTTGGGGAAGGGCTCTTCTAGTATGAGTCGCTTCTCTGAGAGATTGGTCTTGAGCGAGAATCGTGAGTGGAAATCGAGCTTATAGGCCTCTATTTGGACGGAAAGAGAGAGATTCTCCTTGATGGGATAAGAGAGCAAGCGCTCTATATTCTGGGGCTTGGCAAATACTCTGATGCCCCTCTGCGTCAACACTTCTTCGTTCTTATGCATTCCCTAGCTCCTCGATTATGGCTTCTCCCGACGAGTGCGGAGTCTCTTCAGAAACATCTGAAGCAGTGCCGTAATACCAGCCCGCCAGGCGGGAAGCTTAACCTGACCCATTCGCACATCATAGGGGATTCTGATCTCTCCCCATTGGGCGCCGAGCACGCCAAACGCCTCGATCTTGATGTCCTGAGAGAACGACCAGCCATCGGATTCGAGTCGCATCCTGGAGAGCATATCTTGCTTTAGGACCCACATACCCGATAACACATCCCTCACGTCCATGGAGAATAGCAGCCTTGCGCACAGTGTGAATATCTTGTTTCCGAGCAGGTTCCGAAAGCTCATTGTGCTGTTGTCCTGAAGAGGAAATCGACAGGCGCTTGCGAAGTCCAGATTCCTTCCCCAGAACTCATCCAAAATCGTCTCAAGAAGATGTATAGGATACGTCCCATCGCCGTCTGTTGTGGCGATTATATCTCCAGATACTTTCTCGAAACCCGTCCTATACGCCCGACCATATCCCCTACGTAGCTCGACTATCACCTTGGCCCCGAGCTCACTCGCGATTCGGACGGTGTCGTCCTCCGACCCATTGTCAACAACGATTATCTCGTCAACAAAAGCGGGAACCGAGGCAATGACCTTACCAATTCCCTCTTCCTCGTTAAGGCACGGGATAACTACTGATACGCTTTTGCCGTTATACATTTTTCGCTTGAAACAAACTGAACACGAAAGATAGATTGCGCTATGATGCTATATTGAAACTTACCGGGCGCCTCGTCGTATGTCAATCTTCATAAGTGAGAAGTTGCTTTCGTCGGAGTCGCGAGAATAGGAGAGAGCCAATATCCTCTGCAACATGGAAGACACATTCCGGACTTGTGTTTAGGCGGCAGCACCAATAATATGCGATCCTCTTAGAGGCCGATTTTGGCATTCTTGCACGCATCGAGAATCAACCATAAAAAGGAGCAACGAAGATGATTGGTAGATCTCTGTCTCTGATGACGCTGACTTTTCTCATACTCGTTCCCACGCTGTCGCATGCCCTTCTGCTGGAGGGGGACCAGGCCACGAGCTTCACCGTCAAGAGCCTGGGCAACGAGGACATCACCCTCGCCGATTTCCCGAATGAGGTGCTCGTGCTATTTCTATTCAATGTATCATCCAGCAAATGCGCACAGGGCGCCGAGGCCTATGAGGCGGCCGTGCATCGAGTCTATAAAGACAGGGGAGTTGTTGTGCTAGGTGTGAATGTGGCCCCCGAGACCGACTCGTTCGACGACATTCGAGCTTTCGCTGCTGAACATGACATCACGTTCCAACTGGCGGCGGACTTATCGGGCGATTTTCTAGACAAATATAAGCAAGATGAGGATGGGAATACTCCGGTCTTTTACGTGATTGATCGATCACAGACGATTCGGATGGTGCGCCTCGGCTATCGAACAGGTCGCGAGGAGTTTGCTGTCGAGGCGATTGACGCCATCCTATATGAGGAGCGCCCGACGCTCGATCTGTACTTGGACCCGGACGAGGCCGGCATGAGGCCTTATATGCCGGGCGATTCGATGGGGCTCTTTGTGGACGTTGCGAATCCCGGCTATTGCGACGTTGATGTCATCCTCTATATCGCGGTTCAGATTGGCGGCGATTTCTTTTACTGGCCGACATTTGGCGGTGTGCCCGATGGATTTGCAGCGAATCTTCCGCCGGGTTTTGCCATCGCGGGGTATCAGATTGCGGACCTCGCCCTTAATATAACGCTCCCCGCCGGGCTCTATACTTGGTATGGGGTCTTCACCGATGCCCAGACGGGTGAGTGGATTTCCGATCTCGAGGCTCTCAACTGGGCATTTGGCCTTCATCATCAGGCATCTGCCGGCAGGACAGATCTCGTCCCGCCCGAAGAGCTCTGGGACCATGTCCTTGCAAACACCGGACTCGCTGGTGGGCGACTCGGATTTACTGACGAGGAGATGAGTCGCTGCGATTTCTATGGGCACGAGTTCAGATTGCACAGAGTGCGAGAACTCTGGGCTGATGTTAATGACGTAACCGCCTTCAGTGGCGAGGTCGGTGATCACCTGCTGGCCTATTCGAATGACGCCAGTGAATGTCTTTCTTATTGCTTTGACCTTCTGCCATTCGAGGGGCAGACGATTGACAGGAAAAGGCCATGCCGAAAGCCAGAGCTCTTCAGAGGCGCCGAGGACTATGAATTCAAGACGCCGGACGATCAGGGCCGTTGGGATTCGCTCCCTCTTGAGGCGCAGGAGTTTGTGAACGCGATCGTCGATGCTGCCGTCGCAGCGACGCCGAAAATCGATGCGGCGTTCGACAGAGAGTTTCTGGCAGATGCGCTGGGCATCTCGATTGGAGACCTGGACGAGGTGAGCAGGTCCGCTCTCTATTCGATGGCCACGGAGCCCTGGCAGCATCAAGACAGAGACGCTCCGGCCTTCAAGGCGATGTATGAGCTCGACCTTCCAAGCCTCGGCGAGGGTTCATGCGAGTTCACGGCTGGCGTCCAGGCCGCGATCTCGGACTTCGTGGGTTGGCTTGGCCAGAATCCCCTTGTGGCGGACTTTGATAAAATCGAGTTCGCCTCACCGGCCGGAGAAGTTTGCGTGCTTGGAACTGGCGATCAACGAATCATGGATGAGTATTCGCTGATTGTGGATTTGGGCGGCAACGACAGATACAACGGCAACCATGCTGTCCCACGTTCATTCTCGCATCCAATCGGAGCGATAATTGACGTAGCTGGGGATGACGTTTACGCTTGTGGGAGTGGCGCCGCGAGCTTCTGCTGCGGGCTCTTTGGCGTAGGCGCGGTTTTTGACGTATCTGGCAACGACGAGTACTCAAGCGGCCAATCTGGCATGGCCTGCGCGTGGCACGGCACCGGCCTCTTATACGATTTCGAGGGCGATGACGTTTACGACAGCAACGTCAGCAATGCCTTTTGGACTCAAGGCGCAGCTCACGCTGGAGTTGGCCTTTTGATGGACATATCTGGCGCCGATTCATATACTTGCCTGCGGGAGAGCCAGGGCTATGGCGCAACACTCGGTATTGGCGCTATCGTTGACCTCGAGGGGGACGATGACTATCACGCCGAGGGAATATACGTGGACATATTCTACACAAACGTCGCCATTGCGCAAGGAGCAGGCAACGGACGCCGAGCAGATGCCGCAACCGGAGGGGACGGTCGAAGCCTCGCCGGCGGCATCGGGATTGTCGTTGACGGCGCGGGTAATGATGATTACTGGGGGCCGGTTTATGTCCAGGGCTGTGCTTATTGGTGGGCGCTCGGGATATTCGAGGAACGAGGCGGAAACGACACTTACCGCGCCTGGGAGTACTCCATGGGCTCTGCGCCTCACATGGCTATAGGCTGCATGGTCGATCTCTCAGGCGACGACCAATACAACTCATTCGACGTTGATGAGCAGTATCGGTACTTAGGCCACGCCCGTGACGGCTCGATTGGCATCTGCATCGACGGCGATGGCGACGATCAATACCTCGTCAACAGGCTGAGCGGCGGCTCAGGCGACCTCAATAGCATCGGCTTCTTCTGGGATAGATACGGCGCCGACACCTATTTTGCGTCAAACAAGCAGTCCTTTGGCGCAGCTTATCCACGCAACCCCGATGGCTCATTCCGAGACGAGATGTTCAATATCGGCGTTTTCGTGGACACGCGTGGGCTTGATACTTATACCTTTGAGAATCCAGAAGGCTCGAATCCCCTCTGCGCAGACAGCGAGGAATGGCGCCACCAAACCGGACCCACTATTTGGGGCTACGGCATTGATATGGAATGGTATGAGTAGTCTGGAGCTAAGAGCCTCGCCGCCGAGGAACATGCTGCCCTTGATTTGGTTATTCTCTGTACGGCTACTCGTGTAGATAATTGAAGCACAGCGACTGGAGACCTCAACGGCCCTCATTAAGGAATCAAGATCATCGCGCAGGACAGAGTGCGCTATTGGGCAGAATGCTGGAAGGGCGACACAATGGCAGAATCAGGATTGCAGTATTGGCGAACGAGGTTATCCAAGGTTCTGGGTGCCCTAGCGCTCATTATCATTGTCCTTTCTGAAAGTGCCTGGGAAAGAGACTCGTCTCTCGTTGCATCTCTGCTCTTTCTTGCAGGATGCACTCTAGCTGCAATCGGCTCATTGGGCAGATTGTGGTGTTCCCTTTATATTGCAGGATATAAGACAGAACAACTCATCACAGCCGGCCCATACTCAATCACAAGGAATCCGCTGTACTTCTTCAGTTTTTTAGGTGCGCTTGGCGTTGGATTGGCCTCTGAAACGCTTGTGATACCTGCCGTGATTCTGGTGGCTTTTGCAGTCTATTACCCCGCTGTCATCAGAGCAGAAGAGAAACGTCTGAATAAGATTTACGGTGAGAAGCTCGCGGAATATATTAGGAATACACCCAAATTCTTCCCCCAAATGTCCCTACTAAAAGAGCCAGAAGAATATGTCGTCCGCCCTGTAAAATTCAGACGACATATCTCTAGCGCCTTATGGTTCATCTGGCTCATAGGAATTCTGGAGGTCATCGAGGGCTTTCATGAGTCAGGGCTCTTTGATCCAATGTTCAGCATATTTTGACGCTTGGGCGGAGTGCTCATGCCAGGCGCGATTGACAATGCGGTTGCCGATGTTCAGAGGCCGCCCCTCGCCCGCAGCGCTCTCAGATTACTCCGCCGGCTCCGATTGCCTCGGGCTGGTCGCCTCGGGTCTCAGCTTCTTCGCTCGGCCGAGCTTGAGGCTAAGGATTCGGAGGTCGGAGACTATCTTGAGCCTTCTGGAAATAGCCTCTGGGGACATATCCCTGCTGATACCGCGACTTGTGTTCTTGTCATCTTGGTTCATCAATGCGCTCCAGCTCCTCCAGTCGCCCAATATCTACAAGGTCTTGCGGTCTTCCCGAGAGACGCTTCATCTTCTTCAATCCGGACAGAGAAACGACCGTTACCTCATAGTCGTCAACCTTGAAGGTCTCGCGTTCTTGCCAGACATCCTCCAAAATCGGGGAAACGAGGACCAAGTCGAGCGTGAGAACATCCCCTCCGCTTGCCTTCGAGATGCGATAAACCTGCAATTTCGATTCCCTTCCCACATCAGAAGGTATCATGCCCGTAGATATGCAATATCCCATCTTGCAGAGTAGGGCTGTTGCCTGATTCAGGTCCGATTCTCGTATTAGCATGTCGATATCCTGAGTGGCTCGCGGATATTCATGAACGGCCACCGAAGGGCCCCCGCACAGAGCGTATTCGATCCCAATTCGCCTGAGATTCGTCGCTATCGTCTTGAGTTTATCATTGATATTCAAAGACACTCATGCCCTTTCAAACCTGGGAGTTGTGCCGCTAAATGTCGCCCCATAGATTGCCATGTGTATAGCAGATCTGGGTAGAAACGCAAGCTGTGTGCATCCATGTGTTGGTCCACCCAACGCCCGATCGCTCATCTGTAGGGATTAACTTGCATTTCGACTGCCAATATCCATAGTACTGCCAAGTCATTCGGTTTCACTCTCAGAGGGTCGCTGCGCTGGGCGATTCTATTTCATTCAGTATCCAACGCCATTGTCTTGGTGTTTTGGAAGTTACGCGCATAAGCTAGTCTCCAGACCGAAGCAGGCGTGCTTTCCGAGGCCGTCCTATCCCCATGGGATCGAGGCGCTGACATGTCTTCCCATTTATGAGATAGTCGCTCTCCATGCACAACCATCGAGTCTAATTCACCGAAGGAGTGGAAGCTGTGGAACTGCAATTTATGAAGATGCAGATTCTCGCGATTGGGCTTCTAATCTTGGCCGCTTATGTGGGCGGCATGTTGGCCAGAAAGCTCCATATCGGCGAAGTTGTGGGGCAGATTCTCGGCGGAGTCGTCGTTGGCCCCCATTTCCTGGAGATACTCCACAGAGTGCTCGAATCCAATGACAGCCTCAAGGCTCTTTCTGTCCTGAAGCCCGTATATACGTTCTTCAATACCGGCTTTGAGACGTATGCCGAGATATGAGAGTTTCCATTTCTTCGTCTTTCTGCTCTTTGGTCTGGTTGCTTTCTCGCTGGGCGAGGAGCTGCACATTGACAGGCTAAAGCAAGTTGGGCTCAAGGCTTCGGTGATATGCCTTATCCAGGCATTCTTGACCTGGATACTCATATCACTGGGCTTCTGGCTTATTTTCGACTTTGGCCTAATTCACGCCATGTTAATGGGCTCGATTGGGATTGCCACGGCGCCGGCGGTGGTGTCGCGTTTCCGCACTGCAAGGTAACGGGGCTTCAGAAGGTGACCGTTGTCTGCGGCGTTCTGCGGCATCCGGTCGATTGGAACTCGTTGGACAAAAAGCCTGTGAGCGTGGTTTTCCTATTGGTCTCACCTGCAGAATACCCGGAGCAGCATTTAATGGCCCTCCGCGCGATAAGTCTGGGCTTGAGAAAAGTCGAGCTCAAAGATGGGATCAGGGCCGCGCTTAAGAACCAAACTGTTGAGGCCTACCTAAAGACCGCCGTGTGATAGGCTATATGGAGGATCCCCAAGATGGGTAATACAGAAGAGAATAGACATCTTCGGCGCTTTGCTGACCCGAATAGGCCGGCCTTGATACTCGATGACATTCGCTTGGCGATATCGGGTCGCTTCTCAAGGGATGTTCTCACAAGCCTGGGCAGCGCGATCAAGCAGTGCGATGCCGCGATCGGTAAAGCGCGAGCGTCCGGTGATGACGAATACGCTGAGGCCGTTACAGACGATGAATGCGAAGTGGTCGAGAACTTAATCGGCGTTGCTTTCGTGATGTGTCAGGTCGTGATTGAGGCAGTTGTATCAATTGTGATACATCTCCACGAGCGCGTAGTGTCCGATGGGCATGTCCTACCCACGTGCAGCAAAAAGAAAGATAGAAAAAAGTGCCTCCTGCAGTTGGGGCGCCCGTTAGCAGAGCACCCGGAATACATAGACGTTCGAGTCATCGATGTATTTGCGAATTATTTCAAGCACCGGAGTCGTGAAGACTACCGATGGGACAACATCATGAGCGACGTGGGAGCATCCGACGGTTGCACCGGCAATATGCGGAGAGCTGCCGAGGTCCTCGGTTTGGCCAATTACGCGAATCTGGAGCTTCTTGGGGACAAGGTTAGCAACTGGGCGGATGAGGTTATTGCCAAATACAAATCGGAACTAAAAGACCCCAAACTGATCTGAGCACATGGCGAAGGCTCAGTGACGGCGGTTTCTGTCTGGTCAGGCCGTCCAAAGAGGCACAGACCCAAGAAGACGCTCGCCGTAACCTATGCGAAGGTGGGGGTGCAGGACTCTCCACAATCCCACGAATGAATTCGTGGGTTAGGATAATTGTAGCCCTTTGCATCGCCACCGCTTGCGCCGGGCGATGATGTGGCGCAGGTTAGGTAGCAGCTTTCTCCATATCACCGTATTTCAGAGGCTGTCTAATAAATCGGTTTTCGAGGGTGATGCTACGGGATGACGCAGTGGGGTATACTACACGTAGGGGCAGGCCCTGTGTCTGCCCAATCCGCGTGAGAGCCTCGGGATTACTCGTATATCTGCTTGTAGAACCGGTATGAGGCGAGAACCTTCTGGGCGTAGCGGCGCGTCTCGCTGAACGTGATCGCGTTGATGAACTCCTCGTCCGCAACGTCGTCGGGGCAATCCGCAAGCCATCGATCGACATTCGTCGGGCCGCCGTTGTATGAGGCGAGGGCAAGTATTGTTCGGTCGTCGAACCGGTCAAGAAGTTGCCTCAAGTATTTGACACCAAGCGCTATGTTGATATGAGGCTCGTAGAGCTGATCAAGCGGCAGTTCGCCCATGCCAAGCGATTCGGCAACCTGCCTCGCCGTCGGGACAATCAGCTGCATGACGCCTCGGGCTGCGGCCGATGATGTGCTTTCAACGGCGAACCTGCTTTCCTCACGGATTATGGCGTACACAATCGCTGGCTCAACATTGTGCAGTTTGCTCTGCCTCTCAACTTGGATCGAGAAGCCCTTCGGATAAAGCGCCTCGGCAAGCCAATCAGGTAAGTCCAAAACGGTGAGCCGCAAGTCCGAGAACCTCTTGAATGCCCGCTCTGAGAGCAGCAGTGGCTCGCCCTTTCTGCCCAGTTTCTCAAATGTCTTGATCAAGGTGTATAGCAGCTCGAAATCCCGAGGTCTCCTCAAAGAAAGCGAACGGAGAATGCTCGCCGCTCTGTCGTCCAGGCCCAAGAGCATGAAGAAACGCGCGGCATCTTGGCTATTGCCTCCTTCTTTGGACGACGGGGTCACAAACGAGGCCAAGTCGCTGCTCATTCCGTCAAAAAGCGCAGACGTTCGGGGCCCGCTTCTGAGCATTGACTCCCTCAGTTTCGCCGCCTTCTCAGATGTTTCGGAACCGTCTGGAGCGAGGACTCTCGCCTTCTGCAGGGCCATAAGGTACTTTGAGATTTTGCCTTCACTATGATACACCTCCGCGCGTTGAAGGGCATCCCTCGCAATCGTGGGTTTCACAAGCCCTTTGGACTTTAGCTCGCGCAGCCTGTCTAATGATGCCAGGCCGAAGTATATGTTGGGGAACTCAGCGTAGTTGTCAGCATATCGAACGGCCGCGTCATCATGTCTGCCAAGCGATTCATACAGCATTGCGAGCGCGAAACAGGCGTCATCGTAGTAACGCGTTTTGGTACCGAGTTTAACGAGCGCAAGGAGCAGATCCTCAGCCGCCGTTTTGTCGCCTCGCGCAAATGAGGCAAGTACCATCCGCCACCTCGCGTGCGAGGCGTTCGAAGAGTTGGGGAATTCCTCCAGCAAGGCCTGAAATGCTGCTATGGCCTGCTGGTTCATTCTGGCCGCCTCAAGCTCACGCCCGAGAAGGTACGAGGCTTTCGCCGCAGTCCCATTGCCGGTCCCGTTGGCCCCAAGCGAGGCCGCTCTGTATCTCTCAATTGCCTTTGCGCTCTCCTTTAGGCGACTGTGGCAATGACCAAGATATAGATCAATCCAGGCGAGCTCATCCCCGGATCTGTAGAGCTTTCTTAATTCCTGAAGATGCTCAATCGCCATTTTATAGTTCCTCTGCTTGAAGAGGCAAAGAGCTATCTGCTTCTTGGCTTGTCTCATAAGTTTCGCAGGCTTCTTTTTCGCAAGGACTTTCCGGAAATAAGAGAGCGCTTGCTTATGATCATGGTTCCAAAGCCTAATCTCACCTGCTGCTAGGTAGAAAGCGCCATCAGAAAGCCTTGCGTCGGAGCAGCCCCTCTCGCCAAGCGCCTCAAGTCTTGTGAGCGAACTCCCGCTGAAATCATCCCGCCTCTTGTTCATAACGAATGTGAAGTAGCGTTCGCACGCCTCTTCGGTCCGCCCGAGACGCTCCAGACAACTCGCTATTTCGAAGGCGAATTGACGATTGGTTTTCGTTCCGTACAATTCGTCCAGATTCTCAAAATATGGGAGCGCATCCCCGAATCTCCCGGCATCCACAAGGGCTGACGCAAGTCCTGAGATAGTCTCCTTGAGAACGGCATCTGGCTGGTATTTCCCAGCAAGGGTATTGGCAATCTCTGCCGCCCTCTCCCAAAGCGCCGCCTTCTGGCACCATAGAATCGCGTCCGACAGAGCATATTTACCGACCACAGGATATCTATTGGCAACATCGACAAGCAGCTCTATTGCCCGCCCATGTTGACCGCTTCTGCCCAGGGCTTGGGCTCTTAGATAGTCGAATCCACCGAGAGCGAACGCCCCAGGAAAGCTCGTGGCGAGGTCATCAAGACCCGAGAGAAGCTCAGGATAATTCTCCTTCCGATAGGATTCGGCGAGGCGCTTTGTGTGGATGGATGTCTCCCAGCCCTGCAACGCGTCCGCCAGCGGAAAGAGTGAGCCGCGGCCGTGGGCAGGGAAAGACGTTATCAGAATCGCAAGATAGGCAAGCGCAGCCAAGCCGACTGATGAACGTCTCCCTAAAGCCATCCCTCACACGTCCCTTCGCACAGACTTATTTCCCCTCTGATATCCTATCTATCTCTTATCGCCGGACGACTATCGGGCTTTAGTGTTGCGAGCCCTGAGCAAGGTAGTTTTAACGTAGTTGACCAGACCGCCTGCCGAGAGGATATCCATAATCCGCGTGGGGAATGGGGCGAATCGAAACCCGGCTCCGTCCACGTAAAGCTCGCCGGAGACGAGGTCAAGTTTGACATCGGAATCCTGCTTTATCGCCCGTGCCGCTTGAGGATGCTCTACTGCCGGCAGGCCGGCGTTTATGGTGTTCCGGAAGAAGATTCGCGCAAAAGATGCCGCAATAATGAACGAGACTCCAGCGTGTTTAAGCGCGAATGCGGCTTGCTCGCGGGAGCTGCCACAGCCAAAGTTCTTGCCGGCTGCGATGATGTCTCCGGGCTTCACATTCTTGCTGAAATCAGGATCGAGGTCCTCCAGGGCATGCTCTGCCATTTCGGCCGGATCGGTAACGGTATAGGTGTATTTGCCCGGGAATATGACGTCGGTGTTCACGTCATCACCATAAATCCAAGTTCTTGACGCCAACCCGCTAGCCTCCTCGTTTCTCTCTGATTGCCTTGGCCTTCCTTCGCTGAGAGGGTGCATTGCTCTTATCGCTGACGGCCTTCTCAATCTTCCTGCACCTTCGCCTCAGCATATCGATCTGCTCATCCGTCATCGGAATCGACTCACCCTCCTGCAGTCTGCCGAGCTTCAAGTAAAAAATGCGTTCACGCTTAAGCTTGACGACAGGATGGCCAAGCGCTTGAAACATCCGCTTCAAGAGCCTATTACGGCCCTCCTTCACAATGACCCTTAGCCAAGCGTTTCGGTCGGTTTTAGACGCTATCTCAACTCTCTTGGCTCTGGCCCTGCCATCCTCAAGATGAACGCCTTTGCGAGCCCTCAGAATAGTCTTTTCGCTTGGGATGCCCCGGACTTTCAGAAGATACTCCTTCTCGACCTCGTAACGGGGATGAGTGAGTATGTTTGCTATCTCGCCGTCGTTTGTCAGAAGCATAAGCCCCTGGCTATCCCAGTCGAGGCGGCCCACGGGATATAGCCGCTCGTTGCACTTTCTCTTCAGAAGGTCTAGGACTGTCGGGCGACCTTCAGGATCAGAGCACGTGCTTATCATGCAGCGGGGCTTGTTGATGATGAAACAGATCGGCTTCACGGCGTTGCCTATCTCGCTACCCGAGAGCTCGATCCTCGCTCTTAATGGGTCGATCTTGAAGCCTAATTCGCGCACAATCTGGCCGTCAACCCTGAGAAGACCGTCCCGGATCAACTGCTCACATTTGCGCCTCGAGCCAATGCCGGAAGCGGCGAGGACCTTTGAGAGCCTCTCCTTGGGGGCTCCGTTTTCGTCAGGATGGTCTTGCGTGTTCATAAGTTCTCGATCTCTTGAGTGGAGGCTATTGCTCGAAGCGGCAATCAGTCAATAAACCTAAGAATGTCATTGTATGAAACCAGCAACATAAACGCGATCAATATCACGAACCATATCCGGCTTGATATTTCCTTTAGCCGTATGCTAACAGGACGTCTTATGATCGTCTCCACGGCTAGAAAGAGAACGTGACCGCCATCGAGGATTGGGATCGGTAAGAGGTTGAGTATGAAGAGCTGAACGCTCAAGAATGCAATCAAGTTCAGAAGTGTCATCGGGCCAGCCTTTGCCGCGCGTCCAGATATGGTCGCAATCATTATCGGGCCGCCGAGGCTCTTAATCGACGCCTGGCCAGAGACCAGCTTATAGAGCAGCGACAGCGTCATTTCCGTCATCGAATAGACCTGCTCAACCCCCTTATACAGAGCTATGTGAGGAGGGTACTTCTTTAGCTTCGTCGGCGCTTGAGGCGCGCTTATGCCGATTACGTAGATGCCGTCCTCATTCTTAACCGGCGAGACCTCCATCCCAAGGACAAGGGCGCCTCTTTTAATCTCAAAAGCGAGCGGCTTGCCCTGACTACCTCGAACAATGTCCCTCAGCTGTGTCCAGTCCGTAATCTGCACGCCGTCAACACTGATGATGATGTCACCATCTAAGAGTCCGGCGTCGCCGGCCGGGCGCCCTTTCGAAACGCCGGCAACCAGAGGAGGCAATGGGGGCATCGCGCCAATGTCGCCCGTGCCCATACGCTTGTTCTGCGTCGTCTTTAGGTGAATAACCTGCCTTTCCCCGTCTCTCTCGATGACGAGTGATATGTCTTTTCCCGGGCGAGTGGCCACTTCCTGGAGAAGGTCTTCCCATGTCGGCGTTGGATGGCCCTCAACCTCGAGTATCAAATCGCCGTTTATCAGTCCGGCGCCATCAGCCGGGGAGTTCTGCTCCACCCAACCAAGCCTCGCTGGCTCGTCGAAATAGGCCGGGCCGGCCACGCCAAACGCTAGTATTATGGGGAAGAGCACTATGGCTAGAAGGAGATTTGAGAGAGGGCCGGCGACGTAAACAAAGAGCCGAGCCAGCTTGCCCTTCGAGCATAGCTCATAAGGCTGTGGCTTCTCTCCCTCGGGCACCTCCTGTCCTGAGATTTTTACGTAACCTCCCCACGGCATGATGGAGACCACATACTCTGTCTCGCCTCGCGTTATGCCAAAGATTCTTGGGCCAAAGCCAATTGAGAACTTCTCAACTCGTGCTCCCACTGACTTGGCGGCGAGCAGATGACCGAGCTCGTGAACCACCACCAGAATTCCGAGCACGAGCAAGAACATGAATATCGTGAATACCAAATCCGGTCCCCTAAATCTCGTCTATTACACCAAGAGCTTGCGATTCTGCAATCTTCTCCGCCGACTGAGTGACAGAGAGCAGGCGCTCAATACTATCAATTGGGACAATTTCGTGTTGGGCCATTGTGCGCTCAATTATTTCTGCTATATCCAAGAATCCTACTCGGCCTGCCTTGAAATGCTGAATAGCCACCTCATCCGCCACGCATACTACCGCCGGCATACTTCCTCCGACCTCGGCGGCCTCATAAGCTAAATGAAGACACCGAAAACGCTCCATGTCAACCCTCTCAAAGCGCAACGAGCGAAGATCATCCAATGACGCTGACTTTTCAGGGCGCCCGAGCCGACGAGGCACACTGAGGGCATAGAGGATTGGTAGCCGCATATCAGGGACGCCGAGCTGCGCCTTGATTGAGCCATCCACAAACTCCACCATCGAGTGGACTATGCACTCCGGATGCACAAGGACTTCCACTTTCTCGGGCGGCTGATCAAACAGGACGCAAGCCTCGATGACCTCGAATCCCTTATTCATCAATGTGGCCGAATCGACATTTATCTTCTCACCCATAGACCAGACTGGATGCTTCTGCGCCTCATCAAACGTTCGATGAGCAAGTCGGTCAATTGAATCGCCTCGGAAAGGCCCGCCGGACGCTGTCAATATCAGTTTATTGATGCTCTCCATTCTCTCGCCGACGAGGCATTGAGCGATTGCGCTGTGCTCGCTATCTATGGGAGTGATATTTGCTCCGTTGCTCCTGGCCAGACGCTTGAGAAGCTGCCCACCCATCACGAGGCTTTCCTTATTCGCTAGGGCAACGTCGAGGCCGGCGCTCAACGCCATATAGGTAGGATAGAGGCCGGCTTTTCCAGAAATCGCCGAAACTACGATATCCGGCGCGGAAAGCTCAAAGAAACGCTCAAGCGAATCGCCTCCGTATAAGACCTGGGAAGTTGGTCTGGTGGATGATTTCAGGAGCGCTCTCGTCCTTTCAGCGTCGGTCTCGTCCTTTAGCCATAGAGCCTCTGGGCCGAAGACATCAGCCTGCTCAATGAGGAGGCGCGCGTTGCTGCCCGCTGCGAGGCCCGTTACACAGAACTCATCTGCGAAGCCTTGCACGACATCCAGCGTCTGCTGGCCAATCGAGCCTGTACATCCCAGGATAGCGATTCTCTTCATTTTCTTTTAGAACCTTACTTCAAGTGGGCCGATCGAATCTCGCTGGGCCTGCAAACTAAAATGGTCCGAGTAGAACGAGCTTCGCAAAAACATAGAGTACCGGCGCGTTGAATAGAAAGCCATCCATCCTATCTAGAACGCCCCCGTGCCCGGGTAGGAGAGAGCCGGCGTCTTTCGTCCGCATCGCGCGCTTCACAAGCGAGACAAAGAGATCGCCAACCTGACCAAAGACACCCAAGAGAAGGCCGAGAATGAGAGAATGGCCAAATGATAATTCCCCGAGAAAGAGAGCGCAAAATATCGCACAGGATATGGTCGCCGCGAGAATCCCTCCGACAAAACCCTCAAGCGTCTTGCTCGGGCTAATTCGCGGCAGCGCCTTGTATTTTCCCCAGGTTTTCCCCACGAAATAGGCTGCGGAATCAGTGAGCCACGTTACGGTGAATAGAAGAATCACGAGCCGAAGCCCAACATCATGCTGGTCGCCCTTCACGACGATTGCCCTCGTTAGGATGGCAAAACTTGAGAGGAAGGGCAGAAGCAGGAGCGCAAAAATAGAGAAGACAGTCTCCTCAAGAGCCTTTGTATGCTCGCTCCGAGACATTAGACCACGGCAGAATATGGCAAGAACGGATATAATGAGTATTTGGCCATTGAACGCGGTGTATGGAGCAAGTAGCGTGAGGACAGCGCCCAGAAATAGAACTAGTAGCCAATAGAATGTAATGCCGGAGGAGCTGAGCATCTTTCGGAGCTCGAGAGTTCCTAAAAAGACAAGCGCCAGCATAAGCAAGCCCAGTCCGAGCTGCCCGAAACAGATAAGCACGGCCAAGACTGCGGGCGCTCCCAACAAAGCTGTAATAATGCGAGTTCTAAGTTGGCTCAATTGCTATTCGACCACCCTTCCAAACTTTCTAGTCCTGCTCTGATAGGCCGCGATGGCATCTTGAAGCTCTTTCTCCCTGAAGTCCGGCCACAGAACATCTGTTATATATAATTCGGTATATGCAATCTGCCAGAGCAAGAAGTTTGAGACTCTGAGCTCGCCGCTCGTCCTGATAAGCAGGTCCGGGTCCGGCTGATCATAGGAATAAAGCCTGGATGAGAAATCGGCTTCAGAAAGCGATTCGAGCTGAATACTGCCTGAGGCGTAATCGATGGCGATGCTCTTTGCTGCCGTGAGTATCTCCTGCCTTCCCCCGTAATTGAGGGCGAGATTCAGGCGCATGCCTTCTTGGCTCATGGTCGCTTTTTTAACATCTTCAAGCGCTTGCCGGGTCTCATCGGGAAGGAGCGAGATGTCCCCGAATGCGGAGAGTCGAATCTGGTTATCGATCATCTCCTGCTCCTCTATCCTGAGATACTGGGTCAAGAGCTCCATTAGGGCGGCAACCTCCTCCTCCGGGCGGCTGAAGTTCTCGTGCGAGAAGGCATATAGCGTCAGATGCTTTATTCCGAGCCTTCTGCATTCGGTAACGATGGTGCGAACTGACTCTATGCCCTTGGTGTGACCGGCTATGCGTGGCAACTTCCGTCTTTTCGCCCATCTCCCATTGCCATCCATTATGATAGCGATATGGAGGGGCAATATGTCAGGGTTTATCCCCGATTGCGTCTCGTTGATCGATATCCCTCCCCCACTTGAGCACGTCTATTTCAGAAAAGCAGGCGCTTGCAGTCCATCTGGAAAGCGCCTCCAGATTAGAATTCGAGCTGTGCCCGCCATTCATTGCAGGCACAGCTCGATACTTGAAGCCAAAATTGAAAGACGCTCTTACTCCGGTGAAATCGCGTCCACAGGGCATACTTCTACGCACGCCCCACAATCCGTGCATTTCTCGGGATCGATTTTGTACCGCTCTTCTCCCTCGGAGATCGCGTCAAAATTGCAGGAATCCACACAGGTTCCGCACGATATACACTCTTTGCTAATCACATGTGCCATGGTATTTCCTCCTGGATTAGATCAATCACCCAAAATATAGATGACTCGTCCTGATCGCAATAGGATTGGACGGTTAGAATTCCATCAAGTCCTTCTGTTTCCGCTCTTGTATCTCTTGTATTTTAGCGACGAACTCGTCCGTCACTTTCTGCAGATCATCAATCGCAACGCTCGTTTCGTCCTCCGAGATGTCCTTCTTCTTCTCCATTGTGCGAATGTGGTTCTTTGTATCCTTACGGATGCTCCGAATCACAGCTCTTGACTCCTCGCAGGATTTGGCTGCATCAGTCGCTAGCTTCTTCCGCCGCTCTTCGGATAGTGGAGGTATCGTGATCCGAATCAGATTCCCGTCACTTGCCGGCGTCAAATCGCTGCCAGAACGAAGAATGCCAGTCTCGATGTTCTTCATTAGGCTTGGGTCCCACGGCTGAATTACGATTAGGCCCCCCTCGGGAATGGAGACGGTCGCCAGCTGGGAAAGCGGCACCTTCTCTCCATAACACTCGATTCTTATGTCATCCACAAGCGAGGCGGTAGCCCGCCCAGTCCTCATCTTTGACAGATGCCGATTTAGGGCATCAACGGTTTTCTCCATTCTTCCCTTGGTCTCTTTGAACAGACTCTCAAGCATCTTCCGACTCCCGAAGTGATGTTCCAATGTTCTCGCCCACTAATACTCTCCGAATGTTCCCCTTGTCAAGAAGATTGAAAACGACTGCCGGCAACTTATTTGCGCGGCAGAGCGATACGGCTGTCCAATCCATCACAGAGAGCCCGGACAGAAGATAATCCTCATAACTGAGCGTGTTATATCGCTTGGCGGCGCCGTATTCTGAGGGATCAGCCGAGTATATCCCATCAACGTCCGTCGCCTTCAAAAAAACGTCGGCATTGAGCTCTAAAGCCCTAAGCGCCGCCGCGCTGTCTGTTGTGAAATAGGGATGACCCGTTCCGCAGGCGAGTATCACGACCCTGCCCTTTTCCAAGTGCCTTAGCGCCTTGTTCCGAATGAAATAGTCGGCCACTTTCAACATCTGTATGGCCGTCATGACTCGGGCTTCAATGCCTTGATTCTCAAGCGTCGCATGAAGGGCTAGGCAATTGATAGCCGTGGCAAGCATCCCGATGTTGTCCGCCGCACAACGCTCGAATCCGTATTCGGCCGCCAGCTTCCCACGATAGATATTTCCGCCCCCGACCACAACCGCAATCTCTGTTCCCAGAGAATGGGCGTCGGCAATCTCCTCGGCAATCGAGGTGAGACTCTCGGGCTCTATGCAATTGCCGTTCTTACCGGCCAGGGCCTCCCCGGAGAGTTTGAGAAGAACGCGCTTGTATTTGGTTTCCATAATCTAACGCTATTCCGCTCCTATCTCGAACCTCACAAACCTACCCAGGGCAATCTTCTCACCGAGCTTTGATGAGAGGATGTCGATCAGATGGCCTACACTCTCTTTCGGCTCTTTGATAAAGGGCTGATCAACGAGGCAGACTCGCTCATAAAAGACTTTGAATTTGCCTTCAATTATCTTGTCCAGTATTTTCTCCGGCTTGCCCGAGCTCGCCGCCTGCTCCTTGTATATGGCCCTCTCGGACTCTATCACATCCGCCGGTATCTCCTCACGAGAGACATATTGGGGATTCTCCGCCGCAATCTGCATACAGAGATCAAGACCGAGCTCCTTGAACTCCTCCGTCCTGGCAACGAAATCTGTTTCGCAATTCAGCTCGACCATCACGCCCAACTTGTTGGTGTGATGTATATACGAGAACAACGCGCCATCCGCAGCTGATCTCTCCCGACGCTCTATAGCCTTGGCAAGTCCCTTCTTCCGAAGCAACTCTATCGCCTTGGCCTCGTCAGCGTCGGTCGAAATAAGCGCCCTCTTGCAATCCATAATCCCGCAGTTTGTCTTCTGCCGTAGGGACTTTATCATCTCAACTGTTACTTCAGCCATCTAATGACTCCTAAACTAGCCTGATTATTATTAAGCAACTGCGCCTCATGCATCGACAGCCGAATTGGCTTTGTCTGCGGAACCGTCATCGTGCATCTCGTCCATAACCTCTTGCCGGCGCATCTGTCCTTCAATATAAGCATCCGCGAGCTTGGAGGTGACAAGCCTGATTGCTCGTATGGCGTCATCGTTGCCCGGTATAACGTAATCAATAACATCTGGATCACAATTCGTGTCAACTATCGCAATCAGAGGTATTCTGCAGCGGCGCGCCTCAGCTACGGCTATCTTCTCTTTTTTGGGATCGACCACAAACACGGCGCCCGGCATTGTTTTCATGTCCTCAATACCGCCGAGGTTGCGCGTGATCTTGGCAAGCTCTTTTCTCAACTGGATACCCTCCTTCTTCGGCATCGAGTTGATCTCCTCGCTATTCCCAATGTCGCGAAGCCGGCGCATCTTATCGATGGTCTTCTTGATCGTGGAATAGTTTGTCAGCATCCCGCCGAGCCAGCGATGCGTTACATAATACAGTCCCGCGCGCTTTGCCTCTTCCTCAACTGAGAGTGATGCCTGTCGCTTTGTTCCCACCATGAGAAAGGGCTTGTTTTCCTGACCCAACTTGGTGACGAAGTCAAGAGCTGTACGGAGCAACCGAACGCTCTTTTGAAGGTCTATTATGTAGATGCCGTTGCGCTCGGCAAATATGTACTTCAACATTTTGGGATTCCAACGCTTGGTCTGATGACCAAAGTGCATCCCCGCCTCAAGAAGCTCTTTCATGCTTATTAGGGGCAACTCAACTCCTCCTTACTATTTGCTATCCTGATGATTCCCGCTACCCTCTCACTGAGGCGCATCGCCTCCCGCTCAGGATGCCTGAGGGCAGCAAGTATTAACAATGTAAATCTACTTAACAGCCGCCTAGCTCAGCTTCCTAGTTGACTGTCCAAGACAGAAGCCGAACAAAGCAGAACCGATTGAGGACTCTATCTCTTGGAGAACTGGAATCTGGCTCTAGCTCCGCGCTGACCATATTTTTTCCGCTCTTTGACTCGAGCATCTCGGGTCAAGTAGCCTTTTTTGCGAAGCATGAGGTGCAAACTGGCATCAAACTCCAGCAACGCCCGTGCAATCCCATGTCTTATCGCGCCGGACTGACCAGCGATGCCTCCGCAACTGACGGTCGCGCGGACAACGCACTTGTCAAGGAGCTCAGCCGAAACTAGAGGCTCTATTGCGAGCTTCTGAAGTCGTTCGATCGGGAAGTACTCCTCCAGCGAACGTTTGTTCACAGTTATCTCGCCCTCGCCTGGGCTAATAAAGACCCGAGCTATCGCCTGCTTTCGCTTCCCTGTTCCATAACACTGTTTAGGAGCCAATGTTCTATAGCCCTCCTTGAGCTTTGTTCTCTCCAAGCATCAAATCGCTCCGTGCAAAATCACAACACTGAATAGGCAATGAGTTGTTCCGCATCCTTACGGCCTGACCGAACGTGTTCCTCATCTAAGTACAAGAGGAACCGGTTTCTGCGCCGAATGGGGATGATTGGGTCCTGCATAGACCTTAAGTTTCTTCAGCATCTTCCGACCGAGGATGCTCTTGGGCAACATTCCGGAAATTGCGTTGCGGACCGGAAAAGTTGGGTCTTTCTTGAGTTTCTCGCGGGCAGTGAATGATTTCAGGCCTCCCGTGTAGCCCGAGTGATGATGATACATCTTCTGGGACCACTTCTTGCCGGTCAACACCACCTTTTCAGAGTTGATGACGACCACAAAATCGCCTGTGTCGATGTGCGCCGTATATAGCGGCGTATGCTTGCCCAAAAGCACTTTTGATATTCGTGCGGCCATCCGCCCGACTGTCTGACCGCTAGCGTCAACTAGATACCACCGAGGCTCAATGTCCCGGGGCCTTGCGGAATACGTGCGGTTCAAATTGCGAAGCAGAACCGGCTTCGTCTTGGTTTTCATCTGCTTATTTGGCAAATCGGTCATTCTCTAACGTCCTGTTTTAATCCAAACACCAGTTCCGGTAAAACACCCCGCGGAATATAGCACGCAAAGTCTTACACACTCAACCCAAAATTAGGTCGCAATGCTCTTGAGCCTACCGATTAAGGCCTCAGTATGCCCCAGTACCAACAACACAACTAAACATTGGTCTCTGAGCTAGTAATCTGCAACCCAAATAATCAACAAACGAGGCGCGTTCTTGCCTCCTCGGCAAGATAGCCGTCAAGGATGGTCTTGTCAAATCCATATCGCGGTGGCCCGGGGGTACCCCTAGATCGTAGGTAACTTGGTTGAGTTATTGCGCATTCGACCGAGGGGCGGCCAGGTTGGAGAGGTCTTTTCTCTAAATCACCGTATTGTAGGAGGCTGTCCAATAAGTCGGGAGTAGGCGGAGAAGGCTTTGCTGGG
>JAGHCW010000115.1 GCA_021160245.1 bacterium | reverse complement strand
TGAATCTCATACTTGAACAGCTGCATGTCTGCAGGTCCGCTAGTTGGGGTCACCGAACCATCATCCACGAAGTATCCCGCAAAAGCGAGAATCGCCAGCGCTGCGATCATACCTGTTGCCAATAGTATTGTCGTATATCGTCTCATTCTTACTCCTTCTTATATTCAAAACGAAAGGCGTTGCAGTTTTACATGTAAATGCGACACTTCTCTTACACTTGGCGCCATTCGAAAGAATGGCTTGCGGGAATGATGGGAGGGCCTCGTGGTCTGATTGTTCCACGGGTCCTCTTCCCGCTCAGACGGCAGAGAAGTTGGGCCGGAAACAAAAACGAAGCTGAAAAAGCTCGCCGATTCGCCGCTCGGATCTTTCCAGGTAGCCCCTCCCCCCCATAAACCAGGGCTGAGACGGCTCGGAAGGCCGGCTCGTCAGGGCAAGGACGATTGCCGCATAATACGAGGATGTTCATCACAATCCCATCCGGGTTTGCCGCGCCTCCTCGGCGCGACAGCATTGGCTTTCAGGCATTGACTATAAATATCATCCCAAAGACTGGGAACACTGTCAAGCCGGAAAATGCAATTTCCTCGCCCCGGCGTCGAGCCCGTTAGCCACCGGCTTTACCTTTATCTTGATCATTGCCGCTTTTATCGAAATATGTCTTGACGCAAGCCCTAAATGTCTAATATCGTTCCGCAAGAAAAGCAATTGGCCTAATTTCGTTCAATTAACGGAGTCGTGTTGGACAGCATCGATATACAGATTCTGGCAATGCTCCAAGAGGACTGCAAGGTCCCACAGGTGGAGTTAGCCCGGCGCGTAGGGCTCTCTCCCGCCTCGATCTCGGAGCGGCTCAAGAGACTCGAGAAGAAAGGCGTCATAAAGGCCTATACCGCCATCCTGGATGCGGGCGCTTTGGGTGTCGGCATTACGGCATTCGTGTCGGTCTTCGTCGAGCATCCCAGGGACGAGGCGGATTTTCTGAGTAGGCTTAGTGCGGTGCCGGAGGTTCAGGAGTGCCACCACATAACCGGAGATTTTAGCTTTCTCTTAAAGGTGCGGACCAGAAATATAGAGACGTTTGAGCACCTATTGTTCCACGATATAAATAGTATCCCAGGCATTAAGCGGACCAATACAACAATTGTCCTGTCATCGCCAAAGGAGACCACGCTGGTTGCGTTGGAGATGCTTGAAGCGCAGACGGTTGACACAAAAGCAACAGGAGTTCATGAAAATGGCGCGCAAGAAAAAGATGATCACACCCTCAACTGTTCATGAGTCCCTTGCCAAACACATGTTGGCGGACGGCTTTGACCTCGTAATTGATCTCGACAGGAGCAAAGGCAGCACAATCTACGATTCGCGAAGGGGCCGGGAATTCGTGGATATGTTCTCTTTCTTCGCCTCGAATCCGATTGGGATGAATCACCCGGCGCTTTTAGAGGTGCCATTCCTCGCGAGGCTAACGAACGCGGCGCTCCACAAGCCCTCCAATTCAGACATTTACACCGTTGAGATGGCCGAGTTTGTCGAAACGTTCGCTCGGGTCGCTATGCCCCCAAAGACCGATTATCTTTTCTTCATTGAGGGTGGTGGACTGGCGGTCGAGAACGCCCTGAAGGCGGCATTCGACTGGAAGATTCGCAAGAACTTTGCGGCCGGCGAGAAGCGCGAGCTAGGCAATAAGGTCATGCACTTCCGCGAGGCGTTCCACGGCAGAACCGGATACACGCTTTCGTTGACCAACACCGACCCAGTTAAGACCATGTATTTCCCGAAATTCGACTGGCCGCGTATTGAGAACCCCAAGATAGTCTTTCCGCTTGAGGGCAAGAACATCGAAGCGGTCAAGGCCGCCGAGGCGCGTGCTCTCTCGCAGATCAAGGAAGAATTCAAGAAGAACGCTGGCGACATCGCAGCGATCATAATTGAGCCGATTCAGGGCGAGGGCGGTGATAATCACTTCCGCGCCGAGTTCATGCAGGCACTTCGCAAGGCTGCCGATGACAACGACGCAATGCTCATCTTTGATGAGGTTCAGAGCGGCCTCGGCTTGACTGGTAAAATGTGGTGCCTTGAGCATTTTGGCGTGACGCCTGACATTGTCTGCTTTGGCAAGAAGACCCAGGTCTGCGGTATCGCTTGCAGCAAGCGAATCGACGAGGTTCCGGACAACGTGTTCAAGATGTCCGGTCGAATTAACTCCACTTGGGGTGGCAACCTTGCGGACATGGTGCGTTGCCAGAAGTACCTTGAGGTGATTGAGGAAGAGAATCTCGTGGAGAATGCCGCGAAGATGGGAGCTCGGTTGCTTTCGGGACTCAAAGACCTCCAGCGCGCAAAGCCGGACCTTTTGAAGAACGCCCGCGGCAAGGGCTTGATGTGTGCGTTCGACATGGCCAATGTGGAGCTCCGCGATAAGATCTTTAGCAAGGCTTATGAGAACGGCTTGATGATCCTCAAGACCGGCGCTCGCGGCATCAGATTCCGCCCGGCGTTGAACATCACGGCGGCCACGATTGATCTGGCACTTTCCAAGCTCGAAGATTCAATTAAGCAGCTGTAACTCTTGGACATATATCTCGGGAGCGGCAAGGCGGGCAGTCGCCTTGCCCGCATCCTGGGGCAAAAGAAGTCAGCCTATATATTGTCGAATAGAGTAGGTTGCCGGCGTGATATCTTGACGCCTATAGATTTCCCTTGTAGGGGTCGTAAGTCTGCCACGGCACCAAAGTCAGTAAACACCTGTTGAAACCGTTTGAAGTTCCTTCCCCAGAAAATCATTGCGCAGGCCATCGGCGCGCCTGTGCCCTCGTCCCTGCCCTCGACTAGCCTGAGTTTCCGCTTTATCTGATTTTTCCACGGTCGAAGTTGCGTTAGTCCGGCTCGTGGAGGGGCTTTGCGTTTCTTGCTTGATGTATTACCCTGTCAATATGTGATTATCTATGAGATAACACTCGGTTAATACAAAAGTATATCTTGACATATGCGATTAGAGTATTACCCTATGATGGTGTTGTTATGTAGAAAACTTCTTAAGGGGTAAGTCATGGCTAGCATCATCAAGAAGATTAAGCAGGGCAGACCATACTACTACGCGGTCCAGTGCAAGCGTGTGGATGGCAAACCACGGATAGT
>JAGHCW010000165.1 GCA_021160245.1 bacterium | reverse complement strand
TGATCCCGCGTACACCAGGCCAGGATATGGGCCCACTGAATCATTTCTCCTGTTTGAACATTCCCGCCGGTCTCAAGTTCATCCAACAGGCTTTCCAGGCCGAGCTCTTGAGGGTATGACTCCTGAGTTACGGACCGCCCGCGCTGTTCAAGCAGTTCCTCGATGGAGGCATCCTCCTTGATGTACGACATTCTGCCGCTGCCGAACGGACGCCGAACGACCCATCGCCGGCCAAGAATGTTAAGTTCGGCGGCGACGTAACCTTCCGGGAACGCCCCGCGAATAAGCTCCATCGCGGCCTTTGTGCCAAAGGTCCGCTCTCCCAGGACATAGCGCACCAATCGACAGAAGGTTGTCTTGCCGGCGCTGTGTCCTGTTATCTCGGCCGACGGACTGTCGTCCTCCGCCTCTTCGGCCCAGATGATGTTCAACCCGCGCGTCAAAGGGATATCCCGTATCACGACAGGATCAGGTGCAATCCGTTCGAGAATCATCAGACGGCTGACCCAGACATCCGGTTCGGATCGAACGGGCTTCAATTTCAATGTGTTGTACAAGTTCATCTTGCCGGTCTCCTATGCGGCAAGCTGATATAGCCTGTGCTGTTCTTCGAAGGCTTGTATGATCCTCAACTGGTCCTGCGGGACCTTGGACAAGTCCTTACGGAGTTCCGCGATTCGTTTCATGGCCTTGATTGCGTAACCGACGATCTCGTCCACACCACCCGGCAGGTCGCTCTTGACAGATGCAGAACCGGCTCCTAGGCCGATGGCTTGACTCTTCTCTCCGTGGCGCACGGAGATCGCCTGTAGTTGCTCGAGGTAATCCCTGCACTCTTTCCATCTGATGGACTGGGCCTCGCTGACAAACAGGGTACTGGGGGCAGAGTTCACGATGGCGGAGAATGCCGTCTGATCGACTTGATCCAGGAACGTCTTGCACCAGTCAGGGTGAGTGGCCAGCAGAAGGGCATCGAGGTGGTCCATGCTGGAAAGTCCGGGAGACTGCTCGACAGCGGCCAGCGCCGCAGCGCAAATGGCTTTGTCGGTTTCGGTTGCGGGGTAGGCCATGGCCGCGAATTCCTCCAGCGGGACTTCTGCCGGCATCGTGATCGCCTCCTCCCTGGGCAAGTGAATATGGGAAGGCCAATTGGCGCGGTCCCACTGGGCCATAGGGATGAAGTTGCCCTCGGTGTCCATGGGCGGGCCTGGTAGCGGGTCGAGACGCGACTTGTATCGCTCGGTAGGTTGACGCCCTGCGGCCACGGCAGCGGTGTTCTGCCGCATTACCTCGGCCATCTCGTCGTAAATTTCGAGAATTGTATCCTTGGTGCGAAAGGAGCCATACTCTTTAATTTCGCGGTCTCTGACGATTATAAATGCGTCGAGGATATGCTCCGCTCCCTCACGGTCTAAACCAAAAAGGTGGAGAAAAGCAGCATCCAATTCACTCTTGATAAGGAAACGCCGATTGTTATCCCAATGGAACGGCTCACCATTGTAACCGACCTGACGTGCAAAATCGTGCAAATCATTTGCGGTGTATGACAGCTCTATAACTCTTGGAACAATCCACTTCAGAAGGGTTCTGCGTCTATCCCATGGAGATGGCTCATCAAAGATAGATGGAGGAAAAACCGGAAGTTGCTTTATGATGAACATGTTGAAATTATTGCCACTGACCTTTTGCTTACAGACATAGTCAAATGCGTAGGAGCATAAATGCGCGAGCAGACAGCATTGATATCTTGCATCGGTTTCAGGAAGCAACCCAATAATAGAATTGCCAAGACCAGATTGGGGAATGGCTGAAGCAATACATGTTCGAGCATTCGTTGCACTCGTTATGCTCATACAACCCAGCACCCAACCTTGATCGCAAATTTCCCAAGAAGCGTTTTTGATACTGGCGGAAGATACCCAGTATCGTGGTTTCGCGATGCAATCAGGGTTGTCTTTTTCAAAGGAAGTCAAAATAACCGATTCCCCCGAACGCTGGAGATTGATATCCTTAATTCGTGTGGAAGCAAGGCGGTGATCATAGTTATCGATCATACGCCCTTCGTATAGGGGAAAATACTCCTGTTCGCCTTTCGCATATATATTCCCTTTCGGTATCCAGCTTTCGTCGAAGAAGTTTTGCGCCATAAAGAGCTCGGAGTCATTTGTCATGTGAAACATGCTTTTGAATTTAATAGCCCAAGGGTTTTGCTCGGCCTGGCCGTCACGGTCTTCTTTGACAAGGACGGGTACGCGGCGGTATATCTGCTTAGTGAGTTCCGCATCCTTTTCTGAGCGAAAAATTGGACACGTTTTACTGTTTGGGTTAATCAAATTGATAACATCTTTCGAGAGACTAAACACTTGACCTGGAATGACGAGATCGTCGATGTTCAAAGCAAAGAAAGAAAACAATGGTTCGTCCCAAGATCTTGCAATTCCGCAAACAGTGAGAAGACAGAAGCGCATGCGGTAATACACTTCTGGAAATAAAATACGTTCACGATTTTCGAAGTCAAAAAGACTGACCAGACGTTTCTGCTGTATTAGATATCCAAAAAAATTGCTGTTTGAGTCATCAGTCGCGATGCCCGTTGGTACTATAATGGCGGCAAAACCTAAGCCTCCTATTGATTGGGTGAATATCTCGGCAAACAGGCTATAGGTATTCAGATCACCTCGAGCACATAATCTGAATCTCCCTCCATTGCGTACTAGATGTGATTGGGCCTCTGCTCGTCTAGCTGCTGCGCGGAATTCATCATAGAGAATCGGATCATTGGCTTTAATCTTCGCAATTGCCTTCTTTCGAAATGCTGCATTCGGCGCGTTCATAACTTCTTTGGATTTTGTTGCGAACCATTCCTTCCCCTGGAGTTTGATCCGCTCCCACGGCGGATTCCCGAGCACGCAGTCGAACCCGCCGGACCAGCCGGTTACCTCATCCTCTGCAATTTCATCTCCGGCTTTCGGTTTGAACACATCCGGAAATTCCAGGTGCCAATGGAAGAACTGATATTCTTGCGACAGGCGGATGATTTCCTCGCGCATCCAGGGGGGGCAGCTATGAGGATTACGCCTTATCCGGTCGAGTATTTCCTGGGTGATGGGGTAAGGCAGCTCACCGGAATGGCGCTTTCTCCATACAAAAGCGGCGCACCAGGCATCGTAAAGGAGTTTTCCGAAGAGATATCCGCTCGAGCGGATGAATTGGGAATAGGCCTCCTCTTTACGTTGCAGGCCATCCAGGGTGGAATCGTCAAAGGCGTCGATTTCCATGAGGGCGGGCCCAAGGTCGCCCAGTTGTTCCCATGGCATTCCATCAGGGGCAAAAAGCGAACGGCTTCCTCGTCTTTCCTCCTTGTTTCGCTTTCGGTAATCCTTGCAGAATTCCTTGTCATCGCCCTCGATAGGCTTGAAAGCATTGTCGGGAATGCCTTTCTTGAGAAGCGCCGGTGTAGCGCCGAGCAGGCTGTTCCCGCACTTGATGCGGTGGTCGAGGAAGGCCAGCGGCTTGCCCGGCTCCATTGCATCCATCCATAAACTGACCTTGCACAGCTCCACAGACATGGGATTGATATCCACACCGTAAATGCAATGGCCGATCACATCGCGCAGGGCGTGCTGGTAGTGCTCGGGCGCAGGTTCGTCCTCCCCCGAACGGATGGCCGCCAGACGCTTAGCGATACGGTGTGCGGCGGCGATGAGGAAATGCCCGGAGCCGCAGGCCGGATCGCAAACCTTCAGGGCCAGAACCGCCTTTTCGGGATCGGGCTTCTTGCAAGCTTCATCCAGCACCGGGTCGAGGGCTGAGTCGAGCAGGCAATTGACAAGGCTCGTGGGCGTATAGTAGCTGCCGGTGGTCTTGCGCTCGGACCCGGCAGCGACGGTGAGGCGAAAGCGATCCTCGGGATTCGTGGCCTCTATGTGGATGGTCGGATGCATCTCCAGCAGCGACTCGTACACGCTGCCGAGTTCCTCCGGGCCGAGGTTTCGGTAATTGACCGGCCGCAGGACATTACGATCCACGGTAAAGGCAAGAGCGCGGACGGCCTTGAGCAGGTCTTTGTTGGCGATGTCCTGATCATTCAGGTCCCTGGTCGCTTCAACTGAGAACAGGTAGCTTCCCAGGGCCGGGAGAGCCAGTTGCGGACAACCGCGGTGGAGCTTTTCGAGAACGAGCCGCAGGGCGCGCCAGAGGTCGGGATGACGTGTGCCGCGTGTTTTCCCGGCAAGGGATCGCAAACGCTGAGTCGAGTAATGATCGAGATAGAGTTTACGTGCCCCGGGCGGCGAGTTTGGGTCAGACAGTAGTTCCCGATCCTCGGCTACGAACAGGAACAGAAGCCGGTAGACCTGGCGGAGAACCTGGCGGTAATAGTCCTGTGTACTGAGTGCTCCGGTGCGGAGTTTCTCGCGCAGTGCGGTGTTGCCGGGAAAGGCCAGAAACCCACCGCCCAGCGCTTCAATGGACCTTTGTACGCCGTCGCGCAATTGTTCGAGGGCGCGGACGCCTTGCTGGGCGGCGGTGTTGTACCACTTTTCCAACCAGCAGTGCGCAGGACCTTTGCCTTCGGGAACCTCGACGCGGGACTGGTGGCACAACAGGTAGAGCAGGAAAAAGTCGCTGTAGGCCTCCGAGTCCATCATGGCCTGGAGATCAAACTCAACGTAAGCCTGGCGGGTGAGTGAAACATTGTCTCGCAAGAGGCGCAGGTTCAGGCCGTTGGAAACAAAGCCCCAGAGGTGGTCGTCGGAGCGGTTGAGAAACTCTTGCACAAGACTGTGGGGACTGACGCGGGCGGCACCAGCTCGGCCGGGCGTGCGCTTGTCGAGGTCCTGGCGAAAGCTGACCAGATGAATGGGAGTGTTCTGCCACTCGTGGCTGACCGGATAGGTCTTTCCTTCGATCTCATGGGCCTTGCGGGTAGTCAGGCGGCCGTACCCGAGTTCCTGGAAAAGGATCAAGAGCCACTTTTCGCGGGTAAGGCTTGTGCCGGCATCGGATTCGGGCAGGGCATCCATGGCGTCCTTGAATCCTTCCCATGCCCCTTGGAGCCGATTCCATGCTCGCGTGGAAGCCTCGTTAAGACGCTCGGACCTGGCGAGG
>JAGHCW010000147.1 GCA_021160245.1 bacterium | reverse complement strand
ACGACGGATCTAATCCTGCGCGAGGACGTGATTGGCAGAATCCTGCGAACGAGAACGAACGTCTCCCCCATATTCGTCTCGGTAGGGCACAAGATCAACCTCGCTTCCGCTGTCGAAATGGCGCTAGCCTGCTCACCGAAGTATCGACTTCCGGAGACGACAAGGGCGGCGCACAAGGCGGCGAATGCGCTGCGACTTGAGCATGAGTCTCATCCAGCGCAAGTAGGATAGAATAGCCACCATCTCGAGGATGGACGACCCGTGGCGCAGCCCTTCTGCCAAAGCTGCGCTAGCGACGAAGGGACCGCAGACCTCTTAGAACGGGCCGGGAGCCCCATCGCAAATACTTGTTCGATCAAGCGCCCCGGCTTACTACGGCGTGGCAGCTTCTGCATAATGCCAGCTCGCAGCCGCTATATTGCTTATCGTGTCCATCGTTCCGGGAGTCGTGAAGGCGGAATACCACGTGTAAATCCCAGTTCCAAGACCTGGCATAGGAACGTTTATCATCTCGTAGCCCACCAGCGAATAGCCAGAATAGAGACTAAACGACTGGCTAAGAGGCGCCGGCGTTTCCAGCAATGTTGGATAATAGAGTATTGAGCCGTCGGGCATTTGAAGCACAAGGTAGAGGTCCGCAAATGCGCCCAGGCCCTTGTTGTTACAGCCGAACCAGAGGATGTGGCGATCATCTTCGAAATAAGACTCGCCATTCAGCGAGAGCGTTACCTCAATGTCAGGCTCTGTGCCAAAGACGCTGGGTCCCTCTTTGATCCCACTGGTCGGGTCTCGAACGAGGCTCTCGCCATCGTAGAATGAGAAGAGGAACCAATGCTCGTCTGCTTGCGGCAGCAAAGTGGCATACTGATAGGTTCCATTCGCATAGTCCCCGTCCGCTAACGTCATTTCATGCTCGATATTGTCAACGTAAACGATGGAGGTAACCGGCTCGTCTCCATCTGCGTCGAAGTAGTGGACGCTGTAAACGAAGGTCGTATTGGGGTCTCCAGATTCAGGGCTCACCTGGCCATTCATCAAGACGGGCGGGGTGTTGCCTGCTTCGACCTCTGGACCCGAATACGCCCCGCTCTCCGGCGCTACGGTGCTGTTCGCAGACGTGTCCTCGAATTTGAAGTAGAAGGAATGTGAACCCAAGCCAAGTTGTGTGGTGAATAAATATGTGCCGTCATCTGCCGTGCCCGATTGGAGCCACATCGCGTAAGGCTCATCGTCTATATAAACTACGCCTAAGCTGGGCTCGTCCCCGTCCGCATCGTAATATCGAACGCTGTACTCAAACGTCGTATTGGTCGAGCCGCTTTCAGGTGAGACCTCGCCAGATTGAAGCGTCGGAGCAACGTTACCCTCCACAACCGAGGGACCCGAGATGGTTCCGGTATCCGGCAAACGGTCGGCGCCACCTCCGCCGTCGTTGCATTGGAAGTAGTAGCTGTGCACGCCGACCGTCAGCTGATCGGTCTGGAATCCATAATACCCATTATATGGCACGCCCTGACTGAGGGTCATGGGCATAACCGAGCCGTCTATTACAACCTGAATCGTCTCCGGATTGTCGCCGTTCAAATCGAAATAGTGAATTGTCCAGGCAAAGCTCGCGCTCGGATTACCCGATGGCGGCCAGACTTCACCCTCCGAGAGTATCGGCGCGACGTTTGCGCCTCCTACGTTTGGACCCGGATAGCTGTCAGCATACGGCATCCTATCCGAGAGGCCGTCAGCATCCTCACAATAGAAGTAATAGGTGTGTACACCCACACCAAGACTCGTTTCATAGGTATAAGAACCGTCCGCGGGAGTGCCGCCCGAATCAAGCCTCATCGCATGGGGAACATCGTCAATTACAACGTTCATAACGGTAGGCGCCGATTCGTCCGGGTCAAAGTAGTCAACGGTATATGTAAAAGTGGTCGAGAGAGACCCTGTGAAGGGTGAAACGTCTCCATTTGAAAGCTCCGGAGGCTTAGTCCCCGCCTCCTCTGCGCCTACTATAACGAGCGAATAAGGCTGCGGGCCGTTGGGAATTCCGTATCCCTGAACTTTGATAGTATGCTCTCCGAACTCAGGATTCCTGATATAGACACATTCGACTACATTAGTGTGGTCTGGCTGGCCGCCGGCCTGAGAAAGCCCGAAGTTGAAGTTGTTGCCACGGTACGTCGTCCCAGAAGGCGCGGTGACCGTCAGGTCGAGGTCGTTTACCAGATTATTCTCAACTGCTGAGGATGATGGATAGTCAGTCCAGACGAGCGTGACTTTCAAGAGGTCCGACGTCTCTATTGTTATGGGGTATTCATCAGAACGACCCGTTTGAAGGCCGGGATTCACATCCCAAACCGAGAGCCGCCGATCATCGCCATTGAAGAACAACACCTCGTCCAGATTGAGTCGACCCCAGCCCTGGCCGTGTGCGGGAATCGACCCGCCAGTTCGGGAACCGGTCATATCGACCGCTCCGTTTATCAGAACCGCCTTCAGTAATGAGGCGCTTGGCTCAAAACCGTCGGCCGGGTCACTCATGCCCGTCGGATAAAAGCCATCCATGAAATACTGCCGCGTCAAAGTCGCAGAGGCTGCCGCAACCGGGCACGCCATTGAGGTTCCGCTCTTTGCGGTTGTTCCGCAGTTGTATGACGATATATTGTGGTCGCTCTCAGCAGAATCGAGATACTGCCCCGGGGCCACGATGGTGGGCTTTATCCGGCCGTCTCTCGCGGGACCGTGGCTGCTGGAATCCGCCATGTTGTTTTGCGACAACGTCCCATGAAAATTCTCACACGACCCGACGCTTACGCAGTTCTTGGCGGTGGAGGGGGCCCCGACCATGTTCTCTGCCGGCCCGTCGTTACCGCAGGCAAAGAATGTCAGGAAGTCGTGGTGTTTCCACATGTAATCGTCAACGTCTTGGCTATGGTAGTTGTAGGATGTATCCGGACCCTCACCTAAAACCTCTCCCCAACTGTTGGAGTGTATTCTCGCGCCGGCGTCATAAGACTGCTGAAAATAGCTGCTGAGGCTGTAGGGAATGGATGACAAATTGTCCTTGTCGCCGACATCCTGCACAACCAGCTTCGCCCTATATGCAATGCCATCGTTCAAATCGTACTCTTCTGGACTAGCGTAATTGTCGCCCGCGAGCGTCCCGGCAACATGTGTGCCGTGGCCATCCTCGTCCCAGCTGCCCTCGCCCGTCCTGTCATAGTGGGCTATAATCTTGCGCTGCCAGTTGTTCACCGTGGAATCTGGCAACCCCTGTGATTGATCGTAGAAGAAGCAGCTATCGGCATCGACGCCAGTGTCCCCAACGCCAATTATCTGGCCCTCACCATGGATACCATAGTCCCAGAGCTTGCAGGCATTCTCGATATTGGTTTGAACAATCCACCTAGCGGAGTCATTGCATAGCCTCGCTTGATTGTATAGGTCAATACACTCAACATCGGCTTGCGACGCGATAAGAGGCAGAAATTGCGAGAGGTCAGCCACCGAAACGGAGAGTATAAGCCTGGGCTTTGATGGCCGAGGAGAACATCCCAAGACATCGACGCCGGCTCCGGAACGCTTAACGAGCTCCTCCAATTTCATAAGTGGCTCAAGCTGCCCGTCGGTCGGAAAGAGCTGCACGATCAAAGTCGGAGTGGCGTTGCCTAATGCAAAATCTCCGCTTCGCACAAACTCCAAGAGCGTTCTAGAGAGCTTGTAGGCTGGACGGTATGAACCCACCCAGTAAACCGGCAAGGACGCGTCACGCGACAGCTCACTCGCCTCGGACGGGCGCATCTTCACAAGGAATGCAAAATCCGGAAGGTAGGTGATGAGGCCTTCCGTCCTAGACTTAAGCCCAGCTTTCATCGCCTCAGTAATGGGGGACTCAAACTGGACTATATAGTAACCGAATCCCGTCCCATCAAGAGGCTGGATACAATACTCGGGCAACATATCCGGCTCACCATCAACGGCGCCGTCAAACTGCGAATATATCAGCTTGAGCATCGGACCCGCGGACGATTCACTCGGCAAAATCGCTACTGCAAGGATAATCAAGATTGTAACAACAACAGATAACAAAGAGCGCTTCTGCATCCTGTGCATACTCCCTCCGGTCAAATTGTGTTTTCTTGGCGCCAATACTGAGGCGCCAAAACTCATGGGTTAACCACGTATTATATTCAGCTTGCCTGAAGGCAATACTAGTCGAGAATTGCTCTCAAGTCAACTGGCTGAAATAGCTGACCCGTTGAGGTCTTGAATGCGCCTCGTACCAGGGCACTCGGCCTATTAATGGACAACCTGGGAGGCGAATAGAAATTGATGACCGGCCTTCTTCAGCCGGGGAAGCTCCAACTGAAGCACCCGTACTGTATTCGGCCGCAAATGGCAGATACCGACGACTGGCCGATTCAAACGGATTGAGAGCGCAACCAGTCTGTCGAGCTCCTCGCCAATGGTCTGTACATCGTCATAGTTATCGAGAAACATGTCTCTCTCGGCAGTTCTCAGCCCCATCTTTGTTGCGATAGTAAACGCGACGGTCTCAGCCGTTGTTCTGCTATCCACAAAATAAAGATTCCTACTCAAAAGCCCCTCCATGACTGCCGCCATCGCTATCGGGTCCGTGCAAGCCTTTGAGCCCTCGTGGTTGTTGACTCCGGATGCGCCGGGCACGCGGTTAAGGGCCTTCGATACGATGGATGCGATCTCCTCGGGGGCCGCTCCATATCGAACCTGCAGCTCGACCTCCACAGGGTCCACACGCTGAATCGGCTCCATCGGGAGATGAAGCATCACCTCGAAGCCCGATTGCTTGGCCAATAGAGCAGTTCTTTTTGCATGTGACGCATCCGGCAAGACCGACAGCGTCAGGGGGCAATCAATCGACAGAAGCCGCTTGGCGAGAGAGAGGCTCTGACCGCAGTCGTCAACGATTAAGGCCAAAGACGCTCTTGGCTGCACCGTTCCCACGCTGGAAGTCGCCTCAAGCTCGCCCTTGGGCGCCATGTCGATAGGAATTAAGGCAGCAGATGAGGCAGCCGGTTGATCACCCGGGCCCGATGATTCAGTTCTGTGAGCGCCCTTATCAGTCGATTGCATGAGAAGAAGACACTGGCGCTTTACGCGGCCGAAGCCAAGATCAATCGCTACAATTCGCTTCCCAGAGCGCTCTCTAGTCTCTTTCGACACGGTTCTTGCGCCGACTGCCACAACCGCCTTCTCTATAGCTTTCTGGAGGCTCTCAAGACTTACCGAACTCGCTACCTTAAACTCCCTGTACTCATACTCGTCCGGAGCGTCCCTATCTACGCGCTTTCCAAATATCATGTCGCTCTTGTGAACGCCGGACTCTATCAAGGCTCTATTGACCGCCTTCCGAAGGCTCTCGGACTTCTCACGCCGATCGTCGGGGAAGAGAAGCCCTTTGTCTCTGATGAACGAGATCATCTGCCACGTAACCGACGAGCCGCCGTAATTCTCCTGCAAGAGGTCCAAGCTGAGAATAATCGCCGCAAACACAAATAGGCCAGCGATGATGTAAAGAACCCTTCTTCTCCCCGTGGTGTGGGTCGGGCGCCTCGTTTTTCGCGAAGCGCCTCGAAGACTCGTTGGCCGAGCTTTTCTGGTACGGCGGACGGCATTTCGCCTCGGCGAGGCGCTCTTTGTCTTCGATGATGATTTCGTCTTAGAGCCAGGCTTCTTGCCAATAACCAAATCTCGAGTCCCCTGCAAAACAGTATCATTTCGCGCCGCTTTGGGCACAGATAAAGGCCGCTTCGACTACGTTCAGAACATGCTCTGGATGCTGAAAACAGCTAGGCGCAGGCAATTAGGCCAAAACGCTCTCTTAAGAGAAGTATAGCGATCGAGTCCAGAGATGACCACCCAAAATGGCCAATCGAAAATCAGCTCGATTGCGGCCGGTCTGATTTTCGGGCAAGATGAGTGTGCATCGCCCTTTCAAAGGCCGAATAGGCCACTATGCAGTCTCCTAAGACAGGTGTCGCGGAGAAATATCTTGACCAACGTTAAGAGCTGTGGATATATTTTTGCATGGACAAAGAAGCAAGCGAAAGAATGCCAAGATAGGGGCTACAATAATGACCACATTCCAATCAGAATTCGATGAGAAATTCTCCAGACAAGGGCTGACGTTTGATGATGTGCTCTTGATACCGGGCGAATCGGACGTGCTTCCGCGCGATGCGGACAGCGGCACGTATCTCACAAAAACCATTAAGCTAGAAGTTCCCATCGTGAGCGCGGCCATGGACACCGTCACAGAGAGCAGGCTGGCGGTTGCGCTTGCGCGCGAGGGCGGCCTCGGGATCATCCACCGCAATATGAGTATTCGTGGCCAGGCGCAAGAGGTGGACAAGGTCAAGCGATCAGAAGGTGTGATGGTCAAAGACCCAGTAACAATCGGACCCGATAGACCCGTGAGTCATGCGTTGAAGATGGTGAGAGAACACAACATCTCCGGCGTCCCGGTCGTCGACTCGTCTGGCAAGCTAGTTGGGATTCTAACACACAGAGACCTCAGATTCGAGCCGGACACATCGAAAAGAGTCGGCGAGCTTATGACTCCGCTTGAGCGCCTCGTAACCGTTCCGCCGAACACGTCGATCAAGAAGGCGAAGGCGCTTTTACATAAGAACAGAATCGAGAAGCTGCCAGTAATCGACGACAACGGTGCGCTCGTTGGTCTGATTACATTCAAGGACATAGAAAAGTCGATGTTCTACCCCGATGCGAGCAAGGACGAGCAGGGCCGCTTGAGAGTTGGGGCAGCTGTCGGGACATCGCCTGATACTCTGGAGCGAGTGGCGGCTCTCGTTGAGGCCGGCGTCGATATCGTCGTTGTTGACACGGCCAACGGCTTCTCAAAATCCGTGCTCGAGATGGTCAGGCGAATAAAGTCAGAGCACCTGGATGTGCCGCTCCTTGCCGGCAATATAGTAACTCCCGAGGCGGTCGAGGCTCTCGTTGATTCGGGCGCAGACTCGGTTAAAGTCGGAATAGGGCCGTCAGCAATATGCACAACCCGAGTAGTTGCCGGCGTCGGCGTTCCTCAGCTCACTGCCATATTCAGTTGCGCAAGAGCAGCTGCGAGGCTCGGCATTCCGCTCATCGCAGACGGTGGCATCAAGTACTCTGGCGACATGACGAAAGCGATTGGGGCTGGAGCGGATTGCGTGATGATCGGCAATCTCTTCGCTGGGACAGAGGAGACGCCAGGGGAGATCGTCTTGTTCGAGGGCCGGAGTTACAAAGCATATCGTGGGATGGGCTCTTTGAGCGCGATGAAGGCCGGCGGCAGTGACCGCTATTTTTACAAAGAGGATACCGAGGAGAAGATGGTGCCTCAAGGCATAGAGGGACTTGTGCCTTACAAAGGCTCTGTCTCGGCGCTCATTTGCCAACTGGTTGGTGGCTTGAAGGCTGGGATGGGTTATTTAGGCGCTGCAACCATCGACGAGCTAAAGAACAAGGCTCGTTTTGTCCGCGTGACTATGGCTGGTCTCCGGGAGAGTCACCCTTATGGAGTAATGATAACGAAGGATGCGCCAAACTATCAAACAAGAGTGTAGGCGGGCTTTCCAGCCTGCCCAATTATATAGATAGGCGGAATGTAGGGGCAAGCCTTGTGTCTGCCCAAATATAGATGGCGGAGACAAGCCCGCCCCTACACAACGCCAGCATAATAGACGAGGAGACGATGCGGCTTTCCTTCTTTAAGATGCACGGGCTGGGCAACGACTACGCGTTGTTTGACTGGAGCGAAGATGAGCCGGGCAAGCTCGATCTGGCCGAGCTCTCAAGAACCTTCTGCAAGCGCCGGTTCGGCGTCGGGGCGGACGGCATCATTCTCCTCTTGCCGGGCGGTGAGGCTGCCGATTTCCGCATTCGCATCTTCAATCCCGATGGCTCCGAAACCGGCTCGTGCGGGACGGCATTCAGGTGCGCCGCGCGCTTCGTTTATGAGCAGAGGGGATTCTCGGCGGCAGCAACAGCTGGTGTTAAGCTGGCGACTTACGAGAGAATCGTGGTTGCAAAAGTCGTCCCGGGCGATTCAGGCGACATCTTGGCTGAGGTAAGGATGGGCAAGGCGCACTTCGAGCGCGGGCGGATACCGGTCTCCGGCGAGCCTGAGGATGAGTTTATCGAGCAGCGGATAGCTATCGGCGACGAGGCGTTCTTGGTCTCTGCTGCCTCTGTTGGCAACCCTCACGCGGTGATTTTTTGTGGCGACGTTCAGGGAGTTCCCATCGAGAGATTGGGGCCCGCGATAGAGAATCACGCATCCTTTCCGGCGCGAGCGAATGTCCATTTCGTCGAGGTCATGTCTGCCAACAAGATCAGGATTCGTGTTTGGGAGCGAGGCGTCGGGCCAACACTATCCTGCGGCACCGGAGCAAGCGCCTCGGTCGCAATAGCCGCTAGATTAGGAAAGGTCAGCCCGCCAGTTCACGTTTTCATGCCGGGCGGTACGCTCATAATCGATATCGAGAAAGATGGCGAAATAATCATGCGGGGCGAGGCGAGGCCCGTGTTCAAAGGGTGGTTGGAATATGAGGCTTAAGAGAGAGCAGGTGGGATATCTGACATCGAAGATCATGACCGACCTTCTGGATGAGAAGTACGTCAAGATCAAGAAGTCGGACATTGAGATGGTGAACTTCATGGTTGAGGATTTCGTGCTTGAGCAACTTCTCATAGAGGACAAGCTCAACGAGGAGGTCCGGAATATCTTGGAGCAGCATAGAACTGAGATGTATCAGGAGGGAGTCAATTATCAAGAGATGTTCAAGATGATAAAAAGACGACTCATTGAAGAACGTAACCTGGTGATTTGAGCTGATGAGATTAAATGACGACAAAATAAGCGATATTGCATTCAATCTGACAGATCGTTTGGAGCAGGATTCGCGAGTCGAGTTTATTGCCCCTAAAAATAGTGTCAGAGCCCGCGTCTCTCGGAGCATCACAAGCGAGCTCCAGATGGAAGACGACGTTATCCGTATTGTGACAGAGATGATCGATGCGATGAAGTCCGTGAAGCGGGACTCCAAGCAATGGGATGCGCATTTTGAGCGGCTATATAAGCAAGAAATGGCCAAAAGGGGCCGGGACTGGGACATAAACGCCCGCGACGTCCATCGGTAATGCCGGCCAGCGTAAGGAGACTGCTGCTGCCTATGGGCATTTGTGACTCGCGCCCATTGGATGTTTGGGATTGCAGTGTAGGACGGACTTTCCAGTCTGTCCGTCGGTATAGAATACGTGTAATTATGTGGCAGGCTAGAAAGCCCGCCCTACACTGCAATCTGCTTTTTGGAGTTTTTGTGGCCCTGCTCATGCTTTTTGCGAGCGCTTGGGCGGAGGCTCAGGCTGACCCTATTGATCAGACTTCGGACAAAGGGCTTATCATCTCCGCAATTGAAGGCGGTCCAGATCTTCGAACGTTTCGCATCGACTTTGAGCTCCAGGACTATTGGCTGCGGCGGCGATTTCATGCTGACGGTGGAGGCGCGGTCCTGGTTCCCGGGCTGCAAAATCTCACTGGGCCGGGAATGCCGCCGCTACCCGTTTTGGGCTTTTACATTGGGATTCCACCCGATGCCGATTCTGCCAAAATCGAGATTGAATCCGAGTCCACGACGGTTGAGGCGGACTTCACTCTAACGCCTCAAGGGCAATCAGAAGATGCTGTCGGAATTTGTACCCCACGAGGCCCTGTTGCTTGCCGAGGCGCAGAGTCGTTCCCGAAACAGCCGGTTGTGGTGAGTCGCATAGGTTTTATGAGAAGTCAGAAAATCGCGCTAATCCAGGTCTTCCCGTTCCAGTTTAGCGCCTCGGATGAGGAGCTCAGGATAACCCACTCGGCGACGGTGAAGATAGCTTTCTCAAGCGACGCGCCGTCCACAAACGCGCAGCTTGAAAGTGAATGCCTGCCGCATCTTCCCCATTTCGACGTCGGCTTCAAAGACGAGGGTCCGTTTGAGTCGGTTCTCCGCTCTTTGCTCCTAAATTATGACGAGGCGAGGTCTTTCCGGTTAATTCAGAAAGATGATGTTGCCGGGCGGAGCAAGGCGTCGGACTTCTGGTATGATCCTGGGACTATCTATCTGAAGCTCTCAACGCCAGAGGATGGTCTTTACAAGGTTGATTACGATCTGCTTTCTGAGGGCGGCTTGGACCCATCGACTATTGACACCGCGAACTTGAAGCTTCGCTTCCTGGGCAAAATGACGCCGATCATGCTCTTTGATGGCGGCGACGGTAGTTTCGATAAGGATGACTTTTTCGTCTTCTTTGGGCTCAGGAAACGAAGCGAGCAGCCCGGCTGGGAGCTTGATGAATACACGGACGAATCCGTCTTCTGGCTCAGTTATGAAGAGGGCCCGGGGTTGCGCTATCGGAGTGTTGTGGGCGATATCGAGGGCCCTGTGGCTGAGCAAGCGACTTACTTCATGGCAAAGGAGCACTTTGAGCAGGACGTGGTGTACGATGGCTGGAATGATGACAGGGACCAGGATAGTTGGTTCTGGGCAAAGACGGATATTCCGCCCGCCTCCGTTGACATAGACTTTGATCTCTATCAATTGAGCGAGACCGCGAGCAGCCCGGCGACCGTCTCAGTCAGGCTGAAGGGCGAGACTGATGATTCCCAGGTTGATCTCGACCACCACACTCGTTTCTATATAAATGGCACGCTTTTTGAGGACGTTTATTGGGCAGGCCGCGCCTTCGTTACAGTTGACTTTCGGGTTCCGAGCGAGTCGCTTATCCCCGGGCGAAACCGTATCACCATCGAGGAGCCAGGGGACACCGACGCCGGACCAGTTGACCGCATCTTCATAAACTCCATTGATGTGGAATACCCCAAGCGATACGGGGGCAGAAAAGGCGAGGCCTGGTTTGGTCCACCCACCGGCTTTAACGGCGAGCCTGTTCAATATGAGATAGAAAATATGGGAACGAGGGATGCCCTGATACTTGATATGGGCACAGGCCGAGTATTCACGGACTATTCGCATGAGCTGCAGGAGAATGGATGGACGCTGAGCTTCTGCGATCCGGCGCCCTCGACCGCATCCTTATATTGGGCATCACTTGAAAGCGCCCTGAAGGCGCCCGCCAGCATAGAGCTGGATGCGCCCTCTTTCCTCCGTGACCGAGCCAATCAGGCAGACCTCGTCATCATTGCTGACCAGCAGTTCATCGGGCCGTTGCAGCAGCTCGTGGAGTTCAGAAGGGCTCAGGGCGTAAGCGTTATCGTGGCGGATGTAGAGGACGTCTTCGATGAGTTCAGCTATGGTGCATTCAATCCATTTGCGCTTCGAGCATTCGTTGCCTACACTTACTTCTTCTGGACAAAGCCGGCCCCAACGCACGTCCTCCTCGTCGGCGACGCCTCGTGGGATTACAGGTTTGCCTTGGACGACAGCACTATCCCAAACTACGTCCCATCGTATCTCGATCCGGCGCGGGATGACAAGTTCGTCAACGTTACGGGTCGGCTCTACGATTGGTATCCTGACCTTGCGATTGGGCGAATGCCGGTTCAGAACGCCCAGGAGTTGACCTCGATGGTCGTTGGCTCGATTGCTTATGAGACGAATCCGCCGCAAGGGGACTGGACTAGGCGAGCGCTTTTTGTAACCGGCGGAGATATTGAGGCCCAGCAAAGGGTCTTTCAGGATCAATCTCATTGGCTGCAAGAACTGCTGCCCAATGATTTTCACTCGGCGGAAGTCTTCAGAGGGGCCGAAGAGGACGACATCGATGAGTTCTATTCTGGGCGTATATTGGAGGAGCTCAACGAGGGCGCCCTGTTGACGGTCTTCTTGGGCCATGGCGCGCCGAACCAGTGGGGCAACGTGATGCTTCAGGACCAAGCTCTGTGGGGACTCGACTGCAACGGGAAGATGTCGATTGTGTGCAGCATGACCTGCCACACGGGCCGCTATGCAAATCCCAAGACGCCTTGCCTCGGCGAGCGATTCGTCTTGGAGGGTGACGCCTTGGACCGAGCGGCCGCATACTGGGGCTCAACTGGATTAAGCTCAATCGGAAACGACTACTGGCTCGTCTATTACTTGATGGAGAGCATCTTCCAAGACGGCATCACCGATATGGGCCTCGCGATAATGACCGCCAAGCTCAAGTTCTATGAGGAATCTCAGGACGTGACTCTCGCCTCTAGCCAGACCTGGCTCGGCGACCCGATGCTCAAGATCAACGTTACCCCAATGCCGGCGCCTCAAGACGTTACGGTCGCAATGAGGCCTGACGGAGCATCAGTTACCTGGGCCTATCCGGACGGCGCTGCCTCTCCGGCTGCCTTTAACATCGTCTGCCATGAGCTCCCCTCTCAGGGCATTCCAAGAGGCTCTGCGCTGGACGACGGCCTATCGTTCTGGGCATTCGGAGATGCACGTGAGTTCATGCTGACAGGGCTTGACGCCTGCGCCAGATACTGCGTCGCCGTAAAGGCGGTGGTGAGCTCTGGCGCAGAGAGCCGTTTTTCCGAGAAGGCCTGCTTCATATTCGGTCAGGCTGGCTCCGAGGGGCCGACGATCCTTGCAGCTGGCTATTTCGACACGTTCATCACCTCCGAAGAGGGAGGCGCTTTGGAGATGTTCGCGCTAGTCCGCGATCCTGACGGCGCAGACGACATCGACGAGGTGGAGCTCTATTATGGTGGCAATCCGACTGGTGTTCTTCTGTCGGAGGTTGCGCCAGAGCTCTTTTTTCTCTCCCAAAAGATCGAGCCAGGCCTCTTTTCTGGCATATACTTACTCTCGCTCTCCGCGCGGGACAAAGAAGGCAATACAAGCGCTCACTCCCCGTTCTTCTCTGTTCGAGGATTCGGTCTGCAATGGCCGGGCGAATTTGACACAGCTGGGGCGTCGAGCTTCGACTTTGATCACTCTGACATGGACGGCCCAAAGGTGCTGGCCGCGGGTTATTTGCCGGAGGGGATAACATCCTTTGCCGGAGGCGATACTTCGCTCCTTGCCATTGCGTCTCCCGGCTTGTCCGGAGCGGCTGTGTCGCGGGTCGATGTATTCGTCGATGGCCAATTTGTCGGCGCCTCGCTTCTGGACGACGGCGATTCTGGAGACTTTATGCCCAACGATGGTATATTGGGGCTTGAAGCTCCATTTGGACCGGGGCAGGTTCCTGGTAACTACTTGATCGGATTGCGGGCCGTTGATGAGTTGGGCAATAAAGGCCCGATGTGGCCCTTCATTTACGTGTGGTGAATATGAAAAATCAATTCTTGCGCATATCTTGCATTCTCATTATTTCCGCCTCGCTTCTGGGATGCGCGGCGAGCGACCGGTTGTTCGATTCCAACCACGAAGCCAACCCGAAGGTTCGACACGCAAGCTACGTTGACAAGGTCAATGCATTCAAGCTCTTTATCCCGCCACATGCCTGGAGAGTCGTAAGCGAGAAGAGGACTCTTCTTGCGCTGGAGAGCAGAACATGCGCTGGCAAAGTCATGCTAAAGTCAAAGTGGTTTGTGGGCGCAAACCTCTCAAAACGCGCTCGAAAGGTCGTCGCAGGTTCATTCGTCGGCGAGTGTGAGTGGCTCGATTCAAACACCTTCTTGGTCAATGACTGTCCGGCGATAATCGTTTCTGGAAGGGGCTCAATGCTTTACTCCAGAGCGGAGAAGTTCCAGGTTGAACGGACGGTCGCGGTAGGAGTCGTGAAATACGGAACAAGAGTATGCTTATTCAAGTACGTCGCTCCGTACAACTGCTACCTGGAAACAAAAGATGACTTTCTCGAGCTGGTGAAGGGCTTTAGACGCTTCGAGCGGCACATCTTTGGTGGCAAGGAGGGTGAAAACTGAGGGCAGTCCTCCAACGGGTAAAAAACGCCTCGGTCTCAGTGGACGGCGAGCAGGTCGCGCTCATAGGCCCTGGGCTGCTGATACTCCTCGGCGTGGCCCCGGACGATGGTGAGGCGACGGCGCAGAAGCTCGCCAAAAAAACTTCCGAACTCCGGATATTCGAGGACGAGGCTGGAAAGATGAACCGCTCAATCGTCGAGGCTGGAGGTGAGTCGCTTGTTGTATCTCAGTTCACGCTTTATGCGGACTGCAGAAAAGGCAGACGACCTAGTTTCACCAATGTTGCGAAACCTGACCATGCTGACCTTCTGTATCAGGGGTTCTGCAAGTATCTGGCGGAGTTTGGTGTCCCAACCTGCCAGGGGCGATTCGGCAAACGGATGCTCGTCTCTCTCGAGAACGACGGGCCGGTCACAATAGTCTTGGATACGCTCCTCTTCTGACAATCACCGAGGCGGGTCGCCAAGCCTTCAGATGGCCGCCGCATCAGCGTCTCGCTATCTTCCGATACTCTGCCTTCGCTTGCGCCGGTCAAAGAGCGCGACGAGCGGTGAGACGTAATCACCGGATGTGGGTATCTCAGCAAACTCCACATTTGAGGCTAAGAGGCGCCGCGAGAGAGCATCGCGCTCACTCCGCCGTTTGGCTGCAAACTCTCGCCTGAACCATTCGTCAGTTGTGTCTATTACCCTCGTCTGGCCGGTCTCCGGGTCCGCGACGGCAAGTATGCCGACGCGCGGCAGTTCCGCCTCCCTTCTATCGGAGATCACACACGCCGTAAGATCGTGGCGCCTCGCCGTGAGAGATAGATCGAGTAGGAAATCATCCGCCGCGACGAAATCGGAGATCAAAAAGACAATGCATCGCCTGTGCATGACTCTGTTTAGAAACCTCAGCGATTGGCCCAGGTTAGTCCTAAGAGCCGATGTCGGATGCCCGGGGCCGAACAGGCTGGCAAGTGATCTCGGCAATCCTTTGATGGCCCCAAGCCGCTCTTTCAGCCTCTGTTTAGATGATAGACGCTCGTCATTCCCGTCTGCGGCGCGTCCCGGGTGAAGAATCTCCCTGATGACGCACATGCCGTGCCGCTTCCCTTTCTTCGGGGGGATGAATCGATGCACTTTGTCAGAAAATGTGATCAGCCCGACCCGATCGTTGTTCCTTATGGCGGAAAAAGCAAGAACAGCACAAAGCGCCGCCGCAATCTCCGACTTCGTCTTTCCGGCTGAGCCGAAGCTCTGCGAGGCGCTCACGTCAACGAGAAGCAGCACCGTTAGCTCACGCTCCTCGCGATGCTTCTTGATGAAGAGCTGGCCCATCCTGGCTGTCACGTTCCAGTCTATTGTCCGAATGTCATCGCCGGGAACGTATTCACGCACCTCCTCAAACTCCATGCCTCGCCCCTTGAAAACGCTCTGATACTGCCCGGCGAACACGTCCTCGATTATGTGTCGGGCGCGTATTTCAAGGAGCCGGACCTTCTCAAGCACTTCCTTCGGTATCATCCATTCGCTCCAATCATTCTCTTTCACAGTCTCAGATGCTTCACAAATGAAACCTCACGATTGCGCGACTGGTTCCGAGCCTCGCCCTTTTGCCCCTTTCCCTGTTACTGCCTTTTTTCATGCCCATGCTTGTAATCATGTCAATATGCCATAGAATCCCTTCAGAGCTTGTTTGATTGCTCCGGACAAATCAGAAATCGAGGACGAAGCATGTTCGGCTTTTCGTGGGGACGACTTCGGGCGCTCCTGCCGCTTATTCTCTTCGCGTTCTTGCCATTTGCGTGCAATGAAAGCGAATTGAAACCTGAGGCGATTCCGCTTGATGTCGCGCTTTCTGTCGCGTTCGACAAGACAACCGTCCAGACCGACTCGCTTTTAACCATGAGCTTTGCCTGGGAGACGATGAAAGCCTTCCATGCGATAGACAACAATCTGTGGGTATCAGTCCAATTCGTTGGGGCGGACGGGAAACTCCTGTTTGATGAAAACCACTTGCCGGACAAGCCAACTGGAACCTGGCGGCAAAGCCAACTTATCGAATACAACCGCACGATTTATGTGCCCCCTTCCTTCTCCGAGGCAACCGCTACGGTCTTCGTGAGTTTGCGTGACAAGAGGAGGCCGGAGGTCCGATACTCAATCGCTGGCGCCGGCGGTGATTCGAGGAAGCCATTCGCAACGAATGTGGGCGCCGTTCACATAAAGCCCAGGCCGACATTGCTGGAATCGACGATGAGGTCCAACGTTGTATTCGAATCGGGCTTCTATCCTGTGGAGAGCTCAGGGCAAGAGGAGTGGCGATGGACTGGCAAAGAGGCGCGAGGCAAGCTCCAGAGGCTTGGCGAGCGTGGGATATTATTCCTTGAAGGCGAAGTCAATGTTCGGACGGCCAACGAATTGCCCACGATCTCAATCTGGATCGGCGATGAACTTAGGGCGGAGTTCACTCCAAACCCCCAAACAGGGCGTTTCCAAAGGAAGCTAATAGTCCCCGAAAGCGATTTCGGAGATCGTCATTTCATTGATATGAAGATCAAAACGACGAGGACTTTTCGGCCAAACCGGCTGAGCGAGAGCGCCGACAACAGGGAGCTTGGCATTAAACTACAGAAGATATATTTCGGCCCGGCGGGGCCATAGGATGAGTTTAGGTGGTTTCGACTGTGACGGAATATCGGGTACGATATCCGCGCAAGTCTCGGACCACATTGGCAGCCAAGCTGAAACCCGGAGCATTTGAGTTCGATGCGAATAGGATTCATCGGTCTAGGTCGGGTGGCGAGGACGCTCGCGGTTAGCCTATCTCGCGCCGGCCACATCATCTCGCCATCGTTTGACATAAACAGCTCGTCGGCGAGCAGCTGGGAGGCCGAGCTACGATTCTGCTCCGCGGAGAGCCTTGAGCAAGCCGTTGGAACTGCTGAGCTCTTGTTCATAACTACGTCAGATGATGCTATCCAGCGCGTTGTGCAGTCCATATCTTCCCTGCCATCTACTGCGAATCTCCTCGCTGTTTT
>JAGHCW010000003.1 GCA_021160245.1 bacterium | reverse complement strand
GTCTGAATCCGCGACCGAATCTGGTTTAGCTCAGACGCGATTGTGTCCCTGTTATCGGAAGCTGCCCTTCTGTCACTCGATGCTCTCGATAGCTCCTCGAGACAGACCTTTCGCTTATCTTGAAGGGATTGAATCTGCTCCTGATGAGCAAAGACGGCTTGTTCGGCAGACTCTAGCCTCGTCGCAAGTTCGCTCTTCCGCTCGTCTAGCCGAGTAGCCTTTTCCTCAATGGCGGTCAGTTCCTGTGATAGCCGCCTAAGAGCTAAGGCATTTGATTTCTCCTCCTCCTCTGCCCTCGCGAGTTTGCCGGATGACGACATGATGCGACTTTGGAGCTTGTTTTGCTGCTCATTCTGTTTCCTTCGCTCTTTCCTTGCGACACCGAACCGCGATTCAGATTGACGCAGCTCCTGTTTGAGCTCCTCAAACGAGGCGCAAAGCCGTTCGAGCTCTCTCGATTCCTTCTGAAGCTCCTTCTCAGTCTCCGCAAGCCGTTCATTCAGCTCCTCGCAGTCCTCCCGGCACGTCTTTGCTCTCCGGTTCTCCGACCTTATCTTCTCAGTCAGCGTTCCTAGGGAGAGCCTCAGCGATTCCGCCTTCTCCTTTGACGTGCGCAGTTGTCTCTCGATCTCACTCTTCTCGCTCGTCACTAGGTCGTGGCTGGCCTTCGCCTCTTCCAGCTTTGCCTTCGTCTCCGCAAGCTCCTTCGAAAGCTGCTTGACCGTCATCTGGTTTTTCTCAAGCTCCGCTCTCTCTTTCCCAAGTCGATCGGATAGACCCATATAATCGGCGCAGTTCAATCGCATATTGAGCTCCCGAGAACGCCTCTGAAGCCCCTTATAGCGGCTCGCCTTGTCCGACTGCGATTTCAACTGCTTCGTCGTCTTGGCGATGTCAACGATGCGCTGATCAACCCGGACGAGATTGCCCTCCGTCTCCGAAAGGCGAGCCAACGCTCTTTTTTTGCGATGTCTATACTTCTGAATCCCGGCCGCCTCCTCAATCACGAGGCGGCGTTCGTCGGGTTTCTGATCGATTAGGTACGATATCTGGCTTTGGGGGATGATTGAATAAGAACGCGCCCCGACCCCGGCATCCATGAAGAGCTCTTGAATGTCACGCAAGCGGCATGGCGCTTGGTTGATCGAGAACTCGCTCTCACCCGACCGGAACATCTTGCGAGAGATGACAATCTCGTCGAACTTAACGCTGAGCCAATCTGAGGCGCCCGTGAAATGCAACGAGACCTGAGCGTAGTTGATCGGCCTTTGGTCCTCGGTGCCGGAGAAGATGACGTCCTGCATCCGCTGGCTACGCAAAAGCCTCGGGCTCTGCTCGCCGAGGGCCCAGACGAGCGCGTCGCAGACATTGCTCTTGCCGCATCCGTTCGGGCCGACGAGGACGGTAATACGGCCTCCGAGTTCAAGCTTCGTGCGCTTCGGGAACGACTTGAAGCCTACTATCTCAATGCTCTTGAGTTTCATCGACCAGAATGCCCTCGCTCGCGGTCACTAACCGACCAAATGATGATATTGGATAATTCTAATCCAACACAATATATAAGGTCAATAGAAATCAACGCCACAAATTGTTTGATAAGTGATGTCAAGCTGGACTGAAGGGGAAACTCACAATTGAGCAGCCTCATGGAGGAGGCAAACTGGGTCGCCGGTCAGAGGATATGCCATGTCCCAAGGGGAGAGATGCGGATTTCGGCGGAGGGATCGCCAAGCGATTCGAGCTCTATAAGCTCCTGCTTGTGCATCTCCAGTAGAAGCCGGTCGGGAACAACATCGGGGAATGTGCGCGAGACCATCGCAATCGCGTCTGCCAGCAGAATGGACTTGTCATCATCAGTCTCATGCAATGCGTTAAGAAGCAACTTCTCGGCCTTCGCATACATGCTCTCGCTCGATTTCAGAGTTGTCAGCAGGCGCCGCCTCCCAAGGTCGCCGACTGCGTCAAGCCTCTCCGCTAAATCGCTGGGGCCCCGCACGTTGATGCCCGTCTTCTCCTCGGTGCCGGAGTTTCGAGCGAAGACCGACGCTGCAACCTCCGAGCCACCCTTTGATGTGATGGCAATAAAGACCATATCACGGTCCTCGGCAAACTCGCGCCTCGAAACGTCAAAATCGGCGGCGAACCTGTAGCGGCACTCCTGCTCGAGAAACTGAGCAAACTCCTCCCAAATAGCAATCCCTTCGACGAAGCTCTCCTTCATCGTATAGTAAGCGTAATATGTGCGTTTGAAGCCGCGCGGGAATGGCGAGGCGAGGCGCTCTTGGAACTTCTCGACATCAAGTGAGGGGGCAAGATACATCTGCGACGCGACTAGCGTGTTGATGGCCGACTTCAAACCGTTACCGGCGAAAAATAGTATGTCGTTTGTTGTTTGATTGTCCCCAGCCTTGTGCGAGGGCGGATTGGGCATCTGGCCTGAACGGGAGTCGCCGTGAACCGCAAGGATGCCAGCGGTGATTGAGTGCCCGGTCTCCTCAAACCCTACCAGATAGGGGATCGCCCCCTGCCTTATGAGCCCACGATTCACCGATTCGAGCTGGTCGGGCGTTAGATAATCGCGCTGCATAGAATAGATCTCATCTTCGATGCTCAAATAGACCTCGCTGTCCGAGCTCCTCTCGTCCATGATAGAGTTGAGCCTATCCCGTATGGAACTCGCTCTCTCCAAGACGCCATGAGGCGCGTCTTGGCCCAGGCGTTGCTCGATCAAAGAGAGCCGGCCCAAGAGCTGCGACACAAAGGCCTCAAAGAGCACCCACTTGTCGCCGACTGCCGTCATAACGGGCCTAACACCCAATTGCTGGGCAGCGAAGTTACCGACGTTTATGTCACTCTCAACCGTGTGGATGAATCTCGGCTGAGCGCCACCGGGAACGTTCTCGGCCATGTATTGCGCCTGAATATAGGCCGCCTCATCGCCCGATGAGGCGATTATCGCGTCATCAAACGGGGAGTAGTCGAGCCGGAAGAAACGGTCGCCATCCGCGTCGAATACGGCGCCGGACAGCAGGCGTCTTCCGTTCACGAGGTCGTCCTTCATCC
>JAGHCW010000195.1 GCA_021160245.1 bacterium | reverse complement strand
CTTCAGGATACTACCCGGCGAGAATGGTAACTTGTTTTAGGTGCATTCAAACAGAGAGGAGACCTCCTTGGGAAGTGATAGCGCAAACCTCGTAGAGATAGCCTCGCGTTTCGATAAGCTGCGGATTCTGGTGGTCGGCGACCTGATGGCGGACAAGTACGTTTACGGCAATGCCGACCGTCTTTCTCAAGAGGGCCCTGTACCAGTAATCAAAGTCGCTAAGGAGGAGTACAGACTAGGAGGCGCAGCCAACGTCGCCTACGATGCGCGCCAGCTTGGCGCCACTGTGCTTCTTTGTGGGGTTGTGGGATATGACGACGCGGCTCACATGTTCCGCAAGGCCGTCCGGGACGCTGGGATAGAAGCTGGAGGGATATTCCCCTCTTCCGACCGCGCGACCACGTTAAAGGTCAGGGTCGTGGCTTTGCCGTTCAACCAGCAGACCGTTCGATATGACTACGAATCGAGGAAGCAACTAACAGAGAATGAGACGCCGACTGTAAAGCGCTACATCGAGTCGAATATCGACCAAATAGACGCAATCCTGGTCTCCGATTACGATAAGGGCATGCTTCTTGGGAACTCGCTACCGCGGTTCATAATCGATTTTGCAAATGAGAGGAACGTTCCGACAATTGTCCATTCCAAGCAGAGGCACTTCCGCCTCTTCGGAGGGGCAACCGTCGTTATGCTGAACTACTACGACGCACAGGATTTCGTTCATATTGCGAGCGGCAATTTCTGCACAAATATCCTCACGATAACCGAGGAGACGGTGGGGCTACTCGATTGCGCCGCGGCACTCGTCATTCGGGATGAACAAGAAATGGCGATCAGCACCCGTGATGGTTTTCATCGAACGATGCAGATAGGTACTGCGAACAATTTCAGCCCGGCGGGCGTCGGCGATGCCGTTTGCAGCACATTCGGTCTTGCGATTGGAGCGGGAGCCACTTACGAGCAGGCCATAATGTTGGCAAGCCGTGCGATGAAGGTCGTTCTCGCCAAGGAGGGAACCGCTACTATAACGATTGGAGAGCTAGTCGGATAATCCGAGCCAAAATCAGAGATTCCCCATGTAGCGTTCCTGCTCGCTGAAGATGCACCCACAATACTGCTGCCGATAGAGCTGCATCTGCTTCGACATTCTGATCCCCTCTTTCCACCCCTCACGAAAATCCTGATAGAAGAACTCGACACCGAATTCGGCCGCTGCGCGTTCGCCTGCTTCTATTATCTTCTCATGCTTCTGGTGTTTGCTGTAAAGCAATGTGCTGGTGAAACGCTCAAGTTGCTCTTTTTGGCATATTCTGGCTGTTTCCCTGAGCCGCATCGCGTAGCATATAAGGCACCTCTCGTCCTTGCCGAAGACGTTGGCCATAAAATCATCAAGCCCATAATGCTCGTCAATTATGACCGTCGCACGCGTCTCGAACGCAAAGACCTTCATCGCGTCCAGACGCCGCCTGAACTCGGTATACGGATGGATGTTGGGATTATGAAAGAGGCATGTTGGCGAAAATCCCTGCTCTTTGAGCATCTTATAGGGATAAACCGTGCACGGAGCACAACACGAATGTAGGAGTACTGGCCTTTGCGCCATAACGCCTCAGAAAATCGAATGCTGCCCAGGCTCCGTTAGGAGCTCCGGGCCATTGTCGCGGAAATAGCGAATGCCGATGTCGGTTACAACTCTGCCTCGCGGAGTTCGTTTGATAAAGCCAATCTGCATCAGGAACGGCTCATAGACATCCATGATCGTATCCTTCTCCTCAGAAAGCGAGGCGCAGAGAGTCTCCACACCGACTGGGCCGCCGCCAAATTTCTCGATTATTGTTGTCATAAACAACCTGTCCATCTTATCCAGGCCCTTTTCGTCCACCTCGAGTAGCAGGAGCGCATCGTCCGCCACCTGTTTTGAGATTGTATCGTGCTTCATCACTTGGGCAAAGTCGCGAACTCGCCTCAGCAAACGATTTGCGATACGCGGAGTTCCCCGACAGCGACCAGCGATCTCTAGCGCTCCAGCCTTGTCGGTACCAACATCGAGTATTGACGCTGAACGTTTGACGATGCTTACAAGTTCTTCAATATTATAGAAATCGAGCCGCTCTTGGATGCCAAACCTGTCCCTCAGCGGGGCAGATAGAAGCCCGGACCTGGTTGTGGCTCCAACGAGCGTGAACTTCGGCAGGTCGAGGCGAATTGTCCGTGCGCTCGGGCCCTGTCCGATGATGATGTCGAGGTGAAAATCCTCGAGCGCGGGATAGAAAAACTCCTCAACAACGCGATGCAGTCGATGTATCTCGTCGATGAAAAGCATATCGCCTTCGGCAAGATTCGTTAGGATAGACGCGAGATCGCCACATTTTTCAAGCGATGGCCCGGTGGTACAGACGACTGAGACGCCCATCTCTTTTGCCAAAATATGAGCCAGCGTAGTCTTGCCCAATCCGGCTGGGCCAGAGAGCAGGACGTGATCGAGCGACTCGGCTCGCATTCTTGCCGCCTCGACGCTCATCAGAAGCCGCTTTTTGACTTTCTCTTGCCCGACGAAAGCGCCAAAGCTCCCCGGCCGAATACTGAGCTCAAGCAGGCTGTCGTCGTCATGCTTATGCCCGTCCACAACGCGGGTCATCTGATCATCGCCCTCCCATATAAAGATGTCTAACGGCGGTCAATATAGATTACGAGCCGCCAAGCTGTCAACATCGCCGCCTGTCCCGCGTAATCAGATTAGCAGTCGGCTCTTGCTATGGAGGTCTGGGTGTGCTAGCGTTCTGCTGTCTTTGTTTGCGAGGGATATTGGTTAGAAAGGCGGATCATGGGATTCAGAAGTAGTAAAAAAGCGTCGAGCAAAGAGGCTGAGCGCAAGTTTCGAGAGATACTCTCCTTGCTGGACGATGCAAACTCCTCGATCGGGGATAATTCTAACCCGCCCGAGGGAGAGGACGTCGAAGAGCGGCTTCGGGAGATAACGTCCTCGTTGAGCGCCTTGAGGGATGCGATGCAGATCATGGGTCAACGAGCATCTGACCTCGTCTCAAGGCACGAGCGTGTTTTTGATGAATACAAGGGGTTCGTGGAGAGCTCTCAATCCAAGAATGACCTTCCAAAGGGGAAGCGCTATCAGATTGCGAGCGATTTCTTCTCTTATGTTGTATCGGAGTGCGGCAAACAATGGCAAGTTGCCGAACTGCTTGAGAGTGACCTCTTGGGTTGTTCGGAAGAGCTCGACCGAATCGACCAAACGGTGGCTGAGACCTCGGCAACGTCTGCTCAGAAGGCCCCGCCTTCGGACTCGAGCGCAAAGAACGTCAAGAGGCTTATGGATGCCGTCAAGGAATTGGCCGGACTCCTGTCAATAGACATAGAGAAGGAGATTCCGTAAGACACAAACGGGAGAAGGGGAAAAGAGAAAGCAAGGAGCCCAGTACTCGTCGCTGGAGCTTCGTCCCGCCCCAATCAATAGAGATTACCTCGGGGTCCTCTTTGGGAAATTCATATACTCCATTCCATCCATTACTCCCCTTCGCCCGTTTCCGTTAATGAGAAACTCCTCCAGTGGCGATTGACTGCAACTTGCGATGGTGTATGATACTTATAGTTACTTAAGTAGAGCATTTTGTTGACGAGGAACATCTCATGGTAGGTGACGTTGATTATCTGAAGCTGCAAAAGGAGAACTCGCGCCTCGAGGAGCTGGTGCGAATCAACCAGCGTCTTCATTCGAGCCTCGATGTTGATGAGGTGCTCAGCACGATCGTTGACGTCGCGTCACGGGCGCTTGATGCCCAGCGGAGCACGCTCTATGTGTTAGACCACGATAAGGGCGAGATATGGTCGCGCATCGTTCAGGGCGAGGGGATGTTCGAAATCCGCTTGAAGATCGGCGAGGGCATCGCGGGGCACGTGGCGGAGACCGGTGAGACAGTCCGGATTGCAGATGCCCACGAGGACTCCCGTTTCGATTCAAATGTTGACGCGGAGAGCGGATTCAGGACTCGTTCGATGCTCTGCATGCCTCTTGAAAAGAGCGACGGCGAGCGTGTTGGGGTGATTCAGGTCATGAACAAGAAAGATGGCGAAAAAGACGCCTTGTTCACTGACGATGATGAACACTACCTCCACGCGTTGGGAATCCAGGCTGCTCTTTCTCTCCAGAACGCGCAATATACATCCAGACTTCAGATGCTCTCAGAACAGAACAGCAAATTGGTTGAGATCCTTGAGCAACGACTTCGTGACCTTCAATCATTGAAGATGGTCTCAATGAAGCACATGGCCCGTGGGATTGCCCACGAGGTGAATAATATGCTAGCGAAAGTAAAAGGCGGCGCCGAGTCGCTCGAGCAGACGGTAGAAGACCTCAAGGTCATGCTGGGCGAGGTGGCTGAGGGCGAGGAAGTCGATACCGAGGAGCTGGACTATCTAGTCCAAGAGGGGCTGCCTTGTTCCCTAGACGGCATATTGGAAGGAACCACCGGCATCGCGGAAATCGTGAAAAGAATCAGAGGCTTCGTGCGTCTTGACCAGGGGCCGGTCCAATTCTCAAACATCAACGAGGATGTTGAAACGGTGATCAAAGTGTGTGCAAACGACGCCGAGGAGGCTGAAGTCACAGTGGAGGTTGATTTGAGCGAGCTGCCCGGAGTCGAGTGCAGGTCGCGTGAGATCAATATGGTGCTCAGGGAACTCCTCCGAAATGCAATATACTACGCGAGCGAGGGCAAGGATGCTGGCGAACTAAAATCAGTTCTTGTGAAGACAAGAGCATCAGATGACCAAGGCTACATCAGCGCCTCGTTTCTCGACAACGGTCCGGGGATTCCACAAGATGCGTGGGAGCACATATTCGACCTTTTCTTCACGACAAAGCCGGAGGGCTCGGGGTACGGGCTTGGCCTTTCGGAATGCTACTCGGTTGCGACCAGAAACGGTGGCACCCTATTTGTGGAGGAAATGGCGGAGGAGGAGGCGTCGAGATACAAAACCAAGATCACACTGCGGCTTCCCACTAAGAATCCTATCTGACAGAAGGCTTCACCAAGTACTGTCGATCTTGATGATGTATTGAATGGACTTCGGTCAATTCCGAAATTAAGGAGGATTGAGAATGAAGAATGAGGCTTCCTTGATGCGGCCCGCCCACAAATCTCGCACACGCCTATCTATGAGTGGCTCCTTTCGCAAAGCACTTTTTCTCGCGATAATGATGCTCCTATTAATCTTATTCGGCAGCGTCCCAAACGCAGTCTCCGAGCCGATCCCGCCGGACGTGAAGTCCACCGCGCAAGATAGAGTGGACCTGAAACTGACAGTCTATGAGAATCAGGCCCTAGTCTCCGAGACGAGACGGGTCTCTCTCCCAAGTGGCAAGTCAAGGCTGATAATCGAGGACGTGCCGAAGACGATTGATCCGGCGTCACTTCAGATACTATCTAGTGGAGGCGCCACCCAATTCCGTATAAAAGAGCAGAACTACATGCGGGCGAATATAACGAACGACAAACTAGCGCAGATGTTCATTGGCAAGAATGTCGTGCTAATTGAGAAAGACCGCAGAATTAATGCTCGCCTTCTGTCGCCCGGCATCTACGACATCGATGGCGAGGTTTATGTTGGGCACCAGGGGCCTGTTATCTACCCGAAATTGCCAGAGGGCATCTTGGAGAAAGCGGTTCTTTCCTGCCTCATCGAGTCGAAGAACGGCGGGGAAGTCAACCTCGAGATCTCATACCTCGCTGGCGGAATGGGCTGGAATGGCTCATACACGGCGACCGTGAGTGAGAATGAGCGCTCAATTGCCCTGCAGGGGTGGATCAACGTCAGAAACAACAGCGGCGCTGAATACAAGAACGCCCAGATGAGCGTGATCGCCGGCTCCGTGCGTCGTGCTCAGCCCAAGCGCCCGGTATTCGAGGCGCGGACGATGAGTATGGCGGGCGGAATGGAGGACGATGCGATTGTCGCAAAACCCGCTTTCGATTACCACCAGTACCCCATCGCCCATCCGATAACAATCGGAAGAGATCAAGAGAAGCGTATTAGGCTTTTTGCCGCCCTAGACTGCGTTGTAGCCAAGAATTATATCTTCGAATGGCCCTACCACGCAGGTCAAAGGGATGAACTTGAGGACAAGGCCAGGATCGTGCTTGAGCTCAAAAATTCCAAATCGTCTGGCCTGGGGATGCCCCTACCAAGAGGCAAGGTGAGCGTATATAAACGCTCCGGGGGCCAATTGGTCTTCATAGGCGAGGATGAGATCAAGGACATCCCGGTCGATGAGGAATTCGGGCTATTCATCGGCAAAGCGTTCGACATTATGGGCAAGATAAAACGCACGGCGTTTAGGTCGCCCGGTCGTGCCCGGGAAGAGGCGACATTTCAGCTGAGCATCGTCAACCACCAGGCAGATACGGTCTCAATCGAGGTCTTGCAGAACATCCCGGGAGACTGGGACATAGTCGAGGCAACTGAAGAATACTCAAAGAAGGCTGCCAACACACTGAAATTCGATCTCAAGGTTCAGCCTTCCGAGGAGAGGATTATCGAGTACATGATCAGGATTAACCGACGATGGTGAAGTCGAATGTCGATACTGAGGCGTCGGGAGATCATCTAACGGAAACGAGATTAGGGGAATCGGGCATTGCGTAGAATAAGGCTCTATGTATCACTATTTCTGATCTTGTTGGGTTGCCTCTTGGTCGCGGGCGCTGGCCTTGTGGCTTCCCCAACGGAGTCAACCATTTCCACAACGAGTGTTACCGCATCTGACGGTATCAATGCAGCTGACTCGACTAGCTCGCGGGGACCTAAGAGTGTCCTGGTGCTCACCGTGTCCGATACCATAAATCCCGTTACAGCATCGTTCATCTCCCGAGGCATAGACGAGGCCAATGAGATGCAGGCTGAATGTGTAATCATCATGCTTGACACCCCGGGAGGGGGCCTCGACGCCACAAAGGACATCATAAAACGAATACTCGCAAGCAATGTCCCGGTCGTCGTATTCGTTGCCCCTCAGGGAGCACACGCCGCATCCGCCGGCAGCATTATCCTGCTCGCAGCTCACGTAGCAGTCATGAGCCCCGGCACCAACATGGGAGCCGCGCATCCCGTGAACATAGGCCAGAAAATGGACGAGACGATGTCCGCCAAGGTAGAGAACGATCTGGCGGCTTACACAAGAAGCCTTGCGGAGAAAAGAGGCCGAAACCTTGAATGGGCCGAGGATTCTATTAGGAAAAGCGCCTCAATCACAGCGTCTGAGGCGCTGAAGAAGAATATGATCGATCTTTTAGCATCCGATCTCGGTGACCTTCTGGAGCAATTGAGCGGCCGTAGTGTCAAGCTCGACAGCGGCTCAAAGGTCGTTCTTAAGACAAATGGCGCTTTGACAGTGCGCTTTGATCTCACCTGGCGAGATAAAGCGTTGAGCGCGATTGCTAATCCGAACATCGCCTATATTCTACTGATGATCGGGATGTATGGCATTATGTTCGAGCTAATGCATCCGGGGGCTATATACCCGGGAGTAATCGGGGCAATCTCTCTGATAACCGCCTTCTTTGCCCTTCAGATGCTCCCTGTCAATTACGCGGGGCTAATACTCATTCTAATAGGGATAGGCCTCTTCATCGCGGAGGTTAAGGTGGTCAGCTATGGAATGCTGACAGTCGGGGGCATCGTATGCCTCGTCGTTGGATCGATGATGCTAATTAAGGAGCCAGAAACGGGGGTCCATGTGTCTATAACGCTTATTCTGCCAATCGCCATCGCTACGGCCGGATTATTTATTTTCCTCGCAACTCTGGCTCTTAAAGCTCAGAGCGCAAAACCATTCATGGGCAAAAAGGGATTTGTCGGCGCCGTTGGAACGGTGAAGGTCGCCATCTCACCGCAAGTCGAGGGAAAGGTCTTCGTTGAGGGCGAGCTCTGGAACGCCAACTCCTCAGAATCGCTTGAGCTCGGCACAAGAGTCAAGGTCGTCTCGATCGACGGCCTTAATATAAAGGTCATAAAAAACACCTGATAGAATGTTTCAAGAAACCGACATTCACAAGGCGATTACCCAGCAAAACGTCTGGCTGAACGCCGAAAGGCCAGTCGCGGCCGGCGACCTTGCGGGCAGAATCATCCTGCTCGATTTCTGGACATTTTGCTGCATCAACTGCATACACGTGATCCCAGACCTCAAGCGGCTGGAGGAGGATTTTGGCGACAGCCTCACGGTAATCGGCGTCCACTCCGCCAAGTTCGCGAATGAGAGGCTGAAAGAAAACATCTCAGCGGCAATCGCTCGGTACGGAATAGAACACATCGTCGTAAGCGATCCAAATCTAAGAATATGGCGTAGCTTCTCGATATCGTCTTGGCCGTCATTCGTTCTAATAGGCCCGGATGCGAAGATCGCAGGATACTACTCTGGCGAGCGGAATTACGACGCCCTGCGCCGGGATATACAAATTCTCGTGGAAAACTACGCCGACCGCCTGAACCGCTCCCCACTACCGCTTGCCCTTGAGATCGACAAGCTGCCTCCTTCTGTTTTGCGGTTCCCGGGCAAGATAATTCACGTGAATTCTTTTGACAGCGCCCCGATTCTCTTCGTCTCGGATTCTAGGCGCCACCGCATTGTGGGAATGCGCCTCGATGGTGAGATCGTGCTTTCTGTCGGCCGGAGCGGTGATCCCGGCTATAGAGACGGCCGTTTTGAGGAGGCGCAGTTTAATACTCCGCAGGGACTAGTCTATCGAGATGACGTTCTGTTCGTCGCGGACACCGAGAATCATCTGCTTAGGGCGATCGATCTCCGCCAGGGCGAGGTGAAGACGGTTGCGGGAACGGGTGAGCAGGGCTATGTTGGGTCATTCGTCAATTCTCATGCTCTAAGCACAGCCCTCTCTTCCCCGTGGGACATCAGTCTCTATCCTAGCGGAGACAATATAGCGATCGCCATGGCGGGAACGCATCAGATTTGGGTATATCATATCAGCGGCGGAACGTTGGATGTCCTCGCGGGGGATGGCCGGGAATCAATTGATGATGGTTCATATCCCGGAAACTCGCTCTCCCAGCCCAGCGGCCTTAGCGCGCATCAGGGCAAGCTGTACTTCGTCGATTCGGAGACCAGCTCTTTGCGCGTGCTTCAAGACGGTAAAATCAAGACGCTCATTGGCAAGGGCCTCTTCCACTCAGGACACAAAGATGGCGACCGAGAGGCGGCGCTGATGCAGCACCCATTGGGCGTCTTCGCGTCGGAATCTGGCATCTATATCGCCGACTCATACAACCACGCGATTCGCCGCTTTGATACCGCCACAGATAGGCTCGAGACTGTTCTGGGCGATGGCAAGTCAGGTCTCTTGAGCGAGCCAAATGGTCTGGTTCTGGTTGATGATATGCTGTTCATAACAGACACGAACAACCACCGGATTGTATCTTTGGAGCCTGCAAGCGGGCGCTTATCTATCCTCAACACGCATTGATCCGACCCCAATTTAATCGATGGTCAAGTCGGATCGGCTTGCCGGCGAGGCGATTATGATTCCGAGAGAAAGCCCGACTGGACCTTCACCAAAGCCCTCTGCGCCTCTTTCGGGCCAGCCTCAAACTCCGCAGAGAGCGCCTCAAAGACCGCCCGAATCAAGTCGTTGCGCTCCGCCTCAAGATGCTCTATCTTGTCACGCATGTTCAGGATAACCTCTATGCCCGCAAGGTTCACGCCAAGATCGGTTGTTAGCCTAAGGATCATCTCTATCTTAGAGACGTTGCTCCTCGAATAGAGACGAGTGTTCCCGTCCGTGCGACTTGGCTGAATGAGACCTTTTCGCTCATAATGCCTCAACGTCTGCGGATGAACGTCGAGCATCTGCGCCACGACGCCTATCGAGAAGTATTCCTTGCGTTCATCAACCATCTATCAACCACCTTTATTTGGCACTGGCCAACTCGGAGCGCACATCTTCAGGATTCAGCCTTTCGTATTCCTGCATTAGTCGTTTCATCTCCTCGCTCATCGTCTTTGGGACGACTATACGTACCGTAACGTATTGGTCCCCTCTTGTGCCGGACTTTCCGACGCGAATCCCTTTACCTCGGAGCCTCAGCGTTTGCCCAGACTGGGTGCCTGGGGGTATCCTCATGCTTGCACGCCCGTCAATTGTCGGGACCTCTATCTTGCCGCCCAAGACCGCCTCCGGGACCGTAATGGGCGCCTCGCAATATATATTGGGGCCCTTTCTGGTGAAGAAACTATGAGGCATGACATTGAACACGATGTACAGATCGCCCGCGCCGCCAGGACCCTCATTGCCCTTGCCGATCAGACGGAGCTTTCCCCCATTCTCCACGCCGGCAGGGATAACTACCCGAATTCTCTCGACACCTGGAACCGTTCCTCTGCCGCCGCAAGCGCGACATGGCGGGCCTGGCTTACCACTGCCGCCACATTTTTTGCACAGTTTCTCCCTCTGCACGGAGATGACGGCTTTGCGGCCTCGAACCGAATCCATAAAGCCGATCTCCATGCGGAATTGGATATCCTGACCTCTCTCAGGCTCGGGTGGCCTGGGGCGCGGTCCCTGAGCGCCCTGCCCGGCGAAGAAACTATTGAAGACATCCCGGAAGCTGCCAAAGCCCGCGCCTCGCCTGCCCGATTGGCCAGATGAGCCGAAGTCGAAGTTCATGTTCCCAAAGTCGAATCCTCCCGATGAGGGGCCTGCCCCTTGGCCTGTGAATCCCTGAGCAAAGGCCTGATGGCCGATCGCATCGTACTGCTTTCGCAACTTATCATCGCTCAAGACGCGATAGGCCTCAGATAGTTCCTTAAACTGTGCCTCGGCCTTTTTGTCACCCGGATTGACGTCCGGATGAAGTTTGCGGGCTAGTTTGCGATAGCTCGCCTTGATCTGTTTTGCCGAGCTGCTCTTGTCCACGCCCAGAATGTCATAATAGCTTTTCATCGCCCTATGTCCAAAACGATTGCGCCAAAGTCTGCCCTACTGCAATTGCATCAAGCGTGCTGGCGCCGTTCTAGTCGACTTCCTCGTATTCCGCATCCACAACATTGTCATCACCCTTTGCCTTTTCTGCGGTCGGATCGCCGGCGCCCGGCCCATCTTGCTGGTCTGCCTGAGCCTTCTGCTGCTTCGCCGCGTCCTTGTAAAGCGATTCGGCTAGCTTGTGAGATATCTGAGTAATCTCATCAATTGAGGATTGAATCCGCTGGCTATCCTCCGATTCTACCGCCTTCTTCCCCGTCTCGATCGCCTTCTCTGCCTCATTGACCTCGGCAATCGGGAGCTTCTCCTTGTTGTCCTTGATCGTCTTCTCCGTCTGGAAAATCACCGCGTCAAGCTGGTTTCTAAGGTCAACCTTCTCGCGCCTCGCCTTATCCTCGTCAGCGTGGGTCTCAGCGTCACGAACCATTTTCTTGATCTCATCCTCGTTGATTCCGCTGGATGAGGTTATGGTTATCTGCTGTTGCTTGCCAGTTCCCATGTCTTTGGCAGAGACGTTGACGATGCCGTTCGCGTCAATGTCAAACGTGACCTCTATCTGTGGAACGCCTCTTGGCGCTGCGGGAATCCCAACAAGCTGAAAACGCCCAAGCGTTCGATTGTCACTCGCCATCGGCCGTTCGCCCTGCAAGACGTGAATATCAACTGTTGTCTGCCCGTCAGCCGCTGTGGAAAATACCTGGCTCTTCTTCGTCGGAATCGTTGTGTTCCGCTCGATTAGAGCTGTCCTTACGCCTCCTAGCGTCTCGATACCAAGCGACAGAGGCGTAACGTCAAGAAGCAGAACGTCCTTGACATCTCCTGCAAGAACGCCGCCCTGTATAGCGGCCCCGACTGCGACCACCTCATCCGGATTGACGCCTTTGTGTGGCTCCCTTCCGAACTGCTCCTTAACGATCTCCTGAACCTTCGGAATCCGTGTCGAACCGCCAACAAGAACCACCTCGTGGATCTCATTTGCAGAGATGCCGGCGTCCGAAATCGCCTTCTTGCACGGTTCGATGGTCTTTTCTAATAGATCAATGACGAGGCTCTCGAACTTGGCCCTTGAGAGCTTGAGATTCATGTGCTTCGGCCCGCTTGCGTCGGCGGTTATGAACGGCAGGTTGATGTCCGTCTCCGTCACCGTTGAGAGCTCCATCTTCGCTTTCTCAGCCGCCTCTTTGAGCCGCTGCAATACCGACTGGTCCTTTGAAAGGTCAATCCCCTGGTCACGCTTAAATTCGGCTATAAGCCAGTCAATCACCCTCTGGTCAAGGTTGTCGCCGCCCAAATGTGTATCGCCATTTGTGGACTTCACCTCAACGACACCCTCACCAACCTCAAGTATCGATACGTCAAACGTCCCGCCACCGAAATCATAGACGACTATTGTTTGATCCTTCTTCTTGTCGAGCCCATAGGCGAGCGCCGCGGCCGTTGGCTCGTTGATAATCCTCTTGACATTCAGACCCGCAACACGACCCGCATCCTTCGTCGCCTGACGCTGGCTGTCGTTGAAATAAGCCGGAACTGTTACAACCGCGTCCGAGACCTTCTCACCCAAATAGTCCTCAGCCGACTGCCTCATCTTCTGCAGTATCATGGCCGATATCTCGGGCGGGGAATACTTCTTGCCTCTCGATACGATTCGAACATCTTGATTGGGTCCCGAGGCGACTTTGTACGGAACCATCGTCATCTCCTCGCTAACCTCATCGAATCGACGTCCCATAAACCTCTTGATCGAGAACACGGTGTTCTCTGGATTCGTTACGGCCTGACGTTTGGCTATCTGGCCCACTAGCCGCTCGCCCTTGTCAGAGAATGCAACGACAGACGGTGTGGTTCTGCCGCCTTCGGCATTGGCGATGACAACGGGCTCGCCACCCTCCATAACGGCGACAACGCTATTTGTTGTGCCGAGGTCAATTCCGATGATCTTTCCCATAACTCACCTCCTGATATAATGG
>JAGHCW010000074.1 GCA_021160245.1 bacterium | reverse complement strand
GTCGCTAAGGGCATCGCCGGGGAACGGGAGGGCAGAATGTGGGTCGGAACTTCCGGACACGGCGCGTTCATGCTCGATCAGGACGAGTGGACGGCTTTCAACGCTCAGAACAGCGGCCTTTCAGATGACGAGGTTGAGGCGGTGCTCGTAGATAGATCGGGCGTTATCTGGTTCGGGACGTCCGAGGGGCCCTGCTCGTTTGACGGCAGCAAGTGGACGAATTATGACATTCGGCCTTGCGGCTTGGGCACAACGCAAGTCCTTGCGATTGCGGAGGATGCTCTGGGGCGAAAATGGTTCGGGACATCCCGAGGCGTGTGCATGTTCGATGGGACTAAATGGACTGGTTTTAGCCCTCGGAACAGCGCCCTAGCTGAGGGGCTCGTGAACGAAATCGCAGTTGACGAGAACGGCCGTCTGTGGTTTGCCTGCGACAACGGCCTAAGCGTCTTTGACAGCGGGCATTGGAAAACCTACACAACAGAGAACAGCCGCATCTCTGGCAACAACGTTACGGGAATCGCGATCGGCAATCACGGCCGCAAGTGGCTTTCAACGCATCAAGGCGTCAGCGTCCTAATCGAGGATGAAGAGCAGTAATCCGTTTCCAACGCAGAAAGCGGCGATGTAGATGTGCCGCTCGTAGCCAGATGAGCCGTTTTAAGGTACCAGGTCCCAATCAAAAATAGCCTACGCTCCTGTCTCAGTTGACACTCACCCGCTCAATCGCTATAGATTGCTAATGAAAGCATCTATCTGAAGGTCATCTGGGGTGGGACGTGACAAATCGCGAAGTCAGGATACTCTTTATCAACCCCGGGCGGGGCATTTACGACATGCCACCCCTCGGAGTCTGCTACCTTAGCTCTTACTTGAAAAAGCACGGGAAGCACCGATACAAGATACTTCTCGCTGATGAGTACGCCGGCCACAACGCGGTAAAGGTCGCAAAGGCGTTTGAGCCTGACATCATCGGCTTCTCGTCCGCGACGGCGCAGTACTATCGCGCGACGCAGTTGGTGGCCAAGATCCGTGATTTCAGCAACACTCCATTCGTCATAGGCGGCCTGCAGCCCACGGCTCTCCCCGAGCAGATCATAAAGGAAGGCTTCTTTGACATCGCGGTCATATCTGAGGGGGAGCGCTCCTTCACGAGGCTCGTCGATACGCTCGCCGACAGCGACTTCGCGCTGAAGCCCGACACGTTGAAAGATGTGCCAGGTATCGCATTCAAAAACGGTGACGAGGCGCTAGTTACCGAGCCGCCATCTTTTATCGACGACCTAGATACGATACCGTTTCCGGATAGGTCACTGCTCGATCTCAAGCACTATTTGCGCCGCAACGCCGCCATCCGAGGCATGATAACGCGCAACACGACGATAATGACCTCCAGGGGCTGCCCGTTCCGGTGCATTTACTGCCTCTCCGTTCACCGCCGAGAGCTTCGAAAACACTCCCCAGAATACGTCATCGAGGAGATGGAGCACCTGCTAAAAAACTACGATTTAGAGGGACTCTGCATAATCGATGACACATTCATATTCGACCAAAAACGCGCCTCCAAAATAGCCGAGATGATGCTCGAGCGGGGAATTGCGAGGCGGCTCACCTGGCCTTGTTATGGCCGCGCCAACATCGTCAGTAAGTGTGATGATTCGTTCATAAATCTCCTGACAAAGGCCGGGATGGCCCAGATGGAGTTCGGCTTTGAGAGCGCCTCAAACCGCGTGCTACAATTTTTGAAAGGCAAAAGCGTTACGGCAAATGACAACCTCGCCACGCTCGATAGGCTCGATCGATTGGGCGTCAGGGCGCTCGCCACGTTCTTAACCGGCGTCCCGACCGAAACCGCCGAGGAGAGCGCGATGACGGTCGATTTTATCCGTCAGAACTTCAATAGACTGGCGTATTTCGAGATACTCTACCTCGTGCCCTACCCCGGCACCGCCGTCTGGGAGATGTACAAGATGAACGAGATACTCTCACCCGACATCTGGCGCAATTTTAAGATCGGCCTGAACAAAAAGTTCCCCATCGACTCTGAGTTCGTCCGAAACATTGACTACGACGCCGCCGACCGGGCAGTCCACGAGGTCATGTCGATGATGGCCAGAAAGCAGAAGCTCTCCTACAACCTCCGCTTCCTCCTCGACCGCATGAGAATCGCCCCTCTAGACACGATCAAAAAACTCGCCGGCCACCTCCTCAGCCGATAACGCCTCCGCGAGAAGATTCAAGAACGTTGTTGACATTCGTCATCCTGGAGCTGCTGCTCTTATATAGAGTTTGATTCTTACGGCAATCTCAACTAACGGTATTGGGAGGTGGGTGAGATGGGTATATCTTATTCGGACAACACCATCACAGTAACGGGCGGCTCACAGAATGAGCCATACACGATGGATGATCTCGATAACGACGGGACGGTCGGCACTTATGTCACGGCCGGCGGCTACGGCAACAAGAAATAGACCGTCACAAAGGACCTCGTCATGGGCTCGGAGGACGCGGACACGTTCTTCGACATCTCCGGATGTATAATCGCGATGGACGCGGGTTATTATATCACGCTCTACACGACGGCGCTCCGAGGCGGGAATATGGGGCCGAGTTTTGGGCAACAGGCCGGCGGTGTGGGCACGGTTCCGTTCATTGAGGAGAATATCTGCAAATCCAGGCTCGAGATGATACGCAAGCTCTACGTCGAGCGGATCTACTATCTGAACAACACGGCAGGGAAGTGGTTGGCATCGGGCCCGGCGCCGAGGATCGTTGCTGTCAGCGCCGATGGCGAGGTTACGGACGCGCCATATACCGCCTAGCCGTCTTGAGCGTGGGGATCGTTCTCACGCTGTGGAGGTTCGGATACCGCGTTGCGCGCAATCGAGTTTCATGCCGCCTCGTTGCGGCTGAGCCGGAGCACGACGGGGCTTTAGATCGAGGCGCCTTCGTTGATTGGAGAATGAGGAGGACTGTTTGATATGGGAATAAGTTACGCGGACGACACAATAACGGTCACGGGCGGGAGTTTCGACGAGCCATACACGATGCCGATTCTGGACGCCGATGGCACTGTGGGCGGCTACATCACGGCCGGCGGTTATGGCAATCGTGAGTTCACTGTCAGTAAGAATCTGGTCATCGGCTCGTCGGACGGGACCTCGACATTCTTCGACCCGACGCGAGCGATAGTGAAGATGGCCGATGGCTACACATTGACCGTATATTCACATGCTATACGAGGCGGTAGTATGCGAGATTCTTGGGCTGCTAGGAAGTTCGGGGCGGAGCAACCGCCGATTGAGGAGGTTGACTGCAAGCGCTGTGTTCTAGCGATCAAGATGTATGTCAAAATAGAGGGGTATGTATGCCTGACTACTGGCGACCTGATCTGCACCAACACGCAGCATGATAGTGTAGTACCGGGCCCCCTGAGACTCTCCCGTTTACGCCGACGGGAGGGGACCAGGACGAGTGGGACCCGTGCGCGGCGCTAATTCCGGAGGGAATTAGGGACCTGCCGCTTCGACAGCACGAATCCGCCGTTGACGAACGGGCAGAACCGTATCCGGGACCCCCGGCCACCGAAGCGCGAAGACTATCAACCGCGCCTCGTAGAATCCTCGTCCTCGTCGGCAGCGACGAGAACATGACATAAGGCGACGAGCGCATGCCCATTCTGACTGGATCGCTCGCAAGCGGGCGGGCAGCAGGCTCAGATACGAATGGAGGGATGTTCACGTGGGTTCAGCCCAGGAATCGGTTCACCCCTGGATAGCGAGGCCAAAGAATGTCAACAAGATTAGCGGTTAATCACTCTGCCTCTGAGACCTATTGGGAAACGGTATTCAGGCACTTCATACAGGGCACGTTCCTCGAGCTTCTGCATAGAATGCCGAGCTCTAATGAAGTTGGCATGTTCGCCTACCTCTTTGGCCAGTATTGTGGATCTCCAGACGGCGATCGATACCTGAATGGGCGAAAGTGGATGCGAGATCAGATCCTATGGGGACCCGAGGATGAGGCCACGGTTGGCATCACGGAGTTGTGGAAGGTTCACACGGATTACTTGTGGGTCACCGTAGAAAGAATGTTTAACCAGTTGCTCACGGGTTACGTTGGGAACGTTTACGCGCCCCCTTTCACATTGAGGGTCCGAGGAGAATGGGCAAGCGTCCTGTGCAATAGGATCCGCCAGACGCGGCAGAGGGTACGAGATCATGACCCGGACGAGAAGGATCGCGCGCTTATGTGGACCAAGCAGCTCTTTGGCCAGTGCTTACGGAAAACTGTTAAGGACTACCTTGGGCGGGATCCGTTCAGACCGAGGTTAGCGGATGAATTCCTGGTTGAGGTCGCGCTGTATGATTGGTGGGCCGAGAAGACATATCCCTTCAGGATGGCTACAACCGATGACATGGTCACGTTGCATCCGGTTGAACTTGACCGAAAGGCGCGAGACTACGTGCCAATATCCGGCAACAACAAGGCTTATGTGTGCCACCAGCTGCTAAAGATGAGGGGCGCGGGGATTGATGTCGCGACCAAACAGTATCAGGCTAGCCCGGCAGCTCTTGGAAGCGCAATCGCGGGCGTCCGGGGTAATCAAGATGGGTACCTGCGGAGCCCTGCTCACGATGTCGATCATGAGCACTTGCAGGTTCTCATAGGAGAGTGGATGAAGCTCTGGCGGCGCGGGATTAAAGCGCCTACTATCGCCAAGGGACTCGACTACAACCCCTGCAATATCCCATATCTTGAGTTGCCTAACACGGAATTCGCTTTGTCTGATGATCCAAAGAACACGGCGTTCTGGCATGACTTCACTCAATCAGAGGTCCGCTACGTCTTCTACGCTGGCCTACGGGGATTCTACGAGCAGCTACCTGCCTGCATGTTTCCTGTTCTGAAAGAAACCGGCCAAATCCCGGGGATGACGGTTCCGCCGGTGGAAGTCGAGAAAGTTCTCATCCAGTTGCTTGAAGGCCCGAAAGGCCGTGACGACCCTTCCGATCGAGCTTGGTACATCCCCGAAACAGTTGACCTCGCAGGTGAGCTCGATCGCCTATTCGCAGCCGATTTCTATGGCCTTAAGCCGTGGATGCAAGTAGGACAGGACTTCGTACATAACGACGAGAGGGGCGTTGCAGATAGGCTGGCTCCTATCTTCGATGAGGACTATTGGAGTTGGGTGCCCGAAGGTCGCGAGCGGGATCCGCTAGTAGGGAAATGGGAGAGATGTTATGCCGTTCTTTCCGCCTACGATGATTCAATGGGATACAGATTGGCGCCAAGCGTCATACGACGTGACTACGGGAGGTTCCCGCTGGACCGCTTTGTGTATGCTCTCCTTCAAGGAACATCGGCCAGCCAGCAGAATCGGATATCGAGGGTTATTCTAGAGTGCTGGGACGAGGTGGGTGAGGGGATGTGCATTACTGAAACGTGGGAACTTGGCAAGTTCCATATAAATGCCACTCGCGTGCTGAAAAGGTTAGCCAGAAAGTACTACGGCCGTGGCAGGCCCTCGCCGGATGACCCGGAGGAACCCTGGAACACTTGGGCAAGAAACTTCGTGTGCACACTGTATTGGGCCGTTTTTGGCCGGGGGCCGGTCAGGGACGATCACCGGGAAGAGGTGAGGGAGGCGATTCGCCTCTATTCGGAAGGCCACGTTGACGAATATGATGTCGTTGAGGCCGTCTGCCATCATCGGGACAACATAAAAACCTGGCCGCCGGTGATCTCGCTTGACGTGCAGGACATCAACAACGAGATCTCTGACGATGGCGAGCATCCGTCCTTTACGCTGAAGGTGTCATACAAGAACTTTGGCCTGCCGCGGTGCCTCGCCAGCCGCCTCATGATCTACTTGCCGGTGAGGATTCGCTGTCCCAATGTCGATTTCAATAAAGACCTACTCTATAGATTCTGTGCATACGTCAGGCCACTCGGCTGGGACGATAGGAATCCTGGCTACGTCAGCAACGTTTTATGTGCCAATCGCCTCGAGTTCAGATGGCCGTTCTACCACACGGGCGAGGAATACAACGACCCGCCAAGAGAATTCTTCGTGAAGATCACCGGCAACGAGGTTAAACGCTTCATCCGAAGAGCGCTCATCCGCCTCAACCACGGCGAACAGGTCGATAAATGGGAGGGGATCGGAGTGAAACCAGATAAACGCCAGTGGAAGGAAGGCGAGGACGATTATGAAGTGCACGGGGAGCCTCCAGATGAGGAGGATGAAATGACCTGGCGTTCCGTTGGCAGGGCTAAGGCTCCGTTCCATGCGACGTTTAGTGCCCATTTCGCGGAAGCGTCACAGAGATTCGATGAATACAACACGGAAACCCTCATACGGATCCCTATAACAGATCTTGAGAATGTATGGTATGGACCGAGAAAATTGCTGCGGACATCTTAGGCCATTCTTGAAAGGCGCCTGCGCGCTGCTTCTTTTCGTCATGGCGATTCCCTCCGTCAAGGCAGAGATATCTACTGCGCGTTGTGCATGGACCACTGACGAGGGTGATCAGGGGGGCACACGCTGCGCGAAGGGCCCGGGCCCGGCTAGCCCTCATATAACGTATAGGAGGCTCTTTGGCAGTGGGATCTACTACGGACCGGGTTTCGCAGGGATTGACCCGGATGATCGCCCTGTCGTTACCAGATCATCGTTGCGTGAGGGATGCAATGTTCTCTTCCTTGCTCTTGACGGTCATACTGAGCATTATCTTTGGGCAAATGATGGAAGCACCGCCGCTGGCGCAATCGATGACGAGCGCTTCTATTCAGGGATTATGGAGCCGGACAAAGAAATGCTACTCCATTGCCGCACTTTTGAAGGTCATGAAATCTGGAATGCACTGTGTATTGATGGGCGACTGATTCCGGTCAATGGCAGAGGTCTCGCGGTCGTTGGTCCTTGGTTTGGTAGAGACCTGATGCAGTTCTTTGATAGTGAGGGGCAGCTGGTATCAGAAACTTCCCTTAGGATCCCTGGCGCGGATAGCTGCACGGTGCGCGGTCCTGCGTTCGATTCACATGGAGTCGCTGTGTGGGAAGCCACAACCTTTGAAGGCTCTGGTAGTGGGTCTCACCATTTTGTGGCAAGTGAAATGCACACGGATTTTGTGGAGTTCTGTTCATCTTATTCCTGGCCATGGATGCCTTATGGGGCCTGCCCCTTTGTCAAGGTGAATGCCCTGGACAACGTGTTGGTTCACGCTGCAGGGAAGCTGGTATTATATGAGGACGTAACGCTTGAGAACGTTCTCTGGGAGCATCACATTGCGGGGTCAGGGACTTGGGAGGAGGCGTGCGGCGACCCGATGGGCGGCTGGTGGGTGGTCCACGCTGTCGGGGAGGAAGACGGTACCGACAGGGTAATGCTCCAGCGGATAAACCCGGATGGCAGCCTCGGCGCGAACAACGTAATAGACCACCGGGATAGGACTACGGAATACAATCCGATCTGCGACACGGAGGGCAACGTTTATTCTCACACGTGGAATTACGTCAAGTCTTACGCCCCGGATGGGGCCCTACGCTGGCGGATACGAGTCTGCGATACTAACGTTCGCCTTCGGGCCATTGATAGTCTTGGCACGATTTATGTCACCCAGACAGTTTCTCGGCCGACATATCTATACGCAATCTCCGACGGCGAACCCCACCACCCCCGCGTCCGCGTGAAGTTGCCAGAACGGCCAGCCGGCAACGTGTATTCTGCTGGCGATGAGCTGATCGTGCTGCTTCAGCCGTACAACTTCGGGGAGGACGAGGCGGTGGATGCGTATCTGGCCGTTATTGCCCCCAACGGAGCCGTTGCCTACTACACCTCTTCCGGCTGGAGCGATTCGCCCACGCCGTGGTTCTCGGACATCTTCATGCCGAACAGCTTTGAGATGATCGACGCGCCTCATTCACTCGGCCTCATCCCCGAATCCGCCCCCGAAGGCGCCTACACGATCATCGCCGGCTTCTGCCAGCCCGGCACCCTCACCTCCGTCGATGAGCTCTTCCCGATCACGTTTCAAATTGAAGGTGATTGATCAGAGGAATCGACCACAGAGACACAGAGAACACAGAGAGTTGAGGGCGGCGTAGGAGGCGGTGGCCCTATTCCGCTTCCAGAGAACCGACCTCGAAACTGCACTGAGCGATGTTTGAGATGAGGTCAAGGCTGCCAGACTCAAAGGCGGCCATTCTGAGGATATAGTCACCGTGCTCCGAGATATTGGGCGAGGCGCAGGGCAATACGAAGGAACACAGCAGACTGGAGTACTCGAAGCCGGCGGGAATCTGAAGCCCCGTCGTCACGGGCAATAGACCCTCTCGCCATTGGCCGTCAGGCAAGGCAGACCAGATAATCTCATCACTGCCCGGGGGGATGAAAGTCATGATCAGATAGACATCGACGATGACCATGTTCTCCAGATTCATGAGGTCCACAGTGATGGGAAGAACGTCACCGAAATCGTATAGAGCAGAACCAGTTGAGATCCCCAATGCCAGTCCGTGGCCGGCCACATTCGGACCTTTATACTCTCCCTGGTCTGGCAACCGCGCAACTCCTCCGCGGCCGTCGGCAAATAAAAAGCGGTATGAGTGCTCCCCCGGATCAAGCTGAGTCCTCAGCTGGTATATCCCATGCGCCTCGTCACCCTTCGACAAGGACATTTCGCGTGCGCGTCCGTCGATGAAGAGAGCCCGCGTGACGGGTGCGTCGCCGTCTCCACAGTAGTAAAGGACGGAGTAGCTGAAAGTCGATATGGCGCAGGCGGATTCTGGACTCACCGAGCCGTGCCTAAGATAGGTATTGTAGCCGACCGAGGGGCCCTTGTGATCTCCAGAATCGGGATACCGGATAAATCCACCATCGTTGTTCCAGAACTCGAAATGATGCGAATACTCCCCAACCGGCAAGTTTGTCTGAAGACCATATACTCCCGCGTGGGCAAGCCCGGATTGTAGCGACATCTCGTGAGAGTCGTCCCCTATCACGACAGTTCCGGTGATCGGGGCGTCCCCGTCCGCATCATAATAATAGACGGTGAAAACGTAGTCATCGTCTGTCGTGCCTGACTCCGGCTGAACAGCGCCATCGACCAGGCTGTCCTCCATCCCCACAGAAGGCCCTGGATAGGAGCCCGATTCCGGCAGGCGGACGACATTGCCTTGCGCGTCGCAAAACTCGAAGAAGAAGGAGTACTCACCTTTGGGCAATTCTGAATGCCAGGCGTATTCACCGTCAGACGCCGAGCCCGAGACGACCTCCATCGCCATCTCCTCGCCATCGACAACTACAGAACTGGTAACAGGCTCAAAGCCGTCTGAATGCAGATAGCGAACCGAGAAGGTGAAGACCGCGCCAGGAATACCTCTCTCAGGATCGACGGAGCCATTGAACAGAACTGGTCTTGCTGGTTGATAGGACTGATCATAGTGGACCTGGGGATCGCCGTGGAGGTTGTATTGGATGCAGTTCATAAGCCAAGAGGGATCGCTTGCGATGAGTGAGGATTTGGCCAATGCCAGAGCCTCCCCTACTGGGGATGAGTTAACGGCAATCCGCCTCATCGTCTCGTATGCGAGCTCTTCATTTGAATGAACTCCCTTTGGCCCCGTCCACACTCCGTTGCCAAAAGCTGATCTCGATGCCCCAATCGCTGCGACGGCACCCGACTTTAGAAGCGCATAGCAGAGGTTTTCAGGCTCTTCAGGAGGGCCGTTGCCACATGCGGCTTGAAATACAATAGCCGGTTTTTTGTTATCGAGATTCTCGCAATTCGAAATATGGAGAATCTCGCCGCAGAAGTGCTCCTCGCTGCCGTAGCCGATGTAGGTACCCCACGAGGTGCCGTGGCCGGACCAGGTTAGGAGGCCGTAGGCATTATTGGCCCAATGTTGCGCGACCGCCCCGCCAACGAGCTCTTCATCGCTATCGAACACCGAATCGTCAATACACGCTCCCTGTTGGTAGAGTTTGTATCCGGATATCCCCATTGAAGCCAGTTGACCCAATATACTCTCACCAAGACTCGCGTTATCAATTTCCGCATTCAAAAAACTCATCGGCAGAAGAATCTTCCTTCGCCATGCGAGATCGCCCTTCGCGGATTGGTAATCAATCAGCTTCTGCAGGATCGAATCGAGCGTCGTGTAATCCCCTTGATAGACAGGAATCCTACCGACATAAACCTCTGGAGTAAGGTCTATCCCTCCGGGGCCTCTGTCCCCATCGTATTCACCATAATACCCGTCCCCGTCCAAGTCCCAGTTGCCGGTTAGGTCGCTGTAGAGAAAGTCGGTTGGAGCGGAGTCGAGCTCTGGCATGTACCACACGTTGTTCCTGGGCCAGCACATCTTCATCGGAACGTCTCCAGTATCGGGATTTGGGTCTCCCACCATAAGCACATATTCAATGCCATAGAGGAGATAGTTGTCGGCAAGCCACTTGCGAATCTTCTCAGACCGGCCGTTAGGGGCCTGCCCGACCATAGATCCATAATCGCTTTCGGTTACTACCAGAGGTGAGAAGCCCAGGGACGCCTTGTGCCCCATGAATCGCTCGAGCACCTTACTCCCGCCCTTGATCGCCTCAGTCGTCACTATCACATAATCGAAAACTTGCGACTTGCGCGGTGCATCTCCAGCCCGAGGCTGATACCACATCTGAGCCTGCTCGAAGTTCTTAAAACGCGCTCTCGCCTCATCGGACATAGGGTCATCGGCGGAGCTTCTGTAACTGCCAGTGGCGTCAATCCGAGAGTAACTGATTGTGAATGTCGCGCTCTTGACAAGCCTGACATACCCGGCCAAGGGGCTATACAAAACGGGAGTGAACAGGAGCTTCGCAAAACGCCACTTGCGCATCTGCGAGAGAGACGTTAGCTCACCGCAGCTCGCGGGGTAATACCCGCTGCTCCCATATATGGCGACATTCCTACCCTCGACGATTCGGTCAGCCGTCCCCCAGAGATAGACCAGTTTGCCATTCCTATCCTCGGTGGTGATTGGCGGCGCGGGCGCGATATCGTGTGTCCCATCAAGCTTGACCACATCCACGACCATAACCTTCAGGGCAACGGAACCGGGATCGACATCAGGCGGAAGCAGGACCTCGAGCGCCTTCCTGGGCAGCAGTGGCGATCCCGCCGGACCCCAGTTGGTGAAACCGTCAACCCGGGGTATCTCGCCCGCCTTCGTCGTCTCGAAACTCAAGGCGCCCGCCTCAACACGCACCTCAATCGTCTCGCCCATTGCAGAGACGGGAGACAACGCCAAAGTGAGAAAGCCGAGAGAGCATAAAAAGGCTATTAAACGCAGCCTTGTGATCATCGAATAATATCTCTTTGTTAAACCGGACAATGCCCTATTCAAAAGGACTACTTCAATGTGGCTTTCTGCCCCCAAGAAAGCAAGCTCCGGCAGTTAAGTGTTAATTGAGTCTAAGGTGTTGGGTCCACTCTACAAAGTCGCTTCTCCATTCCATCGACATTGAGGTTGAATAGAATGAGGTCCGCAAGCGCCCCTCGGTGAACTCTTCCCGGTAGTTTTCCAGGTGGCGAGGCGATGAGGCGCCTGTCATAGGCGGAGCGGCGAAATCATTGCTTGCACATTTGCGCGCATGAGTCGTATTCTATACTAGAAATAGTGTGCTGTTTGGGGCTGTAGCCGTCACTTGAGGACCGTTTAATGGAAGCCTTCTGCGAATACTGTCACTGTCGCATTCGCGAGCCGGGGAAGATGATAATCGAGGACGGGTACGCGTTTTGTGGCGAGGCGTGCTTTATTCGGGCAGTGGTCATGTTCGAGGAGGACGTTCGGGCGTCAATACGACGAGCGCGGGTCCAAAAGGAGCTCATGGGGGCGGAGGATGCGCCTCGTCCTGGGTCAGCCACGCTTGCCAAGGGAGACGCTGGTCGGCCAACGATGATTATTGCCGCGATGCACGAGCGGCGAGGTGATTTCCCCAAGGCTATCACTTGCTGGAAGAAGATAGCGCTTTTGCATTGGGACAATCTAGCTCTCAGGCAACGGGCGATGCGTCGTATCAAGGATTTGAAGGCAAAGGGAAGCGTGAAATGCCATTCGGAATCGGGAATGTGATCTCTCTTGATGAGCATGGCCTGAGAATGCTCCCGATACCCCTTATACTCCCGGCGAACCGGTCAACCTGGGCAGCATGAGTCATAGCCGTTCATTCTGGTCTCTTCTAGTCATCCTCACAATAGGCGCGATTGTTCTTTTCGCATATTTTGGAAAGCAGCTTTCTGGTGAGCCTGCTCTTGTTAAGATCGACAACTTCCAACTGGGAACGCTCATCGAGATTCAGGCTTGGGATAATAGTCTGACCGAGACTGAGGTGAAAGCTGCTATTCAAGGGGCATTTGGCGCGATTTCAGATGTAGAGAATACAATGTCCTGGAATCTGCCGGGAAGTGCTGTGAGCAGAATCAACGAGGCGGCGGGAATTGAGCCGGTAGAGGTCGCGCACTCTGTAATCGCGGTGCTTTCGACAGCCAGAGAGGTTTCTGAGCTCAGCGGCGGAGCCTTTGACGTCACAATTGGGTCCGTATTAAGGCTTTGGGGCTTCTCGACGCCAGGGCCAAAAGCGCCGCCATCGCCGGCCGATTTGGCGGAGGCGCTTGATCGGTTGGATTACACAGCCGTTGAGTTGACGGCGACCGCCCCGACGGTTTATCTTCGCCATGTGGGGATGCAGATGGACCTGGGCGGCATTGCAAAGGGCTTCGCAATAGATCGCGCCTCAGAAAAGCTCAAGGAGGCGGGCGTCTCGAATTTCATCGTCAACGCCGGAGGCGACATGTTCGTTTCGGGGAATCGCAATAACGGGACGAGCTGGCGAATAGGCGTGCGGGACCCTCTTGGTGGCGATAGTCTGCTCTGCAAGCTGCTCATCTCCGGTTGCGCGGTCGTAACTTCCGGGAACTATGAGCGTTTTTTTGATTACAATGGGAAGCGATATCATCATATCATCAACCCAAAGACGGGCTATCCGTCGGTCGGGTGCAGCAGCGTCACGATCATTACAAGCCGAGCTGAGTTTGCGGATGCAGTGGCCACAGCAGTCTTTGTTCTGGGTCCTGAGCGGGGTCTTGATCTGATCGAGCGCCTCGAGGGCGTTGAGGGGTTGATTGTCTCATCGGGTGATGAACGGCGCCTGCCCTCAAGTGGCTTTGGGCAATTTCTTCACGGCGGCTCTTTGGATGAGTAAATAGGGCATCGTTTTGGAGGTGTTGAGGAGTTGGCGATTGCTTGTGCCAATTCAGACGGCGGCTTGGAGCTCACAGTCGTCATCGTCAGCCACAACAGCGAGGAGCATATTGTCCGGTGCGTCCGAGACCTCCTCCAAGCATCCTCGGGCGTCCGCCTCCAGGTCGTGGTTGTGGATAACGCATCATCGGACAACACAACGAGAATCGCGCAAAGCGAGTTCGGAGACATGCCGTGGTTCCGCCTCGTCACGAATGAGAAGAACTCGGGTTTTGGAAGCGCCTGCAACATGGGCGCACGGCTTGGGACGGGCGAGAGCATTCTCTTTCTTAATCCGGACGTCTTCATGCTTGAGGGATCAACGGCCGCGCTTCTGGCCGCGATGTATAGCCTCGATCAATGCGGAGCTTGTATGCCAAAGGCTTTCTGGGATGATGAAATGTTGTTCGAGACGTCGGTCTTAAAGGAGTCCGGCCCAATTGAGGCGCTGGTTCAGCACACATCTTTGCGTCGGCTTGTGAGCGATTCCGCGTTTGAGCGATTCTGGCGGATGGATTGGCAGATTTGGGACAGCGATTCGCCGCTTGAGGCGCCTGGGGCCCCTGGGGGTTATCTTCTTGTTCGGCGGGAGCTTTTTCAGAGGTTGGATGGGTTTGATGAGGGCTTTTTTCTCTACTACGAGGACAACGACCTCTGCAGTCGAATAAGGGCTGCCGGATGGAAGATATACATTGTGCCTGAGGCAAGAGTGATTCATTATTGTGGACAGAGCTTGAAGAACTTCACCGGAGGCAACATGGCGCAGATACAGAGGGCAAGCTTGCGTCGGCTCTATGAGAAGCATTATGGGGCGGTTGGGCGGATAGTGTCTGGCCTGATAGCGGCCGATTCTTATGCAAGGCGTCTTGCAAAGAGGGTCATTTCGGGGCTATCAATACGCGGCAACCAATCACAGGATGCGACAGTGCTGGCTCCTTCGGAGGGCATCGAGCTCACCTGGCAGGCGGTTCCCGGGGCGGATTACTATTTTCTGGAGGTCTCGAACGACCCGTGCTTCATTCACAAGGTCGGCGCAAAGGTTTTTGAGAACAGGTACTTCTTGTGCAATCGCTCCTATCAGTCGCTGGCTGATGACGTTTACTTTTATCGGGCTGTTCCGATGGTGGAATCCGAATCTGCGGGTCGGATACAAGGTGGTCGGTTTAGACGTTGCAGTCAACCCGGGACAGGGCGGGAATAGGCAATGCAGTATCATAGATTCGTTCTGCCGGGGGACGTGAAGCTACTCGATTTTGACAGCTCAGAGCAGGTTGATCAGGTGTTGTCAGTGCTGGAGAACGCCTTCAAGCAGCGGTTCGCGAAGAAGGAGTTCTTGTGGAAGCATAAATCGTGGCCCCAGGGCGAAGCCAAGAATCTCATATTGATAGCCGATGGCAATGTTGCAGGACACTGGGCCTCAGCGCCGATTGCCTGCAAGATTGGGCCGGATACTTTTGAGGCGCAGATTTGCTTCGATATTGCCTTCGATAGGACGCGTTTCGGGCGTAGAGACGCCAGCCTTCAGCTTGTGCGACTTGGCCGAATCATCTGCGAGTTCATCGAATCTGAGGGCCGCGTTTTCGGCTGCGGCTTCCCCAACACGAATTCGATGTCGCTGGGCATAAAGAGAATCGGCTGGAGTCAAGTAGTTCCGTTGATAAATCTCTCCTATTACCTAAGAAGCGGCCCTTTCATAAGCAGGAAAGTGTCGAACAAACTGCTCAAATGGACTGCCGGGGCCTTCTGGAGCGCAATCGTGCGAATCGGGGTCTGGTCCAGGGCCATCGACCTCTGGCCTTCATGGGGAAGGAAAATCAAAGAGATAGACAGATTCGACGAGAGAGTTGACGCGCTGTGGGAGAACGTCTGCAAAAAAATCAAAAACGCTTTCGTCAGGAATAAGAGCAACCTGAATTGGCGATTCTGCGACCCATCAGGCCCAGCATACAAGATATTTGCGGCCGAACGCAAGCGTGAAGAAATGGTGGGCTACGTGGTCGTTCGAATAAGAGAGTGCGAGGATGGAGTAAAGGAGGCGGTCATCGCGGACGTTCTCGCCAAAGACCACAATCCCTTGATCGCCTCGCAGTTGATCTTGGCCGGATTGCGGTATGCGCTCAAAAAGCGCTGCGATGTGGTCCGCACTTGGTGCCCGCGCCATTCGCCCTATTATCATTACTTTCGCGCTGCGGGTTTCTTGAGGCGCAAGTCCAACGCGTATTTATGTTTGAGAGTCTTCACGCCGAATCCGGTCATCGCGAAGCGGATCATGACTTCAACCGACTGGCATATCATGATGTCGGACTCCGATTCTGTATAGCCTTCCTTGCTTACTCGACTTGGTTACTCATCGATATTGTCCCAAATGGGACAGTAATTCCGGCCTGGTTGTCCCAAATGGGACAGTTAGTAAAACTGGGTATGTTGTCCTTATCTGCTTGCATTCACGCTAATATCCATTTATATGACACTCTTTTTGCCATTTACCCGACTCATTCCCTGAATTCGCCGCTCTTCCCATAATCTGCTCGCAATCCCCCTGATAGAGCGGAATATGCAACGTATGATCACGGTTTGGCACAAATAGTGCTTATATATCTGTGAACATCAGACAAGGAGGTGGTAGAAAATGTATTTCAGGGTAGTGGTTGAGTGCGGGCACATCGGCGCTGGCAAGAGTTTTGAGGCCGTTAGATACTGGCGGGCGAGAAACGTCTCGGCAGCTTTGTCCTCTGCGTCATCACTACCTAGGGCAAAGAAGAAGAGCGTTCGAGCGGTCAAATCTGTAGTTCCTATATCTCGAACAGAATACGTATCCGGCTTGAGAGATGAATCGCAAGACCCATATCTCACCTACAATCTTGGGTCACTCGCGGTGAAGGAGGGAGCGTCGCTCAACTAACTGCTCTGTTTCTGACATAAGCTTGGATTAATTCGTCCTTGTCACATCCTCCTCCAGAGGGTGCTTCCCCGGTTTTGGCAATGCTGCGGCCTGCGTAATGCGGGCTGCGGCATTGTATCTACTTCGCAGAACTAATTCCTACCGCGCCATCTAAAGATAAGGTCTCATCTGCTGTAATCTGCAATGCGAGCGTGCGCGATTAGTCGTTGAGAAGCAGAAATCTACCATCGGGCGCGCGGGGGACATTAAGATGGCGAAGAGGGGGGATTCGAGGCCCCGAGACGGTTTTGCCGCCTACACGATTTCCACGGCGAGGCTTGACCGGGCGGCCCAATAGACCGTTGAGCCCGCTAGAGGAAATAGCGCAGGTAGATGTATATGCTGGACAGGACCATGCTGAATAACATTAGCGGCAGACCGTAGCGGGCAAACCTGCCAAACGTTATCTGGTAGTTGTTGCGCTTGGCGATCTGCGACATGACCACATTCGCCGAGGCGCCGATAAGGCTGCCGTTGCCACCGAGGCAAGCTCCGAGTGCTAGCGACCAGTAAAGCGGCTGGCTGATCGGCGCCAGTACGGCGGCGGAGTCAGGATCAAGACCCATTTGTGCGGCAAAGACCGGAATGATCGACTTGATTAGTGGAATCATCGACATGACGAGTGGGATGTTGTCCACGATGGCGCTGAGCAGGGCGCTGACCCACAGTATTGATATACAAGTCAGAAACAGATTGCCTTGCGTGAAGTCCATAAGATGACAACCGAGAAACTTAAACAGACCGACGTAGTCCAGGCAACCAATCAGCATGAAAAGGCCCATAAAAAACATAATTGTGTTCCACTCCACCTTGCCCAGTATGTGTTGGACATCGGCGCGGCAGACCAGTGCCATCAAGAAAGCACCTCCTATAGCTATCAGCCCCGGCTCAACAT
>JAGHCW010000151.1 GCA_021160245.1 bacterium | reverse complement strand
TCCCCAGCTTACCGAAGGGGGGGGCCCAGGTCAGGTCTATCGTCTGCCCCTTCGTCCAGACACGAGACAGCCCGGGGAGTATTCGTTCCACGTTCGTGTTGTGGATGTTCTGGAGGGTGTGGAGTTGCTTGCGCATCGCGATTTTGAGGTGATTCAATAGATGACCGAGTCGAGCGTGGCGAGTCACAATGGGCTGATTCGGATGGATAAGATAGGTAAGACCTACTTGATGGGGAAGAGAAATCTGGAGGTTTTAAGGGGATTATCGCTCTCGATAGCGAAAAATGAGTATTTGGCCATAATGGGCCCATCCGGATCGGGCAAAACGACTCTTATGAACATAATTGGCTGTTTGGACAGACCCACTTCTGGCAGTTATTTCTTTGAGGGGAAGCCGATTGAGGGGAAGACGGACAGGCAGCTTGCTCGCATAAGGAATGAAAAGATCGGCTTTGTGTTCCAGACGTTCAACCTGCTTGCAAGGACATCTGCGCTGCGAAATGTGGAGCTCCCGACACTCTATGCCGGGCTCTCGAGGCGCGCTCGGAGGTCGAGGGCGAAGGAGCTATTGGGCCTGGTTGGTCTTGCAGATAGGACAAAGCACAGGCCAAATGAACTCTCGGGTGGCGAACGGCAGAGGGTCGCAATCGCCCGGGCGCTGGTCAATAGGCCAAGCCTGGTTCTTGCCGACGAGCCGACGGGAAATCTGGACAGTAAGGCCGGCGATGAGATAATGTCTATGTTTCGCGAGCTCAATGGGGATGGCAACACGATAATTCTCGTGACGCACGAGGAGAGGGTTGCCAGAAATGCCCGCAGGATTATAAGATTGCTTGATGGTGAGATAGTATCTGACGAGCGAACAGGTTCGGGCTCGGGTTGGGATTCAGATTCGAATAGGGGTTATGATGCTTGAGGCGGCGACACTAGGGACGATTGGGACATTCGCGGGTGGTGCGACTTCCGCCTCTATATCGACTGGGGCTACAAAGGTCGCATCTACTGTGTCAACGTTGGCGACTCTTGCAAAAGGCGCCGCGGCGGCAGCGACAGCGACGGGACCAACGGCGCCACCAGATTCCGTGCCGTGGGGGTTCACGGCGGCCGGCGGTCAGATTATGGGGCTTTTCATGGACGGCGGGCCGTTTATGTGGCCGATTCTACTCGCATCGCTTGTTACCATTGTCTATCTCATCGACAGGCTTGTTAGTCTGTCATCCGAATTGCGAGCTACGCGAAAAATAATTAGATCATTCGAGAGCATCGTCTGTCAAGAGAGTTTGGCGCCCGAGGAACTTGAGAAGGGCTGCATGGAATCGCTAAAATCGCCAGTGGCTACGATGGCGATAGCAGGGCTTGAGAAATATCGGGCCGGCGACTATGAGAATGTGGAGAGGGCCGTTGACCGCGTCGGGATGTCAGAGCTGGGTCGTCTGGAGAAGGGCTTACCAGCGCTCGCCAGCGTCTCGAATATAGCGCCGCTGATAGGTTTTCTCGGAACCGTTTGGGGCATAGTTCTAGCGTTTCACGTGATCGGAATGAAGAAAGTCGTCAATCCTCAGGACATCAGCGATGGCATATCGCAGGCGCTGATAATGTCAGCCGCGGGGCTTGCTGTGGCGATTCCCGCCTCGGGTTCATACAACTTCTTCGCGACGAGAATAAGCAGAATCGCGGTTATGATGCAGCATGGGGCTTATCTACTCAATCTGATGTTCATCAATATGATGGGTGAACAGGTTGAGTGCAGCATCGACCCAGCATCTGTCAAAGGGGAAAAGAGTTGAGGGCCGCAGAAGCGCTAGAGCGCAAGAGGAAATCGGACCGGAAGCGACTATTTTTCGCCTTGATCGCGGCGATACTGATCCACCTGTGGCTCTTTTACTTCACTTTCCCCGTGATGAGCGGGCCGGATTATGTCGAGAAGAAGAAGCACAAGGTCTCCATAAAGAGATGGCGTCCGCCACCGAAGGAGAAACCGAAACTGCCTCCGCCAAAGAAGAAGAAGGTCAAGAAAAAGGCTATCATCATCCCTGTTCCAGATCCGACGCCCGAAGAGCCGGAGGAGATCGAGCCTTTAGAGGAAGAGCCGATGCTGGAGATTCCGGAGGACGAGGATTTCGTGTGGGGGATGCCCGACGAGCCGGACGTGCCCGTTGGGGAGACTGAAGAAAACAAGGTGTATAATCTCAGCGAGGTTAGTGTACTGCCTCAGGAACTGAAGACACGAAAACCGGACTATCCTGAGATGGCGAGACTCGGTGGGGCGGAAGCAAGGGTGATTATACAGCTGATTGTTGACGAGAATGGGGACGTCTCAGAGGTTAGTGTTCTGGGCACGATTGGAGGCGGTAAATTCAAGCACCAGTTCGAGAAAGAGGCGATAAAGGCGGCCTACAAATACAAGTTCAAGCCCGCTATCCAATCGGGGCATCCGGTGCCCTGCTGGGCCAAGATTACAGTGAAATTCAAGTTGCACTAGGTGGGTTATCCAAAGGACATGTCGATGCCAATCATCGCCTCGTTAGCATAACTTACTGGCAGTCTTAATGTCGCAGAGCGGTTCGGAAAGCAAGAAGAAGCGCAGGACCAAGACCTGGGCGTTCGCAACGAGCGTCTCGGCAGTATTCATAACCGTCGTCATCGCCCTGATCATTTTTGAGGGCGTTCTGCGATTCACGCGCCCAACGGCGACGGAGAGCCCGGCGAGGCTCATTCGCCCGGACCCAGAGCTGGGTTGGGCAACAACGCCCAATCTCCTCAATCTCCGCAAGAAAGTCGCGGGGCGAATCATGACAGTCAGCACCAATTCTCTCGGTCTCAGAGATCGATCGATCGCGCCGCTCGATTCTAACGGCGGGCGTCGAATCATCGTTCTGGGCGATTCGACCGTCTTTGGTCTCGGTGTCGAGGGCGAGCAGACCTTCGTCAAACTACTGGAATCGCGAATGCGGCGCGACGGGCAGCAGATTGAAGCGCTAAACGCTGGGCGCATCGGTTACGGTATTGGGCAGTATTTGCTGCACTATCGACAGCTGGAGCGTTCTGTAGAGCACGATCTGGTCTTGGTCTGTATCAATATCGGGGATGATATTGAGAACACTATGATGTCTGTCTGTGAGCATCGTTGGAAGCCCGCATTCGCGCTTGAGGGCCGCCGGCTGGAACTGCTTAGCTCTCCAAAGAGCGGCTCAGGCCCGACTCCGACGAGATTCTCTCTTGTGTTCGACGATCTCAACTCCCTCTTCATCGCCCCCGAATCGGACTTGAGCATAGTGGAACGGGCCAGCGGCATCGTGAGCAGATTCTCCAAGCAGGCGATGCAGAGGTCTGCCCTCTGGCGATACATCTCCGCCTCGAGACCCGAAGGCGCCCTCGACGTTCCAGCAGAATGGTCTTTCGGCGCGTCTCGTGAGGAGCGTGTTGACTGGATTGCGGACAACTTTTACCTCGTGCACGGGGGCTGGAAGTACCAGAGATTCTGGCAGCCGTCTCAGGAGCGGTCAATCGAGTTGATCGGCGCTATACTAAAGCGCCTCGGCCGCGAGGCGCCCGATCTGCTTGTCGCCCTCATACCTGCAAGGGCTCAAGTGGACCCCGACTGGAGCGCGGATTATATTATGGCGGCAAGCAGGATCGGCCTCTCTGGGGAGGACCTCGATTTTATGAGGCCAAATCGTCTAATCTCGGCCGAATGCCAGCGGCAAAAACTCCGGTCTATTGATTTGCTGCCAGCGTTTGCTGCCGCTGATAAGCCGAGGCGGCTCTTTCTCCCCGAGACGACTCTTCTGTCACCGCAGGGCCAAGAGTTTATCACTGAGGCGTTGCTTGCGCAGCTGTCGGAGTTTGGCCTGCTTGGAGGGCCGGGAAGGCGGGGTGAGGCTCTCCCGCTGGGGCGCAAAGAGTTGTCGGAATTATCTGAAAGGGCAAACTAGCTCGCTAGTAAGCAGGCAACTTGATGGGTCTGGGTGGGTCGATGAAGTGATGGATTGTCGATACCGCATCGGTCAATCGCTATGGGGCATCGGGGGTGAAACTGGCATCCCGGGATTGCATCCGCCGGCCCGGGAAGCTCACCGGCTACTTCCCGGAACAATTTGCCCTTTGCCTCTGCGGTATCCCGTGTGGGTCTCTCCCCGGGTAGTGGGGGGATGCACTCAAGAAGCGCCCTAGTGTATGGGTGCCGGGGGTGGGTCACGATCTCTTCTGCGGTTCCGACCTCAACTATACGACCAAGATACATGATCGCTATTCTGTGGCACAATTGCGACAACAAGGCGAGATCGTGCGACACAAAGACTAGACTTATCTGATATTGCTTCTGAAGGGCGGAAAGCAGCCTTATGATCTGAGCCTGAACCGTAACATCGAGGGATGATGTTGGCTCATCAGCGAGAATAATTGAGGGCTTTGATGCGATTGAAGTCGCCAGCATAACGCGCTGTCGCATCCCTCCGGATAGCTCGTGTGGGTATTGGTCGAGGCGCCGCTCGGGGTCGGGAATCCTGAGGTCTGCAAGGAGTTCTACGGCCCGACGTTTGGCGTGGTGTCGGGTGAGTCGCCGGTGGAGCCGGATACTCTCCATGACCTGCGAGCCAATGGACAGGACTGGATTCAGGGCGGTCATGGGTTCCTGAAAGGCCATCGCGATACGGCGACCCCGCACGGCCCGCATTTCGGACGCCGATAGGCCGACGAGGTCCTTCTCCTCAAAGATGATAGACCCGGCGGTTATGGCGGCTCTGCGCGGGAGCAGTCGGATGATTGAGAGCAGGAGCATGGTCTTTCCGCAACCGGACTCGCCGGCCACGCCCAAGCACTCGTTTCGGTATAGCGTCAGATCAAGACCCCGTGCGGGTCGGACGATGCGCCCCCGTGCGGGTATCTCGGTGTGAAGGCCCCGAATCTCAAGCAGTCCTGGTTGATGAGAGATCATAAATCGCGGCTCGATCTAATGGATATGTATCTTGATCGCGATACTCGGTCTGTTACGGTCGATGATTCAGGGACTATCACTCTCGATTTCCTTAGGGGCATCTTCATCAGGTTCTTCTGGGAAGTACTTCTCCATGCAAGTGGGACAGATGGCGTGGCTGAACTTGACATCGGAGCGGCTTGCCACGAAAACCTCAACTTTTTGCCAATAGTTCTTATCGTCCCTGATCTTCTTGCAGTACATACAGATGGGCAGGAGGCCAGTTAATGTTTTGATCTCCGCAAGAGCGTTTTCCAGACTCTCGATTCTCGATGCTAGAGCCTTTTCGAGCGCTATCACTCTCTCGCCAACGCTAATGCGGCTCTTGAGTTCTGCTCGATTGAAGGGTTTTACTACGTAGTCGTCGGCCCCGGCCTCAAGGCCCGTTACAATGTCATCCGCCTGTGATTTGGCAGTGAGTAAGATCAGATAGATGTACTTGGCGTTCTCCCGTTTTCTCACTTCGCTGCATATCTCAGGGCCATCACGTTCAGGCATCATCCAGTCAAGAATCGCCATGTCAGGCTGTTCATCTTGAATCGCTTGCCACGCCTCGTTGCCATTGGTGGTTATTATTGTCTCATAGCCCCATTGGGCGAGTATGGCTGAAAGGACATGTCTGGAAACGGGGTCGTCCTCAGCTATAAGTATGCGTATGCCGTCGTTCATTCTGTGCTCCATGGATTGTCGCAATATCATGTTGACATACAATTTCAATTTGACAAACGAAACCAACACACCTAGATTGTTGCATAGGTAACTCCGAGGAGTCGTTCCTTGTACGAGTGTGCAATAGAAGTTCAAAGAGTATGGAGGGAAGATCGATATGGCAAGTGTGCGTTATTGCTTACTGTTATTGTTTGTTATCGCCATTGTGGTTACTCAGATGGCTTGTTCATGGTTTTACAAGCGTCCGGATATGGAACTTGAGGCTGCCTCTGCCGCGATTTCGGATTCGAAAAAGGTGTGCGGAGACATCTACGCGTCGGACACCTATTTGGCTGCACAGCAGAAGCTAGATGAGGCAAATACAGCGGCTGACAACAAGGACAAATCGGCAAAGGATCTAGCACTTCAAGCTAAGGACTTGGCCGTTGGAGCCAAGGAAGAAGCAGAGAACTGGAGCGAGAGCGGGCAGGTCAGGATAGCAACCACGCTTTCAATGGCACAAGAACTCCTGTCTGAGGCATCTGAGCTTTTAGGCAATATGGAGGATGATGAATTCACGACGGCGCAATTGAGCACTCTGAGCTCTTTGAGGGATATGGAGGCCAAGGTCGACTCGATGCTGAACGGTCCTGGTTGCAGTCTTATGGACGCGGAGTCGCTTGTATCGAGGTTGCTCTATGAGTCGAAGGGTCTTGTTAAGGGCATCAAGAATGAGGTCCAAAGGCGCGAGGAGGAGGCTCGGAGAAGAGTTCGAACTCATACGGTTGTGCGAGGCGAGTGTCTCTGGGTAATCGCCGAGTATGATGGTGTTTATGGCGATCCGTTCCTCTGGCCATTGCTCTATAGCGCAAACAGGAGCCAAATCAAGGATCCTGATCTGATATTCCCCGGCCAGGTTTTTGATGTACCCTTTGACACAATGGCTCGCGACAGGAATGATGCTCGGAAGAAGGCAATGACTCGGGGTCCCTGGAGCCTCTATGACGGGGAGTAACGAAGCCCCTTGGCGGTCGTAGGATGATTGTCCTCGTGACGTTTTGCTGTACGCGGAATCACTTTCCGCCCTAACATGGAACGAGACGTAGATTTTGCTGAAGAGGGGAGCCTTAGAAGGCTTCTAGGGGCATTCGATTCCAACTGTCGTTTGATTGAGGATGAGTTCTCAGTTGTCTTGATTCCCCGCGGAGACAAGGTCAAAGTTCGAGGCAATGAGTCCGGAGTTCTTGCAGCTGAGGCTTTTCTCAGGAAGATGTCTTCTCTTTTGGACAGGCATAAGCATGTTGATGATTCCCTCATCGGGGATGCGGTTTGCGCATTTCGATGCGACAGCAATGTTGATCTAGGGGGCATTTTCTCGGAGAGGATCAAGGTGCGGTCGCGCGGCTCGGACATTTTCCCTAAGACCGCAAATCAGAAGCGTTATGTTCGGCTCATGCAGGCCAGCGACATGGTTTTCTCGATCGGCCCTGCAGGGACAGGTAAGACGTATTTGGCGATGGCGATTGCTGTATCGTTCCTTTTTTCCAAGAAGGTCGAACGAATTGTTCTTGCAAGGCCAGCTATTGAGGCAGGAGAGCGATTGGGCTTTCTTCCGGGGGATTTCAGGGAGAAGGTGATGCCCTTCCTCAGGCCGCTATATGACGCGCTCTATGATATGATGCCGATAAGTAAGGCCGCGCATTTGGTTGAGAACGGGACGATTGAGATTGCGCCTCTTGCGTATATGAGAGGGCGCACCCTGAACGACAGTTTTGCGATACTTGACGAGGCGCAGAATACGACGCCGGAGCAGATGAAGATGTTTCTGACGAGGCTTGGAAAACGGTCAAGAGCTGTGATTACGGGTGATATAACGCAGATAGACCTTCCGCACGGGCAAATATCTGGGCTTGCTCAAGCCTGCACTATTTTGGCTAACGTCCGAGGGATCAGTTTTGCTAAGTTTTCGTCCGCCGATGTTGTCAGGCACCATCTGGTTCAGAGGATAGTGGAGGCATACGAGAGGCATGGCAGGGGCAACTCGATGAAGCGTGCGGCTCCGGGCATGGAAACAGCGAGGGAGTCGGGGATTGGCGCCCGCGCGTCCGGTGTTGATGATAATGCCGTTAGCGTTCGGCTAGAATCGACATGAACGGGAAAGAGCACTCGGTAAGGAAACCTGTATCCCAAGGGGAGGACTCGCGTCCGGCGGTCCGCCATGGGACTAGCCGCTTTGCAGGGGCTTGGTCTGCTTTCTGCCAAAGGAGAGTTCATCGCCCCATCATCTCTTGCGTTGGGATAATCATCCTTACGATCTTGCTTGTTCCGAAACGTCACATCGTGGATTTCGAGCTCTATTCTGTGGGTGAGATAGCAAGGCATGATCTTTGGGCGCCCGAGGAGATGACCATAGAGGATCATGAGACGACGGCCGCAAAGCGAAGGGCAGCTTCTGAAAGCGAGCCCTTCGTCTATGACTACGACGAGATGGCGGTTTCCAACTCTGTTCAGAAGCTCCGGACTACATTTTCTATCGTCCGCGATGGACTCGCGAGGCGCAATCAGCTAATTGAGGCGTTGAAGAGATCGAAGAGTGCGGAGAGCGAAGTTGGCAACGCGCCCGCAAGCGACGGAGTTACGGCGGGGGAGCAGTCGGCTCAGCCGGACGCGGAAGAGCCGGCCGACCAACCTGAGATCAAGCCCACAATTGAAGAGCTTCGCGCCTTGCTAAAGGATGGTCTTGGGGTTGAAGTTTCACGCGAGGATTTCGATCTTCTTGCATCAAGCGGCTTCAACGGCGAGGTGGAGAACTGCATGGTGGCCGCGTTCTCAGCCGCTTGCAGGGATGGCGTTGTCGCGGACAAGAGTCTTCTGATTGATCATTCAGCTAACGGGATAACAGCCCGAAATGTGGGTACCGGAGTAGCGAACTTCTTGCCTCCAAGCGAGGTTTATGCGATTCCAGACGTAAGCGAGGCCCGCTCCCGGGCTTTGCGCGCGCAAGCTGCGCTTTGTCCGGATTTCAGGGAGCTGCGTCCTGTTCTGACTGGATTACTCTCCGGCCTCGTCAGGCCAACGCTGACTTTCAGCAAAAGCGCTACTGAAAAGAACAAGTCCCTTGCTGAGGCCGCCGTGGAACCTGTCTATTACAAGATCAAGAAGGGGCAGATGATTGTCCGGGCAAGGGAGATGGTTACAGCGAGGCATCATGAGATCATAAGGAAGCTCATCAAGAACAAGAAGCCCGGACAGCGCATTTATTCTGCCATTGGCACTCCGCTTTTTCTTGGCATTGTCGTGTTGGTCTTCTACTTAATTGGGGATCGGCTCGGGCCGGATGTTGTGGCGAGTTGGAAGAACGAACTTCTATTTTGGGTGATCATCGTCTTGACGGTCTTGATTGCGAAGGGCTTCCTTTGGGGACTCAGGGCCTTTGTTGGCGCAATAGAACAGCCTCCCTTCAATCTGATTGAATCGTATTATTTTGCGACACCGCTTGGGCTTTCTGTTGTTCTATCGGCGCTTCTATTAGGCAAGAAGTACGGGTTGAGAGCGGCGCTTCTTGCGGCAGTGTTCGTGCCGCTTCTATTTGGAAACAGGCCAGTGATGATCATGGCGATGTTGCTTTCTGGCTTGAGCGTGCTTTACATCATGGGTAAATACGAAAGCGACTCGGCTGTATTCAAGATGGGTCTATTGATGGGCGGCGTGGGGGCGGCGACAATCATGTCGCTCCAGATTCTGAGCTCTGCGACGAGATTCTCATCTTTGGGGAATTTCAATGCGCTCTGTGGTTTTGCTCAGGGGCTTCTAGTTGTGGCGATCACCGGAGTCTTGCTTCCCGTTCTTGAGCTAGTGTTTGGTGTGTGGACAAGAGCCAAGCTTTTGGACCTCGCCTCAACTGACAGACCACTCATTAAGAGATTGATGATTGAAGCGGGCGGAACGCACAACCATAGTCTGAGAGTCGGGGAGCTCGCAAGGAACGCCAGTGAGGCGGTGGGCGCCAATGGCGTTGTGGCTTTGGTCGGTTCTTACTACCACGACATAGGCAAGCTGAGGAGGCCTGGTTATTTCATTGAGAACACGCCCGCCGGAGGAGTCAATCCCCACGACAATCTGACACCTGAGATGAGTGTCCGCATACTTCGAGAGCACGTCTCTAATGGTGTTGCGCTTGCGAAGGAGAATAGACTTCCGCCTGTCATTATCGATTCGATACAGCAGCATCATGGCATGTCGCTCATGCGGCTTTTTTACCACAAAGCCCTTGAAGCCGCTAAACGGAATGACGAGACTGTCAACCCGTCGGATTTTCGATATCCGGGCCCAAAGCCGATGAGCCGAGAAGCGGGCATACTCATGATCGCCGATTCGGTCGAGGCCGCGTCCAGAGTCCTTGTGAATCCGACCGGGGCAAAGATAGCGAAGATGGTGGACAAGATAGCTGCATGGTATGTTGAGGATCATCAGTTGGATGACTGTGACCTCACCCTAAAGGACATTGCCGCCTGCAAGAAGAGTTTCGTTGTGGTTCTTCAGGGGATGTTCCATTCCAGAGTTGAGTATCCCGAGGAGGAAGGAAGCGAGAATGGCCAGAATAGAGGTTAGCGTGGCCCCAGGGATTGACGATGTCGATGAGGGGTTTGCGCATCGCGTCGTTGTCTCGGTCGTCAGTATGCTCGACATGGCTGAGGCGGAAGTCAGCGTGCTTTTCTCGGGCGATGCGAGGATACAGGAGCTTAACAAGAAGTACATGGACATTGACTCCGCGACCGACGTTATGGCATTTCCATCGGGAGACGAGGGAGACTTTCTTGGGGACATAATCATCTCGGTTGATACGGCAAGACGGCAGGCGAAGGAGCTCGGGCATTCTCTTCGATATGAGCTGACGCTTCTGCTTGTTCATGGCATTTTGCATCTTACGGGTTTCACAGATTACGAGGAGAGCAGCAGGCAAGAGATGTTTCACAAAACGGATGAAATCCTGCATAAGCTTAATCTTTCACAGAATCCAGGAAGGTGACAAAAAGTGGAGGATGACCAAGGCCCGGAACACATCGGGCTGATTGCACGGCTCAAGCGACTCATGAGGAGTCGCGAGATACAAAAGGAGGAGGCGGCGGCTTTACGGAAAGTGGCAAGGGCGGCAAAGCGCTCAATTAAAGACCCAAGTCAGGTCGATGATTCCACCATCAGGATGATAGCCAGCGTTCTGGAGTTTGGCGATAAGGTTGTGCGCGAGATCATGGTTCCCCGTGTGGACATGGTCAGCGTTGATCGAACGGCCGGTGTGGATGAGTTGAAGCGGATAATGGCTGCCGAGGGCCATTCGCGGATCCCGATATATGATGGCAGCGCGGACAATATAATCGGTATAGTCCATGTTAGAGACCTTATTAGAAGGGAGACGCTCAAGAAGAACGGCTCATTTACAATCGATGAAATCAAGATGGAGCCCTATTTCGTCCCGGAGACGAAGAAGGCCAAAGAACTCCTGGCGACATTCAGAACTGATAAGAACCTAATGGCCATAGCAGTGGACGAGTATGGTGGCACTGCCGGGCTTGTGACGATCGAGGACCTGCTTGAGGAGATAGTCGGCGAGATTCGAGGGGAGTTTGAGCCTGAGCTTGAGGAGCAGGTGAAGATCGTTGATGCCAAGACCCTCATTGCTGACGGCAAGGCGGACCTCGATCTTCTGCGCGAATATGTAAGCATCTACGTCGATAATCATGACTTCGACACACTCGGCGGGTTCATACTTGACCAGCTCGGCTCGGTTCCGTCGGGCGAGGAGAACTTCGAGTTCAACGGCTTGAGGTTCACCGTCATTGAGGCGGATGAGCGCCGGGTTCTCAAGGTGAAGATTGAGCGGTTGCAGGGGCAGTCGGAGGCCCGGGATAAGGAGTAGTGGCGGCAGGAGGCTGGGACACAATGGGTTTTTCTTTGAGGATGCGACGAGCTGCCTTCTCTCGTCAAACCCAAGTGGGGGCAGGCTCTATATCGCCAAATATATGGACGGCGACGAACTCCGCTCCCACACGATCCCAGATTCGACTTATGACTCAGACTAAGTAACGCGCTTACAGGCTCGAACACACATTGCATCGGGAGGTTCAATGATCTACTCAAACATCCTCTATGAGAAGAGAGACCGTGTCCTCTTCATCACCATCAATCGCCCTCTTGCGCTCAATGCCCTGAATGCGGAGACCCTCAACGAACTTGAGGATGCCATAACCAAGGCCAAGGGTGATGACGAGGCGCTTGCTATTATATTGACGGGCGCCGGCGACAAAGCCTTCGTGGCGGGCGCGGATATATCCGAGATCATCGAGCTCGATCATGCGTCCGGAGTGGAGTTCTCGCTGCGAGGTCAGGGCCTTTTCCGGCGGATCGAGACGCTGGGTAAACCCACAATCGCCGCTGTAAACGGATTCGCGCTTGGTGGCGGATGCGAGCTCTGCATGGCCTGCACACTGAGGATCGCGTCCGACAAAGCGATGTTCGGCCAGCCGGAGGTCAAGCTTGGGCTAATCCCCGGCTATGGGGGCACTCAACGGCTTCCGAGGCTCATTGGGAGGTCTAACGCGCTTCATCTGACTCTGACCGGGGAGATGATAACGGCTGATCGGGCGCTTCAGGTCGGCCTCGTCTCAAAGGTCGTTCCGCACGATGAGCTTATGCCGGCGGTTGCGAAGATCGCGCGGAAGATAGTCTCAATGGGGCCGTTGGCTGTGAGGGCGGCGATGAGGGCGATAAGCGCCGCGATCGTGCCTGGGTTTGAGTATGGTCAGTTGCTTGAGGCGGAGCTCTTTGGCGCGGTATGCGCAACGGAAGACATGAGAGAGGGCACAGGGGCTTTCCTTGAGAAGCGCAAGGCCGAGTTCAGGGGAAAATAGATAGCGCAGAAAGTGGCGAGAGCTTCACTGATATTATCACAGGACGATTGTCTCTACGAATCTTAAATCACGGCGGCTTAAGATAAGGCGTTGCCTGGCCATCACTAGACCGATGGAATAAAAGGGGAAAGATGAACGCAACCACGAGATTTCTAAAAAGGCTGAGTGAGACGGATGGTATCTCCGGCTTTGAGCATGAGGTCGGCGGATTGGTCGAGGGTGAATTGGGGGGCATCTGCGAGATTGAGCGGGACAATCTCGGGAGCGTTATATGCAAACTGCCGGGCGAGTCGGATGGTCCCCGTATAATGATCTGTGGTCATATAGACGAAGTTGGATTCATCGTTCAGCAGGTTACCGACGACGGATATGTGAAGTTTTTGCCCGTCGGTGGTTGGTCAACCCGCAACATGCTTTCGCAGAAGGTGTCGATAGCGACGCGCAAGGGCAGAGTTCTCGGCGTCATCGGCTCGGCCGACCCGTGGGACTTTGACGACCAGAAGATAGACAAAGTATTGAAGATGAAGGAACTCTTCATTGATGTCGGGCAGTCGGTGGATTTTGACGTCAAGGAGCATCTGGATATCCGGCCGGGCGACCCGATAACGCCAGTCTCGAAATTTGAGATAATGAGCAACCCCAAGATGTTCATGTCGAAGGCCTGGGACGACAGGATTGGCGTTGGAATCATGGTTGAGGCGTTGAAGCGGCTTGCAAAGAGCAAGCGCCGGCATCACAACACGGTTTACGGTGTCGGCACGGCGCAGGAGGAGGTTGGCCTACGAGGCGCCAAGACCAGCAGTTCGAGCGTCCGTCCGGATGTGGCTTTTGCAGTTGATATCTGTGGCGCGTTCGATACGCCGGGGCACGATAAAGGACGGGCGGACAGAGCGGGTAATGGTGTGGGCGTGATGGTTTGCGGTGGAGGCGTGTTTCCAAACCCGAGGTTCAGGGATTTTATGATCGAACTTTGCGAGGAAAAGAAGATCAGGCATTTTCTCGGAACTATCCCAAGAGGGGGAACGGACGCCGGTCGTATCCAGATTGCCGGCACGGGCGTTTTGGCGCTTTATATTGGGATTGCAACCAGATATGGTCATTCCCACAACAGCGTCATACATCGGGATGATTTTGACAATGCGGTCAAGTTGATGGTCGAAGCCTGCTTGGCGCTTGACGCGGAGACAGTGACCCGGCTCAAGACATTCTAGACCTGCAGGGCTTCATAAGCCTCCAAAGGGGCTCAATGCAGACGCATGGACATATCATATTGCTCTGCCTGAGAATGAGCTTTGCTGTGCCCGTGCTGCTTGTCCCCATTCCTCGCTGACCGCCGGCTGGGGGCCTTGTATTTACAGAATTGGTGAATGGTAGCCCATGTCTATAATGCCGCTGTCGGGTGCGCCGGACGCCTGCGTTGTTAGCTCGCTCATTCCGGCGTCACGTGCGGATTTGCTTCCGGAGTTTATGCAAGGGCTGGACGGGTCCAGATAGTACTCGCCCAAGGCGCCGGGCATGAATATGGGGTCGTTACTGATATTGCCCTCACCGCTGTAGCCGTCCTCAATGTCAGTGTAGGTGATTACGGGATTGCAGCCTGAGACCTTGTATATGTCGCGGTCGTTATCCCATAATATGCAGTTCTCTAGTATGGGAGAGCTGTTTGATGTGCAGTATATGCCTCCCGTGTGCGCCCGTGCGGAGTTGTTCGCAATGGTGCAGCTTAAGATCGTGGGTGAACTTATCGAACTCAGGGCCATCGCGCCTCCTGTGGACGCGGAATTGCCGGCGATCAAGTTGTTCTTGATGATTGGCGAGCCGTGTTGATTGCAGCGTATCGCCCCTCCGTAGGTTCCGGCCGAGTTGTCAACGAGCCAGTTGTTCTCAACGCTTGCCGTGCTCTTATAGAAGTAAATCGCGCCTCCGTGGTTTCCGGCCTCATTGCCGGATATGATGTTGCCCCTGATTGTCGGAGAGCTCTCATCGCAATGTATTGCGCCTCCTGCGCTTGCGGTATTGCCCGTCAAAATGCAGTTGGAGACGAGAGCGGAAGTTCGGAAGAAATAGATGCCTCCGGCGAGTTCGATTGCCGCATTATTTGAGATCACGCAGCTGAGAACGACCGTTGAGCTATTCATGCAGATAATGCCGCCTCCATTTTGGTCGGCGCCTTGTCCGGAGGCGTTGCCTCCCGTTATTTGGAGGCCTTCTATTCTTGTTCCGGGCGAGTCAATGCAGGATAGCACATGAGGCGCAGTTCCGTCGGCGGAGATGATCGTGTCGTCCCTTCCGGCGCCAATCAGATAGACCCAGGGCTTCATTTGTAGCGGAAGCGACTCCCCGTTTGTCTCTGCCGAGTACGTCCCTTGCGCGACGATAATTTTCACAGGCGATGACGTTGCTGGCACAGTCATCAGCAGTGCTTGAGTTATCGTCTTGAGGGGAGATTCAATTGAGCCACTGTTCGCATCGCTGCCGGCTGAGGCGTTAACATGCAGTTCCTCAGCAGCGGCGGCCCATATCTCAAGAGATGCGGTAACTGTCTCCGACCAGACGTCTTTTTCGTCCATTACTCGATAGGAGATGACATGAGTTCCGGGTGTGAGTTCTGATGCGGAAATGTCTGCGCGACTCTCGCCGCTGATGAAGCCATCGATATTAGAGCTCCACTCATAGGCGGCCACAGGGCCTTCTAGGTCGCTTCCGTGGCCCACAAACTCCACGATGTCCTCGCCCTGTGCCGCGGGACTTGGGAAGACCAGATCAATATAGGCGGTTGGCGGCAGATTCGTATCCTCAATGCTTAGCTCGCGCGTTACAGCTCTTGACCAATGGTCTTCATCATCCATGACCTTGAGGGAGATAGTATGCGTTCCGAGCGTCAGATCGGCTGCCGGCATTTGAAACTCGTCGCTTTCGTCTAGGACTCCATCTATGTCAGATCGCCATTCGTAAGCTGTGATTGAGCCGTCGGTATCCGTCCCGTGTCCTCGGAACACGACGGTATCTCTCGCCCGAATCGCCGGGTTTGGCGTGATCGATTCTATAGACGCGGTTGGTATGCCCAGCGAGATGATCGTGAACGAGGCGAAACTGAGCTCGCTTACGAATGAGAACTGACCGGGGCTTGCGAGCCCGGCTGCGAGGCTGTAGTTGCCCTCGTGTCCGATTGGCGGCATTTCGCTTGGAATTGGGACTGTAAAGAAGACCGTCCGGTTCAGATTAAAGGGCATTGGGATGTAAATGTTGCAGACCCAGGGGGCGATGTTTCCGGTCCAGCCATCGCCTCCAATCGTATATAGCCCGTCATCCCAGGTCAGAAGGCCCACATAGACATCGACGCTCATCGCCGCGTCAAAGTTCCTTGCGGTGAGGCTCACCTCAATCGTGTCGCCCTCGATATATTCGGCGCCGTCTGTGTATATGCTCACAGTTGGGCCCGCATGAACGACGTCCGCAACCATAATCCATAGAGTCATCGCAGCACAGACCACCAGAAAACCGGCGCGCCATTGGCCGCGTAAACACGCTATCTTCATCGCGTTCTCCTCATTTCTGCATTTGCGGTGGTTCAAAAATCGCTCCGGCCAACCGCTGAGGGATGTATCGAATCCCTTTCCGAAACAATTAAATTAGGAGTATGACCAAAAGTTGAGCAGAAATCCACTAAGAACGCGGAGTTTCTGTATTCACATTTCTGAGTCGCCTATTGAAGGGGTTTTCAGGATGCCTCAATCACGTTATTTGTGAATGGCACTCGTCTCTTGCAGGGCTGCTGCTGCTGCTATATGGTCTTGCCTTATTGATGTGAGTTTTAGCCGCATTATGTAAAATACGATGCCAATATCAGGGAGCCGAAATGTCGGGGAATAGAGTCGAAGAGCTTAAGCTGGAAGAGCTTAGATGGTCCTATAAGAAATATGACTTCAAGGTCAATAAGATTGAGGAGACTGAGCCCATTCAAGGGACAGTTGGCCAGGACAGGGCGATTTCCGCGCTGAAGACAGGACTTTCACTCCCTGGAAGGGGTTACAACGTATTTGTCTGCGGCCTTATGGGGACTGGGCGAACGTCAACAGTCAAAGAAATCGTCAAGAGAATCAATCCGGTCTCGGACGCTCCTTTGGACCGGTGCTATGTTCACAATTTTGCTAAGCCCTCTTGTCCTACGCTTCTTTCCCTCAGCAAGGGAGAGGCAAAGAGGCTGAAGGCTGATATGGAGCAGCTGATCGACCAGCTCAAACAGCAGGTGCCTCGACTGCTCGAGGACAAATCCTTTGCCGAGGCCAGTCAAGGCATTGAGGAGAAGTACAAGGAGAAGGGGCAGCGTATCCTGGGTGAGTTTGAGGAGAAGATAAAGGACACCCGGTTCGTAGTTGCCCAGGTCAAGGTCGGACCGATGACTGTTCCCGACGTATTTCCCGCGATCGATGGCAAGCCTGTTTCGCCTGAGGATTTCGATCAAGCCTTGGCCGAGGACAAGGTTAAGGTTGATGATCTCGAGGCATTCAAGAAGCTTTATCTTGAGTTGAAGGCAGAGCTCGCAGCGACACTTAAGAGGACGCGTCAGCTGGAACGAGAGGCATTGGAGAGCATGAGGGGCCTTACAATGGCCTTCGGCGACGCTCTCGTGAAGGGCCCGATTGAGGACTTGAAGGATAGCTATTCCGACAAGAAGGTATCCAAATATCTGGATGCGGTTCGCAAGAGCATTGTCGCGCGGCTCAACCTCTTCCGGCCCGAGAGAGATGGCTCCTCGCAGACGCAAGCGGCCGGACACGGACGTTCAAAGGACGAGTCGCAGGACCCGTTCTTGAACTATCGGGTCAACGTGATTCTGGACAACGCAGACAGGGATGACACGCCAATTATTGTCGAGACGGAGCCGACGGCTCGCAACCTTTTCGGCACGATAGACATTTTGGGTGGGGGGCCGGGCCAGTGGCAAACAGACTTCACGAGGATACGGGCTGGCTCGCTTCTTGAGGCAGACGGTGGTTACCTAATTCTGAATGCACACGATCTTCTCACGCAGTCCGGCGTCTGGGAGCAGCTCAAGCGTGCGCTCAAGAACCAGCAGCTCAGGATTTCCACTCCGGACTTCGGCTCTCCGTTTGGCCATCAGTCGCTCCAGCCGGAGCCCATCGATTTGACCGTTAAGGTAGTCATGATAGGCGACATGCGGCTTTACGAGTTGCTTCACGGTTTGGATGACGACTTCAAGAAGACGTTCAAGATACTCGCTCAATTCGATTCGCAGATGTCATTCTCACCGAAGAATGTGAACCACTTTGTTGCTGTTCTCGCGAAGATAAGGCGGGATAAAAAGCTGATTCGCTTCCAGAAGAGCGCGCTCGGCGCGATGCTGGAGTTTGCCATCAGAAAAGCGGGCCGACGGGACAAGCTCTCAACTCGTTTTGGCGAGCTGGCCAATCTTATGAGCGAGGCGAACCTGATTGCGAATGACGAGGGGGCAAAATCCGTCACCGAAGAGCACGTGCAGGCCGCGATAGATGCCGCCATCGAACGGCACAATCTGACCGAATCGAAGATCAAACAGATGATAACCGATGGTACGATAATGATCGACGTTGAGGGGGCGAAGGTGGGCCAGGTAAACGGCCTTGCAGTCCTTCAGACGGCGAACTACGCATTTGGACAGCCGAGTAGGATAACCGTCTCTACCGCCGCTGGGGAGGCCGGGATTGTCAACATCGAGCGCGAGGCGAAGCTCTCTGGCAGCACTCACGACAAGGGCGTTCTTATTCTATCGGGCTATCTGCACCAGAGATTCGGTCAGGACAAGCCACTGAACCTCTCCGCAAGCATCTGCTTTGAGCAATCATACTCTGGCATCGACGGAGATAGCGCCTCATCTACGGAGCTCTATGCGCTGCTATCCAGCCTTTCGGAGGTTCCGATCAAGCAGGGCCTGGCCGTAACCGGCTCGGTCAATCAGAAGGGTGAGGTTCAGGCCATAGGAGGCGCCAATTTCAAGATCGAGGGGTTCTTCGACGTCTGTAAGGCGAAGGGTCTGAGCGGCGAGCAGGGCGTCTTGATTCCGAGAGCCAATGTTGAGTCGCTCATGCTTCGTCGGGACGTGGTTGAGGCGGCAGCAAGCGGCAAATTCCACATCTATCCCATCGACACGATTGATTCGGGCATCGAGATTCTAACCGGTGTCCCGGCTGGTGAGGCGGACAAGGACGGCGCTTTTCCTGAGGGCACGATAAACCACCTGGTCAACGCGAAGCTTATGAAGCTCGCGATCGCTCAGAAGGAGTTCTCATCGGGCAAGAAGGACGACTGATCCCAGAGGTTTCACAGTTGCATTCATCTCGAAGGAGACCGACATTTGTGAAATCTATGGCAGTTCTAACCATTCTTGTCGTTCTTCTGCCATTAGCGGTCTTGGCTGAGGAAACGGAAGACGGCGCCGACAGTCAGGGCGAGAATGCCTCGGAGGGGCCGGGGCAGCCCATGATGAGCATCGGCCTGTCTCCGATGGGGCTAGATCTCGGTCTTCTGTACAAATACCAATATGAGCAGAGGGCAGGCTTTCAGGGCGGCGTATCAGCGGGAGTTTCGCCCTCAAGCACGAAGCTATCCGCGCATATCGCGTGGTCGTGCGCCAACGCTGAGCTACGGGCACAATATACGCTACACAGTTTTTTGGGGGACGAAGGCGCTCTTCTATCCTTCGATTCACCCTACGAGAGGTTCGACAAGGACGACGTATGGCGCAAGAAGGGCGAGGAGGAACACGCCCTTGGCCACCAGTTCAGCTTTCAACCGACGTTGCGAGCCAAGTTCGGACGGTTCTTTCTGAGCAACAAGACCGACCTCTCCTATTTCAGGATTGTCGATGGGGATGGGCCGTTCTTCCTGATCCGTGGGACGCTGCTCAGCGAGAGTGACATTCTAGTCTCCAACACATCAGCAGTGCTTTTGGCCGTCCATGAGGGCGAGGGAGGCTCCAGCCTTATGATTGGACCGGCATTCGAGATCGTCCGCGCCGTTGACGCAAACCTCACGCATCAGAGGCTTTCTGGCCAGATACTATGGGCGCCATTTGACCGCACAGAATGGTACGGAGGCACGCGACTCTTCGCATTTGCTGGCTCAAACCTCCAGGACCCGAATCGCCGAGGCAAGCTCTACCTTGGCCTCGGCCTGAAAATCAATTTCAGTCTATAGGCCCGTCTCATCGGTCTCGTGACCTTTAAGGGTAGAGGCAGCAGCTCTCGAGTGTGATCAGGGACTGAAGCCGCCGACGCCGCCGGATGTTGCGAACCACAGTCTGCCGTCGGGTCCTTCAGCCATGTCATAAGCATAGAAGCCCGGGAAGCCGAGGTCACAGTCGAACTGCCGAAAGCTTAAGCCATCGAACATCGTAACGCCGTTTGTGCCGCCCAGCCACAGCCGTCCGGCGGAATCGTAGTCCGCAACGAAGACATCTTCGTGGGACACGTCCTCTTTGCTGCACGCAGTCCAGGTCTCCCCGTCGAAAAATGATGCCCCCTCTGCGTCCATGCCGGCCCAGACCGTTCCATCCTGCGCCACGGCAATGCAATAGATTTTTGTCGAGGGTAACCCATCCTCGGTGGAGTACCCGGCCCAGGTTTGACCGTCGAAGTGCGCGACTCCACCACCGCCGAATTCCGGATGCTCAACGGCAGAGAGCCATACATCTCCGAACGCTCCCATCTCGATATCAGTCACCGCTCCTGCAAGGACAGCGTTGTCGTCTGACGTGTAGGCCGTCCAAGTCTCGCCGTCGAGAATTGCGACGCCATTGCCGCCCAGACCGCACCATATCCGCTGCTCATCGTCAATCGCGACGCAATTGACCCAATCAGGAGCGCTATCTTCATTGTAGTACGTCCAGGTCTCGCCATCGAACTTGACCAGACCCGTCGTCTGGAAGCCCCCCTGGGTGCCAATAAGAAGGTTGTCGTTCATATCGAACTTCAGCGCCGACACGTGCAAGCCGGCCTCGTCATGATAGGTCCAATTCGCACCGTCGAAGACCGTGAGGCCGCCTTCGTATGGAGAACCGCACCACACCTCGCCACTTTTTGAGACCGCAACGCTTCTCGTATCAGTGTCAGGAT
>JAGHCW010000192.1 GCA_021160245.1 bacterium | reverse complement strand
GGATAATGCCGTATCCGAGACTGGAGCTCAACATTGACGGAGAGTCAGGCGCCAGGCTAAATGTTGAGGGGTCGCGAAATGTGAGTTGCCAAGACTATTGCCAGGCAGTTACGATTACGAGACATCGTAAGTAAGCGCATATCACGAGTTCATTAAGGAGGGTCGGACGTGAACTTCGAAGAACTGAAAGCATTTATGAAGGAGTCTCACTGGGGCTATCTGGCGACGACGGATGGCAAGCGGGCAAGCGTCAGGCCAATGAGCGGCTGCGGCTGGTTTGGCAAAGAGTTTTGGTGTGCAACGGGCATGAAGGACGCGAAGACTGACGACATCAAGAAGACGCCTTATGTGGAGTATTGTTTCTCGGACAAGGAAGGACGCCATGTCCGACTATCCGGCAAGTGCATAATCAGCACGGAGAAGGCCGATAAGCAGAAGCTGCTCGATTTCATGCCGATACTGAAGCAATACGTCGGTGACGCGGATAGTCCCGACTACATCGTGCTGCGACTCATACCCGACAGCATTCGTCTCATGGGCCCGACCGATATGAAATACACAGAGGTGAGCCTCGACTAGCTTGATTCGCTATCGATGTTTGGGCCACAATCGCGGCTGGTTTGCATGTATCCGCGATTAGGCTTTGGCCTGCTTGAAGGTGTGGTCGGAGAGGCTGATCGCTAGGTCGTGGAACTTTGGTCTGAAGCCGCTCATGGCTTCGGGCTTGTATCTGGGGCAGACAGCATTTGATAGAATGGCGACCGTGAGCTGCCGCTTTGGGTCTAGCCAAAGGCTGCATCCTGTGAATCCAGTGTGCCCGAACGCATTCTGCGAGATTCTCGAGCCGCAACTGGAGCTTTTGCCTCCGCTAAGCTGCCAACCCAGGCCTCGCCTTTTTCCGTCGGCGCTTCTTTGACATCTCGACATTTGCCGGATACTACTCGCGGTGAGAAGCATAGGCTCAGAGGTCCCTGTAGCGCCGGCCATAAACTCATCCGCCATCTTCATAATATCGGACGCCGTACTAAAAAGCCCCGCATTGCCACTCACGCCTCCCAGGCTGTACGCATTGGAATCATGAACATCTCCATGAATAAGCCCCTCGCGCCTCGTCTGCTTAAGCCTATCTGAGGCGCCTTTGGCATCTGTAGCAAGCTGTGTGTTCTGCAATGCTTTCGCTGAGAAGTCCTGGGCGAATTGCGATGCCATCTGGCTCTCGTAGTCGTTCCCATCTTCAGTCGGGGCAATGCGGCGAAGAAGTGTGCGAGGGGGATTGAAGAACGTGTCTTTGAGGCCGAGCGGCTCAAACAGCTGCTCTCGTGCGAATTTGGCGAGGCTGGTTCCGGCTATACTCTCCACTAATCTGCCCGGTAGGATATAGCCGAGGCAGCTGTATTCGATTCTCTCTCCGGGTGATGATTCCAGCGGGATTCTGAAGAGAAAGTTCATCATCTCAGCCTCATCTTCGCCATAGAGATAGAGCGGCGCCCAGGCAGGGAGTCCCGACGTGTGCGTCAAGAGGTCGCATATCGTTACCTGTGATCTTTCACCCTCGGAGAAGTCCGAGATATAGCGAGCGACGCGATCCTCGATTGCGAGCTCGCCCGCCTCCATAAGCTTCATGATTGCTGGGGCGGTAACGAGAGGTTTTGTCAGGGAGGCCACGTCGAATATAACGTCCTGGGTCATGGGCGCATCGCCACGGTGGTCGATATTGCCATTTGCGCTGCGAAAGACCCATTCGCATCGACGCTTTACGAGGCAGACGATGCCCGGGAACAGGGAATTATTGATTGATCTGTCTATGAGGTCGCGAAGTCTGGTGTAGCTTACTTGCGCCTTGTCCTGCATCCGTTGCCCTGTTTTCTACGCGGCATCGACCATACTATTGTAGCTCGAAACCTCACGTGCATTGGATCATCACGATTGAATCGTGGCATGTCAATAGTCAACGTCATCAAACCAGCTTTCGCATAAGGCTGGGGACTTGACATCAGACCGAGCTTTTGTAATATGTTAGATTGTGAGCTTAAGGAAATTGGCCCAGGACTTCCTCGGCATTGTTGGAATGCTACGAGGGAGCAAGGGGCAGTTTTCCAGCCTCACCTCAAACGAGGAGAAGAGCGAATGAAAAGACACATCCTAGTGGAGCTGGAGCTCAACCTGGCGAAAATGGAAGACGGAATGGCCGCCGTTGAGAGACGGGCTGCAATGGGCGATCCCGTAGCAAAAAATCTGCTGGAACCGCTTGCGAAGCAAATTGACTTGCTAAAAAGCAACTGTCGCGAACGCCTTGAGCAGGTTGTCCGCACAAGTACCGATCCCCATGTCAAAGAAATGGCAAGTGAGGCGCTCTGGCGTTTCATGGCCGGCGCCCAGAACACACTGAACAAAACGCACTGAGTGGGAAACCACCGAGCCTGACAGCTCATGTTTGCTGCCAAACGCGGGTGAAGAAGAGCTATAGCGCATCAGCAAATGGGCACAACGCCTCATCTCGAAGCGTGAGCATATCGGTCGCGACTGCTTTGATGAGGCGCCGGTCGTGAGAGATTAGCATAACAGCGCCAGGGAAGTTCCTAAGCGATTCCTGGAGTATCTCGATTGACGAGAGGTCGAGGTGGTTTGTCGGCTCATCAAGCAACAGGATGTCTGCCCTGGAGTTCATTAAGAGCGCCAGAACGAGCTTTGTCCGCTCGCCTCCGCTTATGTTACCGACCAATTTTCGCACCGCGTCACGCTTAAACAGCATCTTTGCCAAAAGATAGTGTATTTGGTTGTGTGTCAGATTCGTGCCCTTGGCTAGCGTTTCATAGACCGTAAGGCACTCGTCAAGACCAGCATGTCGCTGATCGCAATAGAAATGTGTGGCTCCCTTTGACAGGAAAATATCGCCAGAATCCGCATCTTGAATGCCAAGCGCAATCTCCATCAACGTTGTCTTACCAGCGCCATTCGGTCCCAGCAATGCAATCCTCTGACCTCGATGCAGCCTAAGGCTCGCATTCGCAAAGAGCGTCCGATGACCAAACGACTTTGAGACGTCATATAGATGCAAGATCGAACGCCCATCCCAACGGCCGGCCTCAAGGTCCACCCTCAGACAACTGCGATTCTCAAAAGGCTTCTCGGGCGCCGATTCACTCGCCAGCTCCCGCTCGATGCGTCTCTTGATGTTCACAGCCTTGCGAGCCACCTTCAACGCTCGCTTGCGGTAGTGAAAGTCCTTTGTCTCATTCTCGATTTTGAGTGCCTTACAGCTCGCCTCATGAATGGCGTCCTTCAACTTTCGAATCCGACGCTGTTGCTGAATGTATTCTTGCATCTGCTCATTCAGCCGCTCACGCTTGCGCCTCATATAATGCGAGCAGTCACCTCCCTCGACCGTAACCGAGCCCCGTTCAATCTCGACAATCGTCCCGACGACGCTGTCCAAGAGCTCCCGGTCGTGCGTTACAAGGACAATCGTCCCGCGATAGTCCCTCAGCATCTGCTCGAGCCACTCAATCCCCTCCATGTCGAGGTGGTTGTCAGGCTCATCAAGCAGAAGTAGATTCGCATCCGCCAGAAGAGCCCTGGCAAGCGCAACCCGCGCCTTTTCGCCGCCGCTGAGAACCGAGAATGGAAGAGTCATCTGCTGCTCCGAGAACCCGAGATTCAGAAGTGACTCACGGGCATCTTGTTCAAACCTCTCGCCACCGTTCTCATAATACTCCGCGACCGCATCGGCATAAGCCAACGAGCCTTCATCTGAGGAGGGATCAGTCCCGCAAGCACTCTCGTGTAACCGCATTCTGCGCCTCATCGAGAGCAGTTGAGGTCGTGCGGAAAGCGCCTCCTCAAAAGCCGTACGAGCGGCATCGTGCTCCGGCGTCTGCTTCAGATAGCTAAGAATTGCTGATTTGGTAATACTCACCTTGCCAGAATCCGGCTTCAACTTGCCAGTGATCAGCCTTAGAATCGTCGATTTGCCGCTGCTGTTGTCACCGATCAGGCCGACTTTGGCTCTGCTGCCCACCTGAAAAGAGACGTCGTCGAGAACTTTGACGCCGCCAAGTATCTTTGAGACTTTATTGAACGAAATCACAGACATTCATATCCTCCTACAACACAACATTGGCGTAGGGCGGGCTTTCTAGCCTGCCTAGGTGTAGGGCGGGCGATACGGGGAAGCGTCTTATGCGGTGAACGCAAGCAAGACCATTGTGCGGGCGCGCTCTGGGAATGAAGTGGAATTGATATCAAGGGCGCAAGACAAGGAGCGAGCCCAGCACTATCTCGGCCGAGTCGCACGGGCAAAGAACGCTGAACCGGAAGGCCAGCCTAAAAAACTGGTGCCGCTCCTTAGTTAAACATCCCTCAAGACCCCCTCAATTCAGTGAAGCAAACAACACCACTATGGCGAAGATCGCCGGCAGTTGTCAAGTGCTTATGGCGGCGGTCTGAGCATTCACATTTTGCACGTGCTTCCCGATGAGGGTGGCAAGTGGCGCTCGCACCACAGTCGAGTGGTTGGAGGCAGAATTTCCTTCAACGCATCCGCGATTGTGTGATGTCCCAAGTCATCAAAAACGCAAGAAAAGGTAACTCATTATACGTTTTCATTCATAGAGGCGAAAAAATGAGTTGACACTAAGGCTCAGTGTTAGTAAATATGCTAGACTCTCGGATTGCAGAAACGAGGGTGATGAGCTATCGCCAAGGTAGTTCCCATATTCCCAATACGAGTGGCGAAGGCGAACCCAGCGACATCGCGGCAGTGCTTTGAGAAAACGAACAGAAAGGAGTCGAGTCATTGGCGGCCAAGAAATCTAAAGACGAGAGATACCGGGAGATCCTTGTCCAGCCCATACGTGTTTGCGCCTTATCCGGCCCGGTGTTGGCGAAATATGTCGGCAAGTACTTTGAAGATATGTGGCTGCATTTCAAGTCGGTGAGAGCGAACATGAAGCCGGGCGCGCAAATCCACTACATCGTCGGCAATTCCAAATTCTATGATTACCTAGTCCCTGTTGAAGCTATTTATGCCGATATGCTGGAGAAGGTGGGCCTTGAAAAGACAGAGATAGAGGTCATTAGAAAAAGAAATTCCAAGAAGGAGTTGTTCGAGTTCGACGTGACGGCAATCGCGTGAATACACGCCCGGATCTTTTTCGCTATCGTCATTATCAGCTACCTCCATCAGCCGAGAATCTTGATCTTCTTCAGGATGTCGAGGTGCGTTACGCCCTGTCCCATCTACGGCCGGACGAGTCGCTCAGTGTTGACCTGTATTGGCATTCGGGTAGATCGTGATTGTTGGTTGGGCGGTCGACGTTACCACACGGGCGTTCTCTGTCCCAGATTTCTTAGCCTATTCGCTATCCTCCCCCATTTCGCCTCCTCGTGGCTCAGAGACATCCGCCGTTATGCCGGCGATGTGCTTTTCGAGGTAGGCGAGCGATTTGAGGGCGAGGACGAGGCCCATTGCGAGGATAATCAGGATCAGGAACGTGTAGGTGAAGGGGATGAGAACTGTGATGAAGGCAATGACGCCGAGATAGACGCAGATGAAATAGATGAAGATAACGGCTTGGCGCTGAGATAGGCCGATGGCGAGCAATCGATGATGCAGGTGTTCGCGATCGCCCTTGAATGGATGTTCGCCGCGGAATACCCGGCGCAAGAAAGCGAGGCCGGTGTCCATCAGTGGCACGGCCATCGAGCATATCGGGACAAGCAGAGCCACGGCCACCGTGCTCTTGGAGACGCCAATCAGCGACATTGCGGCGAAGATGAAACCGAGTCCCATACTGCCCGTGTCGCCCATGAAGATGCTGGCAGGATAGAAGTTATACTTCAGAAAGCCCAATGCCGAACCCGCTATTGCCACACACAGCAGGCCTATCACGTAGTCCGCCCGATAGACCGCGACGCAGAACATCGTCATTGAGGCGATAAGGACAATGCCCGAGGCGAGGCCGTCCAGACCGTCAATTAGGTTGATCGAATTCGTCAGCCCAACGACCCATAGAATCGTCAGCAGAACGCCCGCTGTGGCCGGGATTTCCAATGACCCGCTCTCGGAGAGAGGCGATGTGAACTTCTCGATTGTGAATCCGTGCAGCACCAGAACGGCCGCGGCGGCAATATGTCCTGCCAACTTGATCGTCGGCCGCAGGCCTTTGATGTCGTCGTATATCCCCACGCCAAGAAGGATGATGCACCCCAATAGCACGCCCGAAAGCTTGTCAGCAAGCCCCGCGGCAAGCGCCGGATGAATCTTGAGACCGATAATCAATGAGGCCATAAAGGCGAGCAGTATCGCGATGCCCCCCATAGAGGGAATCGGCTTAACATGGATTTTGCGCCTGCCCGGAAAATCCATCGCGCCTACGCGCCTCGCCACAGTTCTCACAATGGGGGTAAGAATCAGTGATATGGCGACGGCGATCGCAAATACTATGAGATAGGTTATGGCTAGGCTCATCCTAATAGGCCGATCTTCGTCTCAGAGAATACGAATCCATTATGAATCGCCGCCTTGTCATCCGATTTCCGTCCAGACCTTCTCTTCATCGCCCAATACAAGCCTGTCTATCGCCTCTTTGCCTTGCATGAATGAGTGGTCGGTGTTGCCAATCTCATATCGCCAGCCGCCGAATCGCCCGCGCGAGAGTATATCATATCTCTCAAGAAAGGCCTGAGCCACCTTCAGGTTCTGGTCTCTCTCAAGCGATGGGACAGGATATGAGCGCTCCAGTTTGATGACTCTCGTTGAGACAAGCGCGTCCACATCATCCCGCGTTATCAACCCAGCCGCCAGAAGGCCGTCAAGCGTAGTCTCAACCGCTTTAGAGCCGACGTCATCGACAGTCCCGCGAGGGCATGAGATCTCGCAGACTAGCGAGTAGTGATCGGGCCCGGGCGTGTTGTTTGGCGAGTAGTTTGAGAAATAGGTTACACGATAAAACGGCGAACTGCTCTCTGGGAAGTACATCCAGCACTTGTCGCTCGGACACGGCTTCTTAAAGCCAAGCCCAATCATGACGCCACTTGTGAAGCTCAAGTTGCGAGCCGCGTCGCAAATTGCCTGAGGCGCGGCTTTGATCATTGGGATCAGGGCGTCAATTGGCGCGCTTGTTACGATCTGGTCGAACGTGGTCTGATGCCCGTTCTCAAAATTGAGCGTTCGCGACTCAGCATCCACCGAAATGAGCTTGTGATTCAGATGAAGATGATCGCCGAGCGCCTGGCGATAGCCCTCAAACATCGCCCCCGTGCCGCCGTGAAGCGGAAAACTGAACTTACTATTGGGGCCCCAACCCGCGTCATCCCGCTCAAGGATCACATTGCCGAGAACCCGCTTGAAATCGACGACACTGACCCGCTCGGCTATCCAGCCTTTCGACATCCTATCGAGCGGAAACTTCCAGACCATCTCGTTGTATGGCAGCATAAAATGCCTCGCGATGCCATCTCCGAACATGGCGTCGATCCACTCGCGGAAGTTTGCGCTCGGCTGCCGGTTCCGCGACGCCTCATAAAGGCCGACGAGGCACTCAAGGATTACCTCATTTGATAGGTAGCGGATATTATTCTGGAACGGATACGGAACCCAGGTGTCTTGGATTCTTATGAAACTGCGCCGCAGGTGTGATACGTAGTCGTTCTTCAGGATTCCGTCAACATACTTGTCGAAGTAAGGATAGTGGGAAAAAAGCACGTGACCACCGATGTCCCACACAAAGCCCTTGTTGTCTCTGAACGAGGCTGCGAGCCCGCCGATATAGTCATTCTGCTCATATATTTCCCAATTCTCGTGGCCGAGCTCGTTCAGCCTATAGGCCGCACCGATGCCAGTTGGCCCGGCGCCGATAATTACGATCTTCTTTGGCATTTTTGCGTCGCGTTTCCTCTCTAATTAGCGAGTTCCACAGTCACCGCATTAAGCGATCTGTGTCCCTATTCTGCTGCTGGACGGTACGCCGTCTTCTCAGTTTCCAAAGGCTACCCATCCTCCAGCGGAATGTAGCTCTCAACCTTTTGGGCGCCTGGCTCGGGTTCTTTGGATATTTGAGGCGGTGTTTTGAACCTATGCGCAATCCCATCAACATATTTGCGGCTTCTCTCAATCATCACAAAATCTCTATCAAGAGCGCTGGCAACATATCCCGTTGTGCCAGTTCCGGCCACAGGATCGAGGATCAAATCGCCTTCATTGGTGCTGACCAGGATCACACGCTTGAGCAGCTCGATCGGTTTTTGCGTCGAATGCAGCTTCTCTCTATTCTCGTTCTTGAGTCTTTGACCGCCCGTGCATATAGGCAGAACCCAGACATTCGCGCCGACGCTGCCGATGCCCATCTTCTTCGCAACGTCCTTGTGGAAAGTGTACTTCTTCGCATCCTTGTGCTTCACCGCCCAAATAAGGTTCTCGGTCGCGTTTGTGAACCTCACGCCAAGCCAATTCGGCATCGGATTCGTCTTGACCCAGATAACGTCATTGAGTATCCAGAAGCCGAGGTCCTGCATGACCCTACCTATCCTGAACATGCTGTGATAGGTGGAGATCACCCATATCGTTGCGCTGGGCTTCATCACTCGCTGCACGCCCTTGAGCATTTTCTCAATGTAGGTGTCATACTCTTCAAATGACGGAAACTTGTCCCATTCGTCATCGACACCTCGAGCGATGGTTCTTGCCTCCCACCGAATTAAGTCCTTCTTCGGAAGCTGCAAGAAATATGGAGGGTCCATGAAAACCGCATCAAAGACATCAGCCGGCATTTTCTCAAGAGCGGTCGGAGAATCTCCGTGGATGGTCTTGTTTCTTATATCATCGAGATTGTACTGCCGCCTATTGCTACAATCCTCAATCACGAGGTCGCATGAGCTATCAACCCTCGACGTATTTTCCTCGAGTCGCCTCTTTCGATCAGCCAATCTGCCCTGCTTCCCCGCGACTTATTCGGCAAATGAGTGTCTAAGAATCATCCATTATCCGATGCCAATATAAGAGAGAACTCGTTGCGTTTCAACTAGCCATGCTGGAGTGCTTTGGCCTGAGTAATATCCCTTGATCGTTGCATTTGCTGTGATCGAGGGCGTATAATGCGACCGGGCGGACAAAGCCCCTGCGGGCGTGCTAGCGGCTTTGCTTTTACAGCATTGCTCTATATACCACGGGGCCAAACCAATTTTGCAGGGAGTCTGCGTAGAGATATGCTTGAGCAAGATGAGATCATAGCGAGTATTCGCGAGGCGGGTGTTGTTGGCGCGGGTGGCGGAGGTTTTCCGACTTGCGCCAAGCTATCGGCAAAGGCCGACGTTCTGATTGCTAACGGCGCCGAATGCGAGGCGCTCTGCTATTGCGATCAGGTGTTGATGGCGCTTCACGCGAGGGATGTGCTGGATGGCCTTCTGCTGGCAGCTCGAGCGGTTTCTGCCAAGCGAATCATCCTGGCCCTGAAGGGGAAATACGAGGCACAAGTCGAGGGCTTCAAGAAGTTTCTTGCAAGCGCTCCTTACGACAGGATCGAGCTCTTGCAGCTTCCGGATGTCTATCCTGTCGGTGACGAGTTCGTTCTGACATTCGAGGCGACCGGTCGCGTAATCCCACAGGGCGGCTTGCCGATTGATGTTGGCGTGATCGTGCATAATGTCGCCACGTTGCACAACATTGCCCGCGCCTCAAGAGGCCTTCCGGTCACTGAGCGGATGGTCTCGGTCTGTGGAGAGGCGCCGAGGCCTGCGGTCTATATGGTTCCTATTGGGACATCATTTGATGATCTGCTGCGCGCTTGCGGTTTGACTTCTTCGAAAGGGCTCTCGGTTCTTGATGGCGGCGTGATGATGGGCAATCTGGTCGATCCAGGGAGGGCTTGGGTCAAGAAAACTACCTCAGCCATTGTCGTTCTATCAAGCGATTCGAGGGCCATCATGGAGCGGTCCTCATCCTTGAATCGAGTCTTCAAGATCAGCATGTCCGTCTGCGACCAATGCACATTCTGCACTGAGCTCTGTCCTCGTTATCTTCTGGGGCACAATATCAGGCCTCATCTCATTATGCGGCGGTCGGGCTTCACCCGGGCCCTTGGGGATGGTGTCCTCGCCGAGTCGCACTTTTGCTCTGAATGCGGAATATGCTCGCTTTACTCCTGCCCGCTCGAGATTTCACCGAGGCGAGTGAATGTCTTTTTGAAGCAGGAGTATCCGCGTCCGAGGCAGGACGGCGGCAGCACTCAGCCGAGGCCCGAGTATCACGATAGGCGGCTCCCATCCTCGCGGCTGAAAGCCAGGCTCGGCGTTCTTCATCTCGATGGCCCGCCACCCACCTTTGCGGGTCAACTGGAGGTCTCAAAGCTGAAAGTCGCCATGCAACAGCATGTGGGCGAGGCAGCGTGTCCAATTGTGGTCGTCGGAGAACGTGTGAAAAAAGGCCAGCTCATCGCCTCGATCAACAAGGGGCAGCTTGGGGCGCCGATTCACGCGCCGATCGACGCGGTCGTTATAGAGGTCTCTGCTGATATAATCACGTTGGAGCGTTGATAGGGGGCGAGATCGATGGTCATAACGGATGAGATTCGCCGGCGGCTGCGAGAGCTGAATCGCGGCAAGCTGAGGGCGCCGCCCAGCAGCGACAGACAAGCTGAGAAGCAACCCAAAACGGCCAAAACTGCGCCCAAGCGCGAGAATCAGATTCTTGAGTTTATCGAGCCGCCAGTTGATCTTCCGGGGCAGGAAATCCAAACGCCCCACGGCGTGTTTCTGCTAATAAGACGAGACCTTTCGGACATCTGGCGCGCTGCGGAGCGATTCACATCACATTATTGCCTCGTTTTCAAACGAGGCGCGATTGGCGTTGACGTTGACAAGCTTCATCCCGATATGAAGCGATTCTGCGAGGTAGATCACAGGAAGATGCTCTATTTGGACATCGAGACTTGTGGGCTATCGGCTGTGCCTGTTTTCCTCGTTGGGGTCCAGTACCTTTCGGGCGAGAGGATGATCATGGACCAGCTCCTCGCGCGGGACTATTCTGAGGAAAAGCCGCTGCTGCACTATTTCTGGGAGCGGATGAAGGACTACGAGACCGTCGTTACGTATAACGGTAAGTCATTCGATCTGCCTTTTCTGAAGGACCGCTCAGTCTATCATCGCGTGCCGTTTCACTGGACGGAGTTTCATTTTGACTTGATACACGAGGCGCGCCGGCGATATAAGGGCAAGTTCCCAAACTGCAAGCTCCAGACGCTTGAGGCGCGAATATGCAATCGGCAACGTCGCGGGGACATACCGGGGGCGCTCATTCCGAAGGCGTATCACGATTTCGTTAGGACAAAGGACGCCCAGCGGGTCAAAGACATCATCCACCACAACGCGTTGGACATCGTGACGATGAGCGAGGTGTTATTGAGGCTTCTCTCAGGACTCTGAGGGCGTGCGCCTCATTCTAAGCAGCTTGTGCTTGATGAACTGGACTAGCCTCCAAGTGCGAGAGTTTAGAATGGCGTCAATTCTGTTCCTGATGTCAGCGTTATCTGCCTTTTGCTCTACCAGTTCTTGGATACGTCGCTCAATCTCCTCGCGAGAGAATTGCAGTTTACCCTCGACGTGACCGACATTCCTACCCAACGCTATGTTCTCGGAATAGAGCCGGTTCAGTTCACCCGTCAGCGTGCTCAGGATACTCGGTCGCTTCTGCAGCTTCTTGGGGCTTTTGCAGAAGGCGTCGAGGCCATCGATGCTCTTGTCCCATGTAAGACGGTCTGCGACGAGTTTCTGAGCGTTGCGCGCGCGTTCTTCCAAGATCTCCGGGCGCCCAAGTATCATCTTGACGATCTCCCGAACCGCGCCAGTGTCATTCGGCGAAACGACCCAGCCGGCGTCATACTCCCGTACAAGCTCCGAGACCCAATAGAAGTCGGACACTATGACCGGAATGCCCAGCCAAAGGTAAGTTGTGGTCCGCATTGGATTTGCTAGCATGCGTTCTATATTGGGCTTCATAACATCGATGGCGCATGAGTAGTGTTTCCAAGTATCCATCGCCTCGTCAAAAGGCAAGATGCCCTTGATGAAGAGCCGATCGCTCTCACCCAGGACAGCCTCGGGGTCGAAAAGTGAAGATGAGATGCTCTTCCAGGCGGGGTGCTCTCTGCCGGCGAATATATGAAGTTCTCCTCTACTGTGTTCCTCCAGCGTAGATAATACGTCTTTCAGGGCCTCAAATGGGTCCTGCCATGGATAGAACATCCCAGCGCAAAGGAATCTGAGCTCATTGCGTTCGGGGATATCAGGCTGCTCCGGAGAACAGGAGATAGGCACGACGCTAAAATAGTCGTCATTCACCGGAATTCCCGAAAGCAGCAGAAACGCTGAGTACCAATAGAGCTGACGCGGACTGCCCAGGATGAAAAAATCGCCCTTGCGATACTGGTCCAACCGGCCTGACATCACGTCAATGAAGTTCTCGCCGGGCGCAAAAGCGGTCTCCAATTCCACATTCGCAGCCATGTCCATGACGACTGGAACTCTCTGCTCTTGCATAAATCGAGCGAGATAAGGCGCCGCAAAGAGAACCACGTCAGGAGAAACTCGCTCTATGATCTCATCAATGTCTAAGAGAGAGTGGGCGGTTTCGAGAAGTCTCTCAGGCAGGGGCTTTATACCCCGAAGATGCTCAAGTGGAAGTGAGTAAATCACCTCATGCCCCTTGAGCTTCAGCGATTCACCCAAAGCGTGTGTTCGCTGGCTGCCACCGACGGTAAGGCACGGCAGCGTCGGCAACAGCTCCGTAGTAATTATCAGTACTCTCGGCAACTCCTCCCCCTTCTGTCATTCCTGCCCAGACCACCCGCAGCATCGCTAATGACTGTGTGTCCGACTCGCGGGCCACGAAAGTGGAGGTCACCCAAGACCTCAATGTCTATTTTGTAACGAATTCCCAAACTGAGTTCATAAACATCATGCCCGGCTGCACGCCTCCAAAAAGGAGAACGCGCTTGCCCTTCTGGTCCCAAGTGGACGCAGTATTTGATAACTGCAATGTAATAGGAGACTTAGTGCTTGCAAGCGACCATGTGTAAGTTTTCAGGTCAAGCTGGAGGATTTCTGCGAATAATTTGCCCTTTGCTCCCTCGCCACCAAATACGAGTATCCGATGCTTTAGGGGATCGTAAACCGCGGAATGCAAAGACCTCGGTCTAGGCGTGATGCCCTTTGCATTGATCTTTCGCCATTCGATTGTCTTAAGATCGAGTACGTAAAGGTCATTGAATACGACTGTCGCACCTTGCTTATCCGCTCCGACGCCACCAAAAACCACAACAGATTGCGTCTTGGGATCATATATCTGGCAATGCCCGCCTCGCGGTTGGGGAATCTGGCCCTTTGCCTCAAGCTTCTTATACTTGAGGTCTTTAAGAGACAGAGTGTATAGGTCGTTGTAATACATGATACGATACCGAGTAAAATCGGGATTGGCCCACGCCGAACCGCCAAATAGGACCAACGAGTCCGTTTTAGTATCTTGGGCCGGCTTGGGAATTTCTCTGGCCGAGGGAGTATCGCTGGTCGATGGGACGGCATTCCACTTATTATCCGCAAAACTATACCAGTGTGTCTCAAAGCCACCATCTATCTTCAGCATCATCACAATCAGCCGGTCCCGCGCCTTGTCATAAACCGCGGTTGACGACAATGCGATCTTCTTAAGATCACCATTCTTGGGCTTGATCCTTGACCATTCCTTGGTCTTCAAGTCGAGAGTCCAGATATCCCCCTTAGAACTGAGCATCTGCAACCACCCGCCAAAGATAGCTAGCTGATTCGCCTTCTCTCTGAAAATAGCGGCCGAGGCAACGCGCGGCTCAGGCGCGGCCTTCTTCGTGATCATCTCCCGAAATGTCGCGGGCTTGTCTTTTGAGCCTGCCCAAACTTGCGGAACGCCCAGCAAAAGACATAAGACTACCACTAGGACTACGTTACGGCTGAAGTTCATCCGAACACCTCCTGTTTCTAGACAATTGATGCACTTTAAGATTCCATAAACTCTGCAAATGTAGTCTGCAAGTGTTGGCAAGCAGAGTCAAGCCAAGACCGCGACCCCTTGCGCTAGTTGCTGCTGGGTCGATTGCATTTGCTATCTCCGATTTCACTGGTTCGAGTGGTTCTGGGACGCCCGGCACAGCTGAAGTCCGGGATGATGATTCTGGCCGGGACGGCGGGCAGTCCGTGACCAACTGCATTGTCAGTGCCCGCATTCTCACGTGTGTCCCACTGCCATTGGATAAATCCGAGACGACATTTACAGCCAAGCATTGGGACAAGGACGAATGCTGCGCTCACGATGCAGGCGCCCTTTGGTCCAGCCTGGGCAATAGCGGTCCGTATGCCCCGATGACGAAAGAAGTCTCCGGTTACGATGAGGAGAACGAGTGCTACTATCACTACTACACCTCCGCTAAGTATGAAATAGACAATGAGACGACAGTGCTCTACGACATGTACGATAGTGCGGCTCCTACTACCTGCAAACAGTCGGGTAGCTTCTACATCGACTGCCAGTAGAGCGGATTCTGTGAGCCTCGGTGCGCGGGCTCGGCCCACCCGCGCCCCTTGGTCGATTAAGAGGTTTTTGTGTTAGGAATGTGATTGAAGAGATGAGTGGAGGATGGTTAGATGAGACTGGACTTTCTGTTTGTTTTGATTGGCATGGTCTGCTGTTTGGCCCTGGCGGGCTTCGCAGTCGGCGGTATATGGCGTCCGATCGACCGTACGGGGACAGGGCTTCGGACCTGGTTATGGCGCCGGAGGACCCCGACGTTATGTTCGTTTGTTGTAATGGAGGCCTCTTCAAGTCGCTCAACGGAGGCGCCGGCTGGGAGCGCGTGGACAAGGATTATAACTTGTGTCCTGCCTCGGTCTCGGCCGCCAGAGCTGGTCGGGACCTGGTAATTGCCACTACTGGGTGGAACGTCTGGCTCTCGCTGGACGGCGGCATCAGCTGGCAATGCGTCGTGGACGAGGCTTTCGTTGGCGCACGCACCAACTCCGTCGCCATCGATCCGAGAAACCCAGAGGTCGTCTGGGCCTGCACGGATAAGGGTGTCTGCCGCTCCACCTCCTCGGGTAACCAGTGGCTCTTGCGAAACGAAGGTCTGCCCGAGAACTACGAGGCAAGATTCGTCAGATTCGATCTGAGCGATCCCTCGCGGGTCTATTTGTGCGGTAGCTCAGGGGGCATTTACAGATGCCAGACCTTCGCAGGCGCCTGGGAGCCGGTCGTATCTGAGGAGCTAGAGTCTATTTCTATATACGACCTTGCGGTGCACCCCGAGGACCCAGACACCCTCTATGCGTGTACACGCGACTTTGGTGTTGTCAAGAGCGTTGATGGCGGAATCAACTGGGCGCCGAAGAACGCCGGGCTCTCGGAGCTTCGGGTAGATCGCCTGGTGGTTTCGTCCGTGGCCCCCGATGTGCTCTACTGCGCTAGCAATGAACGGTTGTACGTTTCAGAGGATGGGGCCGAGAGCTGGCAGCGGCGTGACGAGGGCCTCGATGTTGGCTACCACGCGCGTCGGTTGATCGCCTCACCTGTATCTGCCGACGTGACCTACGTCGGGGCACAGTTCGGCGTTTACAGGACTGTTGACCGGGGCCTCAGCTGGAGCGCTGCCAATCTCGGCATTGCCTGCAGTACGGTCGTCGACATGGCGTTCCATCCCAGCCACCCGGGCGCGATCTTCGTCTCATCCGACACCGGCTTTTTCAGAACCACGGACAACAGACACAGCTGGGACCTTATGTCTATGGAGGGGGACGCGCAAAAATGTGCAGGTGTCCAAGCGGTCGCGCTGGACCCTCAAGAGCCAGGACGGGGGCTACACTTGGGAGCTTGCGATGTCGGGAATGGAGAGGGCACTAAGGTCGGAATCAGCAACCTGGCAAGCGCCGAGTGGACATTTGAGCCGTAAACGTCCGTGCGCCTCGGTAGCATTCGTGAATGGCTGTCCGAGAGATGAGATTAACGCAATCGGCGAGTGACCTCTTGGAGTACGGTGACCTGGCGCCGCTTTCACTTGCCGCGGCCTCTGGCTCTGGCCGACAAGGTTCCATTCTCTGGATCGCCTGCTACAAAGCATCGGGTAGGAGGTTGGATTGCTCCGCCGTCCTCCCACACCACCGGGCGTACGGTTCCGTTCCGCGGCGGTGCATGAGGCATTGCGAAGGCGTTGCCATTGTGTGTGCAGAGCCACGAGTCCAAGTCCGGAGAAGAACCGTTTAGGGTAGGCGACATTGATTTGCCGTAATCGAGAGCAACGCCATGGCCCGCGGCCCCTATACGCTGCTCGACAAGCATCCGATATCGTCAATCCCCGACGAATCAGGTTGCGAACACGGGCATGAGCCGCTTCACCAACTTCGTCAGCGAACATCCGCGACCTTGGCGGGAGAGTTTCTGTCACATTTCGCACAAATGGCCACATAATGCAGCATATTCAGAATCTGAGGTCAAATTCATGGGAGGAGCCTTGCGTGTTGCCGAGGGTTTGACATGAGAGCATGGATCAGACACGATGCTCCTATTATGAGAGGTTTAGAGGAATTCAGAATCTGTGGCGATGGGAAAGAGAAAGCTTAACAAGGACATAGCTAGATACACGAAGCTACTCCGGAAGGAGAAACGGCTAGAGTACTTCCTGACTTTGGGCAGGCTGTATGAGAGCGCTGAGATGCTCGATGCGGCCGAGGATGTTTTGAGGGAGGCAAGCAAGCATTTTCCGGACCTCTCTTCGGTGAAAGTGTCACTGGCAAGTGTTTTGAATGCTCTGGAGAGACCCATGGAGGCGAGGGCTCTTCTAGAGCCCATTCTGTCTCGCGACAGAGACAATCTCTTGGCAGCGAGAAGATTGGCCGAGGCGCAAGAGCTATCAGGCGACTTGAACGCGGCCTTGCGGACGTATCAGGGCATGTTGAGATTTAAGTTGCTAGGTCACGATGTCAATAGCCACATCGAGCGCCTCGAGCGGCTAGTCGATAGCGAGGCAAAGACAGAGGATAGGGAGAAGGCTGACAGCGGATTTGTCGGGATACCCACCCTCAGCCTCGCCAAGCTCTATATGGGACAGGGCCACTATCAAGAGGCGATCGACGTGCTAACCACGATACTCGAGACTGATCCGCAATGTGAGGAGTGTCAGTGGCTTCTCTCTCAGGCGCAAGAGGCAAGGGAGAAGTCCGAGGCGGAACGCTCGGCGGTCTATCCGGGTATGGAATCGGAGCCCGAGTCCGAGCCGGAGAGTATGCTGGAGAGCGAGGTGGCTTCCAGCTCAGCTGCTGAGGACCCGGCCACTGATGAGACAGACTCGCCAATCATCCCCGCCGGACCGGCGGTTGAGCCGGAGCCTCAGGATGAGGACGAGCTAGCAGGGGAAGAGCGGGATCTGCCCGCGAAGGAGCTGAAGGAGGTCTCTGAAGTTGGGGTGCATTCTGAGGCAATCGAGGAGAATGACCTTGAAGAGTCGCCCGAGACCGAGGCGGATATAGCGGAGGAAGCTGCGGAGGCGCAATGTATGCACGACGAGGCCAAGCCGGCCGATGCAGGCGCAACCGAGGTTAGGCCCGATGCGATGGCCATCTTTGCGCAGCTAAAGCGATGGCTGGACGATTCAGCCGCCGGGTCTAATGAGCAGTAGCATTTCCGGTAAGGGATAGTGTATTATGCGTGCAGGCGATTCGAAGGTGCGACGACTTGCTGAGATGCCGGGCATCGTCTCTGGGCTCAAGGCCTTGGGGAAGAAGGTCGTCTTCACGAATGGATGCTTTGACCTTTTGCACAACGGGCACGTCCGATATTTGTCCGCTGCCAGGAATTGTGGCGACGTTCTCGTTGTGGCAGTGAACTCCGATTCTTCAATCAGAAGATTAAAAGGGAAGACGCGACCGCTAACGCCGTCGGTGGAGAGGATGGAAGTGCTGTCCGCTTTGCTGTTCGTGGATTATGTTCTTGAATTTGATGAAGACGACCCGCAGATGGTCATTGAGACGATTGTGCCAGACGTCTTGATTAAGGGCTCTGACTGGGCGATGAACGAGATAATAGGTCGGGAGTTTGTTACGAGCCAGGGAGGAGATGTAATGCGGATTCCGCTTGTTGAGAGTATCTCCACCTCAAGTATTGTGGAGCTTATTAGGACTGGGAGCAAGAATCCAGAGACGAGAGAGGTTATTTGAATTGGCGAGGGAAAAGCGACAAGAAGATGTGGTTGAGACGGCCGAGCAGACTGAGCAAGCCGAGGAGAGCTATGGTTGGGAATATCATAAAGTTGCGCTGCTTATCGCCGTGTCGTTGACCGCTATTTTCTATCTTCTTATTTGGATATTCATCGAGTAGCGGTTAGGACAGGAATTAGTATGCCCTTGTTGGGAATAGACGTGGGAGGGACGAACCTCCGCGGCGCCATTGTGGACGAGTCTGGGAAGGTCCTTTCAAGTCATGAGGAGAGGACGCCGATTGATGACGTGGCGTTGCTAGTCGACGCAATCGACGAAATAGTATCGAAATTGCATCGCGACGCGGGGTGTAGCGCCTCAGCTTGCGGAATAGGCTTTCCGGGGATCATCGATAGCTCGCAAGGACTCGTGTTCTATTCGCCGAATCTTCCAAACTTTGTTGATCTGGCTCTCTCCGAGCTGCTTTGCGATCGACTCGGGATTGATGTCTATCTGGGCAATGACGCCAACCTAGCCGCATTAGGCGAGATGTGGCTTGGGGCTGGCTCAGACAAGAGCAGTTTCGTCCATATTACTCTTGGGACGGGTCTCGGGTCTGGGCTGATTATCAATCGCAAGCCGTTCTGGGGAGGGTCGGGATATGCCGCGGAGCTTGGGCACCTGACTGTTCAGCCGGACGGCGAGATTTGCGCTTGTGGCAAGAGGGGCTGCCTGGAGGCGTATTGTTCTGCTTCTGGCCTATGCTCCAGGGCGTTAAGATGCAGAAGCGACGGCATTGCGTCCCAAATGTGGGACATGATGGGCGATGATGACAGCAGACTGAATCCCCAGTTGATTGACCAAGCCGCACTGAATGGGGATGCGCTTGCTTGCCGTCTTCTCAGCGAGGCCGGGAAATACCTTGGCATCGCCATGGCCGCGTTGTGCGACACTTGTGGCATTCATGTGGCGCTCTTGGGTGGGCGCATGGTCAACATGAAGTTTGACATCATCAAGGTCGCGCGGGACGAGGCGAACGAGCGTTCTCTTCTGGCCCGGACAAGGGAATTTTCTGTCGAAAAGGCGGCGCTTGGCGATATGGCGGGCTGCATAGGCGCGGTGCGATACGCATTGGATTGTAGCGTTGGTTGAGATTCAACAGGGGCGGCCCGGCCTTGCGGGTTCTTTTGACGATAACCGGCGGAGGATCCGCAATTTCTCGATAATCGCGCACATCGATCACGGGAAATCGACGCTTTCTGACCGGTTCATTGAGATGACCGGCGCCTTGTCAAAGCGAGAGATGGCAGATCAGGTGCTGGATACTATGGACCTTGAGCGCGAACGAGGCATTACTATAAAGGCTCAAACGGTCAGGTTGAAATACCTGTCAAAGGGCGGTCAAGAATACATATTCAACCTAATCGATACGCCAGGCCATGTTGATTTTACTTACGAAGTATCACGAAGTCTTGCCGCTTGTGAGGGGGCAATTCTCGTAATCGACGCGGCGCAGGGAGTAGAGGCCCAGACGCTCGCTAATTTCTACCTTGCTATGGAAGGTGATCTTAGGATAATTCCGGTAATCAATAAGATCGATCTGCCAAATGCCCAGGTAGAGGAGACGAGGCAGCAGATCGAGGATGTCTTGGGGATCGAGCGTGACCTCTGTATTCCGGTGAGCGCAAAGAGCGGCGTGGGGGTTGATGCTCTTCTGGAGTCCATAGTGGAGCGTATCCCGCCGCCCGAAGGCGACCTTGAAGCCCCGCTTCGGGCGCTCGTTTTCGACTCGTTTTATGACCAATACCACGGCGTTGTGTTACTGGTGAGAGTTGTAGATGGCAAAGTCAGAATCAAAGATAAGATATCGTTTATGTCAACAGGAAAGACGTTTGAGGTGCTTCAATTGGGCTTCTTTGCGCCGAAAGCCGAGCCGACTGATATGCTTCTGGCTGGGGAGGTCGGTTTTCTCTTGGCCAATATCAAACGCGTGGAGGATAGTACTCTGGGCGATACGATTACGGTTTCCAAGCATGGAGCGGAGGAGCCGCTGCCGGGCTATCTGCCTGTTAAGCAGGTTGTCTTTAGCGGTCTATTTCCTATTTCAACGAGCGAGTATGATATGTTGAGGACTGCGCTGGACAAGCTCCAGCTAAACGACCCGGCATTTACATACGAGCCGGAGAGCTCTAACGCGCTGGGGCTTGGTTTTCGGTGTGGCTACTTGGGGACCTTGCACATGGAGATTGTCCGTGAGCGGCTGGAGCGTGAGTTCGACGTGCAGCTCATCTCGACCGCGCCGAACGTTGGCTATGAGATCGCCCTAACGAACGGAAAGACTATATATGTGGATAATCCTCAGAAGATGCCCGACCCCAAGGACCTTGACCACATCCGTGAGCCGCTGATCCGCTGCACGATAATTGTGCCGGACCAGTTCATCGGGGGCATTCTGAAACTACTAACGGACAGGCGCGGCATTCAGAAGTCGATGGAGTATGTTGGCGGAGGGAAATTGCTGCTCTCCTACGATATGCCGTTTAACGAGACGATCTTCGACTTCTACGACAAGTTGAAATCCGTTTCAAAGGGCTATGCGTCATACGACTATGAGCATAGGGGCTATAAGCAGTCGCCAATAGTCAAAGTGGATATCCTAATCAACGGCCAACCAATTGACGCGCTTTCCCTTATGACCCATGAGAGGAATGCTTATGAAAGAGGCATTCAACTTGTGAGGCGCATGAGGAAGAACATCCCAAGGCAGCTCTATGAAGTCATAATCCAGGCGGCCATCGGCAGCAAGATCATCTGCCGCGAGCGCGTCGTGCCGCTGCGCAAGAACGTCACGGCCAAATGTTACGGTGGGGACGTTACGCGAAAGCGAAAGCTCTTGGAGAAGCAGAAGGAGGGCAAGAAGAGGATGAAGCAGCTTGGCTCCATCGCCATCCCCCAGGAGGCCTTCATGGCTATTTTGAAAGTCGAGTAGCCAATTTCAGCCCAATTCACCGCGCCTCGTCCCGGACTACTCTCCGGCGTAAGCTATTACATCGACCTCAACGTCAACGCCGAGGGGTAATGCGCTAACTTCAATCGTTGCTCTGGCCGGGGGCTGGTCATCAAAAAACTCAGCATAGACCGCATTTATCGCCTTGAATTCGCCGAGATCAGTTACAAATATGCCGCATTTCACAACATCTTTGAATGACACCCCTGCCTGCTTGAGGATGGCGCCGATGTTGTTCATGACGAGGCGCATCTGCTCCGCGGGTGATTGTTTTGTGAGAAGCCCCGTCTTGGGATCAATTGGTATTTGACCCGATATGAAAAGGAAGCCGCCTGCAATCGTTGCCTGAGAATATGGCCCAATGGCGGCCGGCGCATCTTCTGTAGATATCGTTCTTTTCGGCATCCAAGTTCTCCTTAAAACAAGTGACTACTTCCGTTCTAGCTCGACCATACCCACGATGTCTTTCAGCGAGTCCAATGCCCGCTCAAGCTGACTTGCCGAGGAGACGAGGACATCCATTCTGAAGATAATGGTCCCGTCGAGCAAGGCCTCGCTCTTCAGCTGTCGCATATCAATGCTGGCATCAAAGAGCGCCTTTGTGATGTCAACGAGTATGCCTCTTCTGTTTATTGAATGCAGTTTCAGAGGCACATCGAACGTCTTTTCCTCGGGGACATCCCATCTAATATCACGAATAATTCTTATGCTGTCCGGCAGGATCTGCTCAATGCCTCGGCACTCGATCCTATGGATGGTAACGCCACTTCCTCGCTTGATGTAGCCGACTATCTGGTCCCCCGGGATTGGGTGGCAGCATCTCGCTAGTATAATTTCGGAACTCGTCGCATCGGATATGACCAGTTCCTCGTCGGCATAAGCCCTTATTCTGCCGAGCAGATCGGCCTTAGGCGAGGTCTTGGAGATTGCGAGATTGCGGATTTTCTCAAACTGATTCTTCGGAAGAACCCCCTGAAGGACGTCATACTCCTTCAACTTGCCCGAACATATCTGGACGAACAGATCGCTCTGGTCCGAGAGACCTTGAGCGTGTATGAAGGCAGGCAGAGCTGGCGACTTATAGAACTCCTTCTGAGCGATCTTCGCCATTCTGAGCTTTCCATTCAGAACCGACCGTCCTATATCAGCTGTTATTCTTCGCTCCTCGACCCTAAACCACTTCTGGATGGAGTGGCGAGCGTGTGGGGTTTTAACAAACGTGAGCCACTCCTTCTTGGGCCTCGCGCTCTTCTCAGTGATTATTTCAATCACGTCGCCTGTCTTGAGCAGATAGTCCGGTGGTTTGAGTACATTTGCCACCTTGCCGGAGAGAAAGGAGTGCCCGACCGATGTATGAATGGCATAAGCAAAATCAATAAGCGTAGAACCGTCTGGGAAACACCTCATCTCTCCACGAGGCGTCATGACGTAAACGTCCTCTGATTGGAGCATTGTCCGGATATCGTCCAGGAGTCCCGTGCCCTTCTCCTTCTCAATATAGCCGGTTATGAACTCCTCAACCCACTGGCCTTCCTCGCTTTCCTTGTACATCTTGTTGAGAATGCTCTCGTCGGCCTCCGCCTTGTAACGCCAGTGAGCGGCAATACCCCTCTCCGCAACGAGGTGCATCTGCTGTGTCCTTATTTGTATCTCCATCTGATAGCCGGGCTTTATCAGCACGACTGTGTGTAGCGATTGATACATGTTCGGCTTGCAGCTGGCGATATAGTCCTTGAACATGCCCGGTATCGGCAGCCAGAGTGAATGCACTTCGCCAAGCACCCGGTAGCAGTCTCGCTCCGTTGTGGCTATGACTCTCATCCCGACGATATCCAGCACTTCGTCGATTGAGAGCTTCTGCCTCATCATTTTGCGATATATGCTGTAGTAGTGTTTGAACCGCGTGGTTATCTTGGCCGGAATCTTGGCCGCTTGAAGCCTTTTCGTGAGTCCCTTTTCTGCTGCCGCCATCGCTGCGAGCCCCTGGGCCTCCGTCGTCTTGAGCCTGGAAACGAGTTTTTGATAGATTTCCGGCAGAAGATACTCAAATGCAAGGTCCTCCAGCTCGCTCTGAATACTGCCCATGCCGAATCGATAGGCGAGCGGTGCGTAGAGGTTAAGCGTCTCCTTCGCAGTCCTCTTCCGCTTCCACTCCTTGAGGGAATCCAAGGTCCGCATGTTGTGGAGCCTGTCGGCCAGCTTTATCGGCACAATCCTCAGGTCCTTGCCTATTGCGACGAAGAATCGCCTTAGATTCACAAGGACACGCTCCTCCCGGGACTCGAGCATCAGCCGGTCTACTTTGGTCAGACCCTCCACGATATTGGCTATATCCTCGCCGAATTCCTCCGTTATCTGCCGCTTGAGGAGCATCTGGGTTTCGGCTTTTTGCTCCCTGGTAATTGCCTCGCCAGGGAGAGGGATGATCTTCCTTGCATCGCTAGGTCGGGTCTTCTCGACGATCTTGTCAGCCGAGGCGTCCTCAATAACATCGTGAAGCAGCGCCGCTATGATGACTTCGGGTGCGAGCTCCCATTCAGCGAGTATCTCGGCCACAGCGAGAGGGTGCTCAATGTAGTCCTCGCCAGAATGACGGCTCTGACCCAGATGATACTCAGCCGCGAAGTAGAAGGCCCGATCAATCGCATCGGTCGCGCGGGTCCGCGGGTGCTTCGCCGCAACCGTTCGCTTTAGAGCTTCAAGCCGAGTCGCATGGCCAGGGGACATGAGCTCGATATTCCGCACTGTCCTTTTGCGAGCCAATTTCTAGCTTCCCAACACTATTTTTTGGAGCGCTTGGACTTTGGAACCTTCCGGGCGCTTGCGGGATGAGCCTTTAACCCACTCATAGACGCCTTCTCTTGCTTCCGGCCCTTAACGAATTGTTCCCACTCAAAGAGGATTGGGCTTGCCACAAAGACCGAGGAATAAGTTCCCACGAGAACGCCGATCATCAGGGCTAGAGCGAAATCACGAATCACCTCGCCTCCAAACACGAAGAGGCAAAAGACGACCATGAAAGTAGTGAGTGATGTCAGAAGTGTTCTCGAAAGCACCATATTGATGCTCTTGTTCAGCTGCTGCGCAATGGGGAGACTCCTAAGCGCCTTCGAGTTCTCTCGTATCCTGTCAAACACCACAATTGTGTCGTTCAGGGAGTAACCCACGATCGTCAATAGCGCCGCAATGATCGTCAGAGATATCTCTCGATCGAGAATCGAGAAAAGGCCCACGGTTATCATGACATCGTGAATAAGGGCGACAATGGCCGCGACGGCGAACCGGAAGCGGAACCTGATGGAGATATACACAAGGATTCCAAGCACTGCCCAAAAGATTGCCAGCAGCGCCTTGCCACGAAGGTCTTTGCCCACCTTTGGTCCAACCATCTCCTGACGAACTACAATGAAATCGCCTGCATAGGTCTTCCCCTTCAGGAAGTCTAGTATCTCCGGAGTTACCCTCGGAATCGTCGAGAGCGCCGAGATGTTTGAAAAAAGGCCGCCTGCCTCGGTTCGTTGAGCCACGATCGAATCGCTTATGGCCGACGCCTCGGTCTCGTTATCTGCGAGAGATGGAAGCGTCATTAGGATGTTTCTTATCTCCCTTGCGCCTATGGAATTGATATCCAAAAGGCCTTTGCTTGGCCCCGTTTTCGATACCGATGAGCGAATTGCAGCTACTATCTTTGGGGCAACAGAGCTCTGCTGCAGGGCATCATCATCTTCTTCCCTGATTCGAATCAGCACCTCCTTTGAAGAGCCGAACTCCTGAATTATGGCGTCGCCATAGCCTATGCCGTTGAGTGTGTTCCTCAATGCTGAAACGCCGACCGGCTCCATGAACTTCATCTGAATGAGTGTTCCACCTTCGAAGTCGATACCGTAGTTGGGCCCTCCTCTTATGATCAACGACAGAAGGCCTGCAAGTATCAGAATCGCGGAACAGATGAACGCCTTGCGCCGGACCTCAATGAACTTGAAATCAGCGCTTCTGAGTATTTCCATTTTTTTCCCCTTGAAGCAGAAAGTCTAAATGCTGAGTCGCTTGATGTTAAACTTAGTGATAGCAATCTCGAAGATTATCTTCGAAACAAAAAGAGCTGTGAACATACTGGCCAATATGCCCAGTATCAAGGTGACGGCAAAGCCCCGAACCGGCCCCGTTCCAAACTGGAAGAGAACGACCGCAGCGATAAGCGTCGTGACGTTCGCATCAACGATTGTCAGAAATGCTCGCTTGAAGCCCCCTTGAATAGAAGCCCTGATCGTTTTACCAGCGCGGCGGTCTTCCTTTATTCGCTCGAAGATGAGAACGTTAGCGTCAACTGCCATCCCGAGCGTCAAGATGATACCGGCGATGCCGGGTAGTGTCAAAGCCGCGCCTGAGAGTGAGAGGCAACCCACCAGAAGTATCAAATCGAGGCCAAGCGCGAAGTTCGCAACCAGCCCAGAAAGACGGTAGTAAAACAGCATGAAGAGGGCCACAAGCGCGCCGCCAAGCAGCGCCGAGAGCGCGCCTTTCTTGATGGAGTCTAATCCTAACGACGGACCAACCGTTCGCTCTTCCAGATACTTGACCGTGGCAGGAAGCGCACCCGCTCGAAGAATGACTGCGAGGTCATCCGCGTCTTGAACGGTAAAATTGCCCGTTATCTGCCCATTTGTGCTAATGCGAGTCCTAATGGATGGCGCCGACTCCACTCTGTTATCCAGGACAATGGCCAGCCTCTCGTTTATGTGTGTCTCTGTGAATTTCCCGAAAACAGTGCCAGCTTTTCTTGTCAATCGGAAATCGACCGCAGGCATATTGAACTCATCATGCCCTAACCGCGCGTCCTCAAGGTCTGCGCCGGATACGATTACATCCCTCTCAACGATCGCATAGTTGTCCTCTTTCTTTTCACTTGCTCGAGGAGGCGCGATCCGGAGTATCTCGGATTCTGGGGGTATTTTGCCGTTGTGCTTGTCCAGAAGTTCTTCTTTGGTGGCTGCTTCTTCTTTCAAGAGGCGAAGTTGAAGCATAGCAGTCCGGCCGATGATCATCTTTGCGCGCTCAGGGTCCACGACGCCCGGTAGCTGGACTAGTATCCGATTGCCGGTCATGCCAACCCGCTGAATGGTTGGCTCCGCAACTCCGAGCTCGTCCACTCGATTTCGGATTGTCTCAAGGGCTTGCCGGACGGATTGGTCTCTTAACCGCTTGTCCTGGGCCGATTTGAGCGAGATCTTCAATTCCCACTCTTCGCCTTTAAGCTCTGTGGCGAGTATGTCAAAGTCCTTTGTTTCCTCGACGAGCTTCGCCATCGCCCGCGTCTTGACGTCCGTGTTCGAAACCACAAGACGAATTGTCAGATCGTCTGCCACTCGCTCTGAAGTTAGCGGGATGTCGCTGTCCTGCAGAAGATTGACCAGGCGCCGCTTCATTTCAGATAACTCGCCCTGTATTGCTGTGTCCGTTTGGACCTCGAGCACAAGGTGGATGCCCCCTCTTAAGTCCAAACCCAATATCACCTTCTCGCTTGGCGGAAAGGCGGCATACCCCACGAGCACGACCAGCGCCACAACGAAGATGGATTTAAATAACAGATTCCTTGTCAACTTCTGCCCCTTCCTGGACTTGTTTTTCCGGTCTATTTTGCCTGACTTTGAGGGAGCGCAAACGGTTCATCGCTGCCCCTATTTCTAAGCGCCTCGGCCTGGCATAATCTCCACGAGCGAATGGCGACAGAATGTCCAGGCCCTTTTCTCTAATGTCCTCATCAACGTGATAAGCTAGCTCGGATATGGTCAAGTTGCTCTCCAAATCCTTCAAATAGTTCGACACCCCGTAGTAGATCGCGTCTCCTACTGCGTGGGTTTGCCCAATATCAACAATCTGATCGATAGCCAAGAGATCGATCTCGCTATCACCATAGAGTATTTTGTCTTTCCCCTTAACGTCGATCTTTACCTCATGCTTGCCTGACCTGGAGCTCATCGCACGCCTCATGGGGCAACGACTCACAACCTCGCCGAACTCATCTCCTCCCTCGACCTTGCGCTTCGTGCAATTATCAATCGCTATCGTCTGTGCCCTGACCGTATCGTCTCTCACGATGTAGTTGTCAAGCACGAGGATTAAGTCCGCCACTTCAAAGTAATCGCCCGAGCCGCCCATCACCAAGATTGTAGAGACGCCTCTGTCACGATACAAGAGCCTTATTTTGTCCACAAATGGAGTGATCGGTTCCTTGTTCTTCGGAACCAGATGCTGCATCCTCACGTCCCGAATCATGAAATTCGTTGCCGATGTGTCCTCATCTATTAGAAGCACATTGGCGCCCATCTCGAGCGATTCCATTATATTCGCCGCCTGGGACGTGCTTCCGCTTGCGTTTTGCGTTGTGAAAGCCATCGTGCTTTGCTCGAATGGGAGGTTGTCTATGAAGGGCCTTATGTCCGTCTTCTCGATGCTTCTCCCCTCTTCCGCCTTTATCTTCATCGCTGTGTCGAGAGTTACAACATACTCCCGGCCATCGCCGGGGATGTGGTCATACACTCCCCTTTGAATCGCCGATAACAACGTTGACTTCCCGTGGAATCCACCTCCCGCAATGAGCGTTACGCCGGGCTTAAGAGCCATGCCTTTGACTAGACCGCGGTTCGGCGTGCTTATCTCCATGCTGAGTGTTCTGGGAGACTTAAAGGGAATGACGACATTAGCGCCGATTTGACCCGGGTTGACCACATCCAGTGTGTCCACGTCAACGATGATTCCGGACATCGGGCGATCGTCAATTCCGCTGCGCCGAGGCAGGATAGAGCCATCCGCCACGAACGCTATGAGTCCCAACTCCTCAAGCCTCTGTCTGATGTAATCCTGGTCCTCAACAACTTCTATATGTTTCGCGAGCGCGTTCCTGTCGAGGTTCTGATACATCAACGCGCTCCGAACAAGGCCCGGAAGAACCCCATAGAACATCGCGTAGGCCTCGTGGCCCAGTATGATTCGGCCATCCGCCGGTAGACCGGCGACGAATCGCGCCTCAATGTACTCATCCGTCACCTTCATCGAACTGCGCGCAAGAACCTCCTGCCCACATTGTGCTATTTCGAGAGTACCACTTTTCCCGGAGCCCCTTATCCGGCGCTTCGACTCTTGCGTAGCAGCATGAAACTGACGAGTGAGAAAGTCCTCAAGCGCCCTCTTACGAGGCGCAGAGGAGAAGAGAGCCTTTGGGAATCTCGACACATCGCTGGGCACCCTAACGCGGATGCGTGAGGGAGGGGCAAAGGGGTCGCTTTGGATTATGTCGAAGATCAGTATGTAGTCTCCGCATTTGTAGCGACCAGCTAGCGTCTTGTAGGACTTATAGCCCGACCTGTCAATACTCTTGAGCTTCGCTTTTAGGTCTTCACCAGTTAACATATTCAAAAAACCTCGATTAGCCCTGACCTTGTCTCACAGTTATTCGGTCTCACCGCCGTTTTGCCGTGATGAAACCGCTTTCAGATACTCTTTTCTGTGCTCAAAATCCAAAAGCCCGCTTATGAAATAACGCAACCGTACTCTGCTGGTTGCCTCCGTTACCATGATGCGCTTAAGAGCAAAGCCATGTCGAGAATCCTGAACAGAGCCCCTCAGCGTCGTGCAGGCTCCCGCATAGCCCGACTTTCTCACGGATGCTATTACATTCTGATCAAAAAGCCCATAAGGATAGGCAAATGAGAGAACGTCCGCGCCAATGATTGATGAGAGAATCTCTCGGGAGACATTCACCTGCCGCGCTAGCTCAGCGTTCGACAGAGCAGTAAGGTCTGTGTGGCAACATGCATGTGACCCTATCTCAAAGCCGTTTCCATGAAGCTCCACAATCTCGTCCTCAGTCATTATCTCGAATGCCCGCTTCCCTTTTCGCCAAGCGCTTGTCCCGCCTATGTAGTCCGTTGGAACGAAAAACGTCCCTGTACATCCCAATCTCAGAAGAGATTTACAAGCGTGTTCAAAATTATCCCTCGCGCCATCATCGAAAGTAAGCACGAACTTGCGCTTAAGGCAAGAGGCGTCCCCGGTCATAAGCCCAATTATCAGCTGCCCCATAGTCATCGACTCAAAATCCCGCTTCAGGAACCAAGTGACTATTTGCTCAAGTTTATCCAAAGAGACGACAAGAGATGAGCCTATCGCGTCGTCCGTCTTCGGGAGAACATGATGGAACATGAAAATAGGGACCCTTGCAGTCGTCATCGTCTAGGCCTTCTCACGCTTGGCGATTTGGCTTCTGTAGATGTTCTGGATAGCCGCCACAATCGAGTTGAGATCAAAGCTCTTTTCTGCCACATCTCTACCTTTTGCTCCGAATTTGACTCTCATTGTCCGAGAAAGCGCGAGTGTTGTCATCCTCTCGGCAAGTTCTTCCGCGTTCCCATCCCCGAATATATACCCGGTCTTCCTATCCCTAACAACTTCCGGCAGGCCGCCGACATCCGAGGCGATAACCGGCTTTGCCATCGCCATCGCCTCAACTGCTGAGCGTCCAAAGCCCTCAGTCCTGCTTGGCATGACTAGAACATCTGTCGCGGCATAATATGGGACTACATCGGTTACTTGACCTGGGAATACTACATGATTCTCAAGTCCAAACGATGCGATCTGTTCTTGAAGCTCAAGCTTGAATGAGCTCCCCTTCCCCCTGTTATCGCCGACGATCAAGAGCCTCGCATTTGGCGCCTTTTTGAGCAGTTGGCTGAACGCCAAGACGAGGAGATCGAGCCCTTTGAGCTTGTCTATGCGACCGATTGCGCTGTAGATTATCGCGTCCTTTGCTATCCGGTGCTTCGCTCTTGTTTCATCACCCGGTAGCGACGGATCGAATCGATCGAGATCGACGCCGTTTGGCAGATGACACACCTTCGAGTCGAGGCGCCGGAACTTGGTAAGCATAGACTCGGACTTCCTTGAGGTCGTGATGACGGCATCGGCCTTGTCAATGGAGTATTTACGCACCTTGTCCCGCGTTATTTCCGTCCTGATATGGGCCACAACGGGTATTCCGAACGGCCGCGCTGCCCATATAGCATAGGGAACATCCCAGAGGCTATTCGCGTGAATCAGAGAGATATTCAAGGACCGCAGAACGCGACTCAGTCGAGAGACCGCAAATGGGATGCGCAGTAAGCTCTTCCCCTTTCGCCACATGGGCATTTTCACAAGAACGCTTTTGATGCCATCCTTTGGACCTGTCCAGGCTGGAGGTTTGGCGCTAGCTATCGCCGGCTCGAATTCCTGCCTATCAAGGCCAAAAACAATGTCTCTAAGGCTCTCCCATGCGCCGCCAGGCCTGGTCGTACCGCTTATGAATAGTATCCCTGTCATGTGTCCAAAAGATTGCTCAATGGGTGATTGAAACTGAGCCCAGCCCACTCGCCGAATGTCGAGAACCAGAATTGAGCAGGAGCTTCTGCTTGTTTAGCAAACTCTCCCGCTATTTAGAATCTGGACCCGTACTCTGAAGACCTATTATTCCGCTTCTATCGAAATCGATCTTGACCTTCTCCGCCACCTTCAACGTAATTGTGTTCTCTGATATGCCAGATATGGTGCCATGCATCCCACCTGTGGTCAATACTCGGTCGCCCACTTTCAGGTCTTCCTGCATCCGTTTCAAGTCCTTCGCCCTCTTCTGCTGCGGCCTGATGAGCAGAAAATAGAAGATGACAATAATTGGGACGAACATAAGGAGGCCTGACATGCCGCCACCCTCACCTCCAGAGCCCTGGCCTTGTGCCATCGCAAACGCTGTAGATTCAAACAATGTCTTTCTCCTTCAAGAGCTTTGCCTCAAGTTCCGCCAATAATTCAAGATACTGGCCATCTCGTATCGCTTCCCGCACGCGGGACATTAGCCTCATATAATACCTGATGTTGTGGATAGTATTCAACATGGGTGAGAGCAGTTCTCCTGAAATGAGAAGATGCCTGAGGTATGCGCGCGAGAAATTTCGACAAGTGTAGCAGTCGCAGGTCTCCTCAATAGGGCGCATATCCGTCGCGTATTTCGCATTCTTGATGATCAGTTTGCCGTCATCCACAAATAAAGTCCCATTCCTCGCGTTCCGCGTTGGCATCACGCAATCGAATATGTCCACTCCTCGCCGGACGGCACGGGCGATATCGATCGGAAACCCCACGCCCATCATATAGCGAGGCTTCTCAATAGGCAGCTCACTAATGCTCTCATCCAGCATCTCAAACATCGTCCTCTTGTCCTCACCAACCGCAAGCCCCCCAATCGCGTGGCCGTCGAAGTCCATTGCAGCAAGCTCCCTTGCGCACTCCCTCCTGAGCTCGGGGAACGTCGCTCCTTGCGCGATGCCGAAGACCGCAGATGCGACTCGTTCCGGAGACTCTGCTGAGCGTTTGGCCCAATCAAGCGTCAAACGCATTGAGCTCTCGGCATAAGCGAATGTCGATGGATACTCCACACACTCATCCAGCACCATCGCCACATCGCTTCCTAGACGCGTCTGCATCTCGATCACGCGCTCAGGCGTAAAAAGGTGCGAAGAGCCGTCGAGGTGAGATGCGAAATGGACGCCCTCCGGCTCTATCTTACGAAGACTCTTAAGGCTATAAACCTGAAAACCGCCGCTGTCGGTTATGATGAAACCGTCCCAGTTGATGAACTTATGCAGCCCACCGGCAGCCTCGACCGTCTCAATTCCAGGCCGAAGGTATAGATGATAGAGATTGCACAACATGCCCTGAACCTTCTGGGAGGAAAGCTCGTCCGGAGTCATGCCCTTTACCGTCCCTTGTGTTCCGACTGGGAAAAAGCAGGGCGTCTGAACGGTGCGACCGTTGACCGATAAAAGGCCCGTCCGCGCCTCGCAATTCTCTAGTTTCTTCTCTATTTCGAATTTCAGCATCTGTTTGCCTAACTCAACCGCAATGTCTCAAAATGAATGATAGCCCGCCGCGACAGCTCATCAAGCCGGGATGGCCAGGTCAATATGAGGGAGTGCTTCTGCCATCGGGGCACCAGACCTTGGCTCCCCGAGACGGACTCGAACCGCCGACCCGGTGGTTAACAGCCACCTGCTCTACCAACTGAGCTATCGGGGAGTATGGCAATACTACTGACGAATATAGTGTCTAGGCGTTAATACTGTCAAGTTCAGGATTTTCGAATAGTCAGATTGCCGAAGACCCGAGAGCTCGATCATCCAAATCACCATATTTCAGAGGCTGTCTAATAAGGCCTGATGAATATCGAGGTATTGGTTTGCGGTGGTTCATTTTTCGAGCGATTGGACTTTGCTTTGG
>JAGHCW010000050.1 GCA_021160245.1 bacterium | reverse complement strand
CTCCTCGTCAGTAAGCGCGCTTGCGCCTCGCAAAGTGAACGAGGACGTGGGGGTTCCGCCGTCGAGAATCCCCGAACTGCTGCGACGGATAGGCCAGATAGCGGATGAGATGAATCTAGTGATCCCCAACTTCGGCCATGCGGGTGACGGGAACATCCACGTCAATATCCTCTATAACCCAGATGTTAAGGGCCAAAAAGAGAGAGCGGAGCAGGCCGCGACGAGGGTATTCGACGTGGCGCTCGAACTCGGCGGAACCATTACCGGCGAGCATGGCGTCGGCATAACGAAGGTCCAATTCCTTGAAAAACAGCTCGGGCGACCGCAAATAGAACTGATGCGCGGACTGAAGAAGGTTTTTGATCCCGACAACATCTTGAATCCCGGCAAGATATTTTAGCGGAGGTATCCTACATGGATTGCTTTGCAGAAAGGAGCAAGAGAAGGCCCAGGACTCCGGTAATCAGATTGATCCAAGGGTGCGGTGATGTTTTGGAGTGCGGCGGCTCGACGCCGCTTTCACACGTCGCGGTTTGACGCGATATACTGAGCACGCTTCTCAATCGCCGGTTTAGGATAGACGTCAGCTATCATAGCGACCGAATGGAGCGATCGCGGCGTCGAGCCACCGCGTAACAAAGCGGTGTCAAGCCACCGCACTCCAAAGCACCCAGCGGGTGCGAGCAAGAAACCTATCACCTCAAATTGATTACTGGCGAGGCAGACTGGATGTATGAGAATGGAGGTTGAGAACATGAGCGATATAGGCGACCTTAAGATCGAGGCACTATCGGAGGACGCCCGTCCTAAAACGCGGAAGCTAGTGCTCCGGGACGTGGAAATTGGAGCTGGCGCGCCCGTCTCCGTCCAATCGATGACGAAATGCCCAACGACCGACGTTGACGCGGTGATCGCAAAAACTCGCGAGCTTCAGGCCGCGGGCTGCCAGATTATTCGCGTGGCGGTTCCGGACGAGGCCGCAGCGGAGGCGGTCGGCGATATAACGAAGCGGAGTCCGATCCCCGTTGTTGCGGACATTCACCTTGACCACAAGCTGGCGCTGACGGTGATTGAGGGTGGTGTCGACTGCGTTCGCATAAATCCGGGCAACATGAAGCGCGACCAGCATCTCAAGGCCGTCGCCGACGCGGCCAAGAGCGCCGGAATACCAATTCGTATCGGCATCAACTCCGGCTCGTTGGAGCAGTCTCTTCTGAGGATGTATGGCGGCCCAACGCCTCAAGCGATGGTCCAATCGGCCATCCTGTGCATCAACAAGTTCGAGAGCTGGGGCTTTCAGGACTTGAAGCTTTCGATGAAATCGCACGACGTTACGGACACGGTCGATGCCTATCTCACGATTTCACAAATCACCAGCTATCCCCTGCACCTCGGTATAACTGCGAGCGGCTCTGGTCGAACCGCGATCATAAAATCCGCCATCGGCATCGGCTCGCTCCTGCTGCAAGGCATCGGCGACACGATCCGCGTCTCGCTAGCGGACGACTCGCTTGCCGAAGTTGAGGTCGCAATCGAGATACTAAGAGTCCTCGGGCTTCGCCCACGAGGCGTTGAATTCGTCGCCTGCCCGACGTGTGGCCGCTGCAAAGTCGATCTGTTGGCTCATCTTGAGACAGTCAAGAGCAAACTCTCAGGTCTCGAGGCCGACATCACGATCGCCGTGATGGGCTGCGTTGTGAACGGGCCCGGGGAGGCGCGGCAAGCGGACATTGGCATCGCGTTCGCGGACGATGGTACCGCCAACCTGTTCAGAAAGGGCAAGCGCTACGCAAGCGGCGCCGCCGAAATCGCCATCAATCGCCTCATCTGGGATGTGAAGCAGACCGTGCGAGATGTGTAGGACGGGCTTTCCGCCTGTCCATCCGGCATCGCCGAGGTCGTGAACGCCAGCTCATCGCCCGACTTCAGCCGAGGCGATGCAGAAGGCTATCATAATCCTAACCCCCGAATTCATTCGGGGGATGTGCGGCGGCCGGCGCCTCCCTCTATATCCCCATCAGATGAGGATCTCGAGGAGGGAGGAGCGGGTGACCGCATCTCTTCAGGCCACCCAAATAAAAAGCCTGTCTAATAGGTCGGTTTTCGTTGGAGTCGGCATGCGAGGCGCAACTGGACATGCTATATGTGGAGGCGCCTTGTGAGTGCCTGAATATATAGATGGGCGGAGACAAGCCCCGCCCCTGCAAAACAGAAATACGACCTTTCAGGCAGCCTCTAAAACACGCCGAATTCAGAGGAATACACCCCAGAGAATGCTCGCAGTTTTGGGTTGTCTATTGCCCGGCTGTGAAGTCTATGTCCACCTGCTGGATGTCGCCGATCATCTCACTAGTTTCGTTGGAGAAGACGGCAGAGAAGATTGAGTATGTGCCCGGAGGTTCTTGGCCTGAGAATGTGTGCGTGAATAGGGAGAGCGGCCCCAAGAACATCTTGTCGGAGAGCGTTCCTGTAAATGCCGCTTCCTGCTGGGTTGAGAACGACGGCCAGAAGAACAACGTGGGATCGTTTGGCAGTCGAACCGCTACGTAAATCGATACCGAGCACTCGGTCATCGGATTATGGAGCTCGGCTTGAACGTCCAACGTGTCCCCGGACTTAAAATCAAGCGTTCCGCCAGTGCCACCGGCCGCGTAGAGTCGGACCCATGGGATTGGGCTTTCATCCAGCCTGCAGAGCGAGGTTCCTGTGCAGAACCAGGTCACGTTGTTCGGCGCAAATGCAACGCTGTAAACAGAGCCAGAGGCTAGGCCTTCCGCCGGAGTTACAAGTCGCCATTCGTCGTCAAAAAGACGCAGGGCCCCGTATTCGCCCACGAGCCAGATACCGTTCACCTGAGGGGATACGAATATCTTTTGCAGTCCCCAGCCGCCCCCGGCCATGTCCCATTCCGCAAGAACGCCATCGAGTGAGAGCCTCACCACCTTGCAGTTGCCTTCGATGTCCACCATCTGGAGCAAACCCCAGACGCCGCCAAGCGCGTCAGATGTGATGTCGGCCGCCTGTCCGGAAATATCATCAAAAGTCTTGACCGTCCATGTTCCGTTATCAAAGACGCTGGCCGTCATTATCATCGAGGCTGGCACGCACCGGCCGACAGCCCATATAGAACCGTCATGCGAAGCAGCAATGCCCGTGAAGCTCTCGACAGGCAGAAGACCGTCCTCATCTGTGTACTTAGTCCATGTATAACCATCCCATTTGTGAATATTGCTCCCTGAACCTACCCACACGTTGCCGTCCTGGTCCAGCGTCATACATTTGCCGGACTTCGGACGGTTAGCATCAGAGCCGCCAGTGTACTCCCCGGCGCCCGGGCCAAAGCAGCCAAAGCCACTCCTCTCGCCGCCATACCAGGTCACGTCGCGCTCGGGGTCATATTGCACGACGTCAAACGGAGCATTTGAGCCGGCAGAATCGTCCCGGTCCATACGCCACTGGAGACCATCGAACTCGCCCAGCCCATTATCCCATGTCCCAAAGAATAGTCGGTCGTTGGCCCATGAAGCTGCGGTGAGATTGTTGACCGGAACGTTGCTAAGAGGCCCAATAATGGACCACTGTTGGCCGTCGTAGCTGATGATCCCAAGATTGCACGATGCGTATAAGACGTTGTTGTCATCCACGGCCGTGCTCGATACATCTATGATGTCGGGCCATTCTGACGGCATGCCATCGCCTACCTTGAAGCTCGTCCATTCGGCGCCATCAAAACGTGCGAGGCACCTATAATTGGCCAACCATATTGTCCCATCAGGTCCCTCGGAGAAGCCACTGAATGGATTGAACGAATCTGCTCCAGGAATTGAGCAGGAGGTCCATGTATCGCCATTGTATCGGAGGATCGGCCCCATGCTCTGCGTTACCCAGACCGTCCCGGATCTATCGGCGAAGATAGTGTCAAAGTAGTAGTCACCGGCGGTCTTAAGCTCTGTCCAGGTGTCGCCGTCGAGACGATAAACGCTATTGTTTGTTGTGCACCAGGCAGTATCACCAGGCCCCCATGTGATCGACTTCACTCGGCCGATAAGTCCGGATGACTCGCCGTGGCAGAGGGTTATCAGGCCGTCGGAGACCCACAGCCCCTCACTCCATTTTTTAGCGAACCATATACGGTCGGTTGGGTCTGTCATTAGGATCGAGACCGACTCCGGGGCGGATGGCATGTCTAGATCGAGTCGATGAAACTCATTTCCGTCGAACGACCATAGTCCCCTGTCCTGGGTCCCAATCCACTTGGCGCCGCCAGAGTCTAGGGCAATGCAGTTCAGGGCATTCTCCGGCAAGCCATCATCGCGGCCGAACATGCGCCAGGCCCCAGAAGAGATGTCGTACCGATACAGAAGCTCGCCGGCGGACCACAGATAGTTACCCTCGATTACAAGCTGCCCCTGGCCATTCGCCTTGGGATAGCTGTGCCACGTCTGAGCGTTTCCGACCTGTGAGAAGGCCACAAAAATCAAGACAACCATGAAGATCGGCAGAAGACGATTCTTCATTTCTCCCCTCCCTTAAGTTAACCGGTTATCTGTTACGTATAATGCTGTAACCAAATAGAGAATCCGAAGTCAAGTAATTTCAAAGGCCCGGGAGCGAGGGCCTTACTCAGGGACGGCCAGCCTGGAACCGCGCCGGTCAGTCAACCTTAGTTGCAGCCCCAATCGCAGTGCCCGTCCTCGTCAACCGACAAGTGCCATTCTCCTGTCGAAGGTAGCCAGCCGCAGCTTGCTTCAAACTTGTAGTCATAAGTCCCGGCTCCGGTCGGCTCGAAGTCCAAAACGACCCAGAACTCTTTATAGACAGGGCTAATCGGTGTCCAGAGCGTCATCATGTACGAGTTCCAGAGCAAGGAGCCAGGTACCCGTACCCACACCTTCGGGTAGTCCAGCATGTTGGGAAGATATCCCGTTACAGAGAACTCGTAGTTCCACGCGCTCACTTCGGTTACGCCGGGGTTGCTCAGGCATTGAGCGTTGGCGCTCAGAGTTGTCCCGAGTATGCCAAACAGCATTACTGCCAGGATGGCTACATGCCAATTCAAGTTACATTTTCTCATCTTCTCCTCTATTTTGCATTTATTATGTTGGTTTGGTTTCTAATTATCAGATTCCTTAAAGTGCTCCCGGACACTCTTTTCTCCGCGGTCTTGAATATATCCATGAATAGAAATTGATTTAATCCGGGGAGTTTAGGGCTCCGATAGGAAAGGTAAAGCTTTAATTACGTTTATCTATTCAGCAATTATGTTTATGAGTTATTATTCAATATAACTACTTTGCCACAAATGCTCAAATTGCCTCAGAATCTCGCCTTATTTGACGTGATGACCATTCCTGGTCCCAGTAAATCGGATGCGCAGGTTTCTTGTTAAGTTCAATAGCGCCGATCCTATGGATCCAAAGGAGCTTGCCGATCGGCGATCACGCCCGCCGGAGACAGCCTCAGAAAGCCCGTCCTACACCCGATCCAATCTGATTTCCGCCGCTAAGAACACCCCAGTTGAGTGGAAGCGGGAGTGATCAAGGTGATATTTGCGATTTCGGTCTTGACGCATTTGCATTAAACCGGGAACCTGTTATTTTGAACGTCGCATAATTAGGACACAGAGTTTGAATACGAGATCTGTTGCATTCTGCACACTGGGCTGCAAGTTGAACCAGTTCGAGAGCGCCCAGATGGCCGGCCAGCTGGCAGACGCCGGCTTCAAGGTCGTTCGCTTTGATCAGCTAGCCGACATATACGTCATCAACACCTGCACCGTGACGCACAAGGGTGATCACCGATGCAGGGCGGCTATCCGAAAGGCTCAGCGCAAGAACGCAAGCGCCGCGATCGTTGTTGCGGGCTGCGGCTGCCAGGTAGCAGGTGAGACGTACGCCTCGATTCCGGGCGTTACTCTCATTTTGGGCAACAGGGATAAGATGGACATTGCCGCAATCCTGAAAGGCCTCGGCAATGACAGGGATGTTGTCTCGTCAATCTCGCCACATCAGCAACACTCCACGGGCAACGAGCCGATGATCGATCGGTTCTTCGACTATTCAAGGGCGTTTGTGAAGGTCCAAGAGGGATGCGATTCCCAGTGCGCTTACTGCATAATTCCGAGAGCAAGAGGCCCTAACCGGAGTATGAAGCCGGATTGGGTGATCGAGCAGGTTCAGAGGCTGGTTGAGGCGGGCTATCAAGAGATCGTGCTATGTGGCACACACCTTGGGACTTATGGAAGCGACTTGAACGAGGCGCTCAGCCTTGCCGCTTTGCTTCGACGGATGCTCGATGAGACCGGCGTCAGGCGGGTTCGGCTCAGTTCAATCGAGCCGAGGGAGTTCACCGACGAGTTGATTGAGGCTATCGTCTCGGAAACGCGGATATGTCGGCATCTGCATATTCCGCTTCAAAGCGGCTGCGATTCCGTGCTCTGCGCCATGAATCGCGACTATACAACAGCCGATTACTCCGCCCTGATTAAGCGGCTTAAGAGAGGACGCGCCGGCATCTGCATCGGAGCGGATGTGATCGTCGGCTTCCCCGCGGAGTTTAGTCGTGAGTTTGAGCTAACATCTGAGTTCATCCAAGACCTCGACCTTTCGTATCTGCACGTTTTCTCGTATTCGACTCGTCCGGGCACTCCGGCGGCCGAGAAATACCGGAGCAGCGATCTGATTCCGAGTGAGGAGATCAAGAGCCGCAGCAAGATACTCAGAGGCATTAGCAGCGCAAAGCGGCATGCTTTTTGCACCTCTGAAGTCGGCTCCAAGCTCGATGTGCTTGTGTTGAAGAAGATTGACGAAAAATCAGGCCGTCGTCTCTCGCTTTCGGACAATTACATCAATGTCCTTGTCGATGCGGACGCGTTGTTTGCAGGGCAGATCATCGACGTTGAACTGACCTCATTCTCAGGTGAGCTGGCAATGGGCGAGCGGACATCAGTGCCATATTGAAACTATTATTGCAGATCGGGTGTTTCTCTTTTGAGCCTCTAGCATTGCTGGCGGCTATTCGATGAACTATGACCGATGCGGTTCTCCAAATGAAGGGACCATGATTTGAGAAAAGACAAAGGCGCCAAAGTCATTACCCGGGGCGAATTGATGGGACCAGTGGCCAAGCGATTGATAGAATACGTCGAGGTTATGGCGATAGCGATACTCCTTGCCTTTTTTCTCAGAACATTCGTTGTTCAGGCGTTTAAGATACCCACCGGCTCGATGGAGAGCACCCTTCTGCGAGGTGATCACATCTTGGTGAATCGGATGATCTATGAGACGGACGGACTGGGCCCACTTGCCAAGATACTCCCGGTTCGCGCTCCAGAGCGGTTCGACATCCCGGTTTTCAAGAATCCCACCAATATGAAATTGGACTATATCAAGCGGATGGTTGGTCTGCCTGGGGATAAAATAGAGCAAGTAGCCAAACGACTTTCCATAAATGGCGAGGAAGCGGTTTACGATTGGGAGCAACATCTAAGTCCCTGGGTGATTCCCAGGCAACGAGATAAAAGGGACTTTTTCGGTCCAATCGATGTCCCGGACAATTGCTACTTCATGATGGGCGACAACCGCGACAATAGCCTGGACTCCAGATATTGGGGCACGCTTGATGAAAAGCTGCTCAAAGGCAAGGCGTTCATGATCTACTATTCATGGTCCCCGTTCGAGGCATTCTTTGAGGGAAAGAGCGAATCCCAGAAGCCTCATTCATTGCCCGAGCTAATTTGGTTCAACATAACCCATATTAACGAGCGGCTGCGCGTAAGTCGGCTCCTCAACATTATTCGATAGAGGCGCTGTCATCTCTTCCATTCGACTCTCCGAGCCATCCGACGGATTGAATTCGGGGATTGCCTCTCTGATTATCTTGATCATCTCATCCCGACTGCCCCAATGCGCCGCCCACCACAGCCTGTCTAGTATCGAGTCGAGCTCTAGCTCTGGCTCCGTTTCATTGAAGGCGACGTTGATCTTCTCGTGAATCGTCGGACGGACTGATTCATCCTTGGTCCAGAGCGTCTCCGTTACTTTCTCGCCCTGTCTAAGGCCAGTGAACCTGATGCGAACCTCCTTGTGCCTCGGGATTGAGCGGAGCCGGATAAGGTCCTGCGCCAAGTCCCGTATCTTGACCGGTTCGCCCATATCGAGCACCAAGACCTCACCGTTTCGAGCAAGAACCGTGGATTGTGTAATCAGCTGAACAGCCTCGTGGATTGTCATAAAATACCGCCTCGCCTCAGGATGCGTAACGGTCACAGGGCCACCATTTCTTATCTGCTCCTCGAAGATTGGGACGACACTCCCCTGGCTCCCCAGAACGTTACCAAAGCGCACCGAGACAAACCGCCCCTTCTGCCCCTTCCCATAACGCCGGGTCAATATCTCGCAGAGCTTTTTTGAGGCGCCCATGAAGTTCACGGGGTCCACTACTTTGTCGCTTGATATAAGCACGAAACTGTCCACACCGGACTTTCTAGACTCCCGCAGCATGTTCAGCGTGCCAAAGACATTGTTGCGTATGGCGCGTCTGAAGTTGGTCTCCATTAGAGGCGCGTGCTTGTGAGCTGCGGCATGAAATACGATGTCGGGTCTTTGATGGGAGAAGATGGCCTTTATCGCGGCCGTATTCCCTACGTCCTCGACGATAGGGCAGAGCGAGCAAGTTAGGCGACGGTCTTGGAGCTCTCGATGGATATTGAAGACGGCAGTCTCATCGATATCTAGTAATAATATCTTCTCCGGACCATAAGCGCCTATCTGACGGGCGAGTTCCGAGCCAATCGAGCCGCCGGCGCCGGTTATGAGCACCCTCTTGCAGTAGAATCTTCTTTTGACGGAGGACTGGTCTATCTCAACGGGCTTCCGATGCAGTAGGTCCTCCACGCGGACAGGGCGTATCTGCTGAAGCTCCACCGTTCCGTCGATTATCTCCTTTAGCGCGGGCACAATGCGGATATCCACGTCAAAGCCGCGGCAATTGTCAACGATGCCTCGTATCCGATCGCCTGATGTGGAGGGGATGGCTATAATAATATGGCCGATTTTCTCTCGCTCGATTATCTCCGGAATAGAATGCCGATCGCCGAGGATTGGCATGCCCTTAACCCTCATGCCGGTCTTGTCCCAGTCATCATCGACGAAGCCGACCATTTTGAGCCCGAGATCAGGATGCTTGATGAGCTCCTCTAAGACCATCTCGCCCGCCTCACCGGCGCCCACGATCAACGTCGGCGTGGTAGTGCTCTGCTTGGCGCGTCTCCTGCTCATCGCCGACACTGTATGCCGCACCAGCGAGAGGATGCTTACGAGCATTAGGGTGTCAACAACGCCCAATTTCAGCGCGAAGATGTCCTTTGAGACCGCGAAATATGACGAGTAAAAAAGAAGCGAACTGAACATCACTGTGTTGGCGAGTCGCTCGACATCGCGCAGCGTAAATACGCTCCAGCGCTGTCTGGGAACACCGAAAGCCACGAAGATGAGCAGCCTGACAAGTAGCGCACCCGCCAGAAGGGGGAAGAACTGGCTTGAGATAATTGGCACGCTCGGATCAGGAACTATAAGCACCATTGCCGCCGTGAAACTGGCGGCGGCGAGGAATAGATCGGAGAAAAGCTTGACGACAGGTCTCAATGCGGATTTGGGCTTCATTCCGACTCCCCTACTCGATTAGAGACAACTTTACAGTGATCACCACCTAGTGTATCGGAAGATCATCGGTGTCGCTTTAGCTGGCGGGCAATATCTTGGGCGGACAAGATGTAGGGGCAGGTCTCATATCTGCCCAAATATATAGATGAGCGGGGACAAATCCCTCTCCTACAAAACGGAAAGTGTAGCTTATTTTAGACAGCCTCCCGAATAATGTGTGGATCAATTCGTGACCACCCGTGCGGTGGTATGGGGTGGCTCTAAATTGATCCATCCAGCGAATCGGCCTATAGAAGGCTAATAGGAACCACGAGTGGCCTCCATTTCCAGACGGGGTGGCTCTAAATTGATCCACTACGGATACTGATGAACCGCCCCTAATCCGGACTTAGAAAACCGCATTACCGTTCTAGAGCCGCAGATGCGCGCACTCCGCATGAGTATTCTATGGTCTGGCACGTTTTGTGCTTTATATTTGAGCGGTGACTTGCCCTTTTGGCAGTCCGTCTTAGAATGTGAAATGATAACGACAAAAGGCGGGGCATGGGACTATGAAGCAACATCTTCTTGGCCTAATTCTGCTATGCGTATCTCTCTGGGCATTGCTAATCGCCCCGGCGTTCGCAGAGCAGCACTACTTTGTAGATGAGAATGGGGACAACTACAACAGCGGCACAAGCGCAGATGATCCCTGGCAGACGATCACGTTCGCGCTCGATTACACAACCGGGACTGCTGCTGACCCGGTCATTATCCACGTCGCGGCAGGGACTTATGATGCGAACCTGGGCGAGGTCTTCCCTATTCGTCCTAAGAGCTATGATGCGATACTGGGTGCGAGCATGGAGAGCACGCTTGTGTGGGGCGATGACAGCCAGCGGGTCTTCGAGTTCTTGCATGTTTCTCAATCGAGGCTTGAGGGGCTTCAGGTCAGGAGCGGGCGACATAGCCACGGTGGAGGCATCTATTGCGACGAGGCAAAGCTCGAGATTGCCGAATGCTGGATCACCCGGAACCGCTCAGCGGGCACGCAGTATATGTTTGACACCGAGGGCAGCGGAGCTGGCATCTACAGCAAACATTCCTCGCTGAACATACATGACAGCACTTTCACGCATAACGAGACCTGCTTATATGGTTGGGGAGGCGGGGCGATATTCTGCGGCTGGGATGCGGAGACAATCATAGACAACTGCGTGATAACCGATAACAAGGGGCGCAGAGGAGGTGGAATATGTCTCCACGAGAGCCCCGCGAGCATAACCAACTGCCGAATCGAGAATAACGAGTCATACAAGTATGGTGGGGGCGTTTGGTGCTTCAGTTTCGACGGCTACTCCCCTCTTATCGAAAACTGCAAGATAGACAGCAACGAGGCGCGGGAAGCCGGCGGCGGCCTCTGCGTATGGGAGGCTGGATGCCCAACCGTCATTGACACGTCGATTTCAGGCAACGTCATCACCAACGGCAGCCAGGTGTGGTCAGCGGGAGGTGTGTACATCGGTCATGGCTCCTCCCCCAAGATCATAGACTGTGTTGTGGAAAATAACTCAAACGCCGTCAAAGGCGGCGGAATCTACATCGCCGACAACTGCTCTCCCACAATTCGCGGGACGACCGTACGGGGCAACGTGGCTCTTAGAAACGCTGCTGCTGGTGGGGGCATAGCGATCGGGGACAACAGCTCTCCGACAATCGAGGACTGCATCATCGAGGGGAACAAGTCGAAATCCGGAGGTGGCATCAGGATTTACGATGACTGCTCACCAATAGTAAGAGACTGCACGATCGAGAACAACGAGGCGTCGAGGTTCGGCGGCGGCATAAGCTGCAGCGCATCAGACGCCCTGATCAGCGATTGCACAATCATCAACAACACGTGCACAGCATACCAGTACGGTGGTGATGAACCGAACGGCGCTGGAGCCGGCATCTGTTGCGTTCGGTCCTCACCTGTAATAGAGGATTGTTATTTTGCTCACAATGAGACCGCCTGGGCCGGCTGGGGTGGCGGGGCGATCTGCTGCCTCATCGATTCGAGTCCGACCATTGAGAACTGCACAATGGAGCACAACAAGGGCCGGAGAGGCGGAGCAGTTGCCTGTTTTGATCAATGTTCCCCATTCATTAGAAACTGCTCAATGGACGATAACTACGCGTTTAAATTCGCCGGCGGCGTCTTCCTGATGACGAACTCGGACGCTCATATAGAAGACTGCTCGATGGACAATAACGAGGCGGAGGAGTGCGGGGGCGGGCTCACAGTATTTCGCCATTCGTCCCCAACCGTGATCAACACGTCCATATCGGGCAACAAACTGCTTGACGACCCCAACAGCTGCTTCTACGGCGCCGGCGTCTATCAAAACAGCGGCTACTCGGTATTTGAGAACTGCCAGATTGAGCGGAATACCGGCGCAAACAGCGGCGGCGGAGTATGCGCTTTTTCAGGGTCTCTCACGTTGACCGGGACGAGAATCGGCTCAAACGTTGCCGACACATCAGGCCAAGACGGAATCAAGGGTGGGGGCATCTATTGCAGCTCATCGTGTGAGATGCTCATTGAGGACTGCGAGATAGTGGACAACTTCTCGCATCAGGGTGGCGCAATGTCATTCACAAGTTCGAGCATCATCAGAGGCTGTGTTCTGAGCGACAATTCGGCCCTAATACGCGGCGGAGCGGTCTATTGCTCCGGCGAGTTCAATCCAGTATTCGAGCGCTGCCTCATAGAGCGCAACTCCGCGAAGGAATTCGGAGGCGGATTCTATGTGAAAGGCCCATGTGAGCCGGCGATCGTTGAATGCACAATATCCGGCAATTCAACCGACGGGTATGGGGGTGGTATCTACTGCACCGGCGAGGCGTTCGCAATCGGGCCAGATATGTTGCTCGAGGACTGCATCATCCGCGACAACGAGGCAAAATATGGAGGCGCCGTCCTGTGCCATTCGCAGGCGTCCCCGGTCATCTTCAACTGCCTCATCACTGGAAACCAGGCGCCCCCGTCCGGCATGGTAGGCGGCATCTGCTGCTCGGCGAGTTCCTCGCCAGACATGCTCAGCTGCACAATCGAGAGCAACTGGGATAAGGGCGTGTTTGCAGATGCAGGTTCATTCCCCGAGCTTTCAGAGTGCATCCTGTGGGGAAATGACGACGACCTTTGGAATGTCGCCTGCTCCCAGATACGCCACTGCGACATCGAGGATGCAGATTGCGAGGGCTTTGGGGGCAATTTCTCTGCGAATCCTCTCTTCGTTGCAAACTACTACCTTTGTCAAAGAGCGGCTGGACAGGGCATCAACAGCCCGTGTGTCAACGCAGGTAGCGACACGGCGGCCAACCTTGGGCTTGATGAGTTGACGACAAGAACGGACGGCGTCTGCGATCGAGGCATCGCGGATGTCGGCTATCACTACACAGAGGGGACAGATTACGAGAATCGGGCCCCGGTGCTCTCTGATGGATGTGTCCGGCCCGGGAATGGCACTCTTCAGACGTTGTTCACCTATTCTGTCCACTATTTTGACCGGGAGGGCCATCCTCCATCGCTTCTTAGGGTCCATATTGACGGCTCGGGTGGACGTCAGATGATGCTGAAAGACGGCGACGCTGCTAACGGGACTTATATCTACCAGATGGGGCTTCCAGTCGGCGAACACACCTTCCACTTCTATTGCGAGGACGGCTGCGGCGAAAGCGATAGAGAGCCCGAAGAGGGCGAATTGCACGGTCCGAATGTGTCCGCCAGTAGCTTGCCCGTGCTTTCCGACGGTGGAGTTGATCCCATTTGCGGCAAGATAGAGACCGTATTCACATATACCGTGCATTACTATCATCCGGACGGGCTCGTACCAACCGTGAAGCAGGTTTTCATCGACGACAAGGCGGGCCAAAATATGGTCTTGCAGAGCGGCACTCCCGATAACGGGACCTACGTGTTCCAGACGAGGCTATGGTGGATGAGCCACATCTTCTACTTCTACTTTGAGGATGCTTTTGGTGGCTGGGCATGTGATCCAAAATCTGGCAGACACGATGGCCCTTATGTGCGTCCAGACCCGGTTTTCACAAGCCATAAGAGCAGACCTGGCCCTAGGGGGCCGGAGGGGACTCTTGTCTTCCCAGGGAATGATGCTCTTCCGTACGCTCCGTAAGAATCCACTTGGCAAAACATGCATCAACATAGACTGATACTAGATAATTCCGGCAATAAACAGGTTTCACCGGGATGGGTGGACGCTTCAGCCTGCAGAAGCAGGTTGCCTGTTTCCTCCTGCTCGTCGGGGGGATGGATGACCAACGCTTTTCCCGTCCCGGTGAACTACCTAAGCTCTTGCCGGAGACTTGCTTGGTCTATTCGATTACTGCGGCAGCACAACTGACTGCAGTCATGTTTGGGGTTATGGCACGCCTGGGTCGGGGAATACGGATCAACGCTGCATCATCTGCCCAGGGGGCGGGGTCTGGCGATGATAGTTCCCCTCTTTTGTAGGCTTCTGGTCTTTTCTGGCTCCGGATCTGGATGAGATACGCACGATACCCATCTCTGCAGGAACGAACCCAAGGGCATTTGTGAACAAATTCATGACAACGCATGCCGTGCGAGATGAGCTTTGGTTCACGACAGAAAAGGCTGTCCGCCGTTGGCGGCCGAAGGATATTCCGCTGGCTTACGAGGCGGCGATGATCTGGCGTTCGAATACGATGCTGGGGGGAGGCTCACGAAGATGAGGGACACGGAGTCGGGTGATACTAAGTGGCAGTATTCGGAGAGGCTGTCTGATGAGTCGAATCTGGGGTCCTGTAGGGGCGGGCGTATCTCCGCCCATCTATATATTTGGGCAGACACAAGGCCTGCCCCTGCATATAGTATATCCCGTTGCTCTGTAGCGTGTCATCTCCGTCGAAAACCGACTTATTAGACAGCCTATTAGTGTCGTGGCCGTGTGCCGCAATCCACAGTCACCCAACGGGCGCTATACAGACCGGCTCCTGCCGTACTCATAACCTCCGGCCGACGAGCAAATGTGTTCATCTAAACATGCTGAAGCACGATATGGGTTGTTATATAGGTGTGTTCGACAGCATGTTGTTCAGCAGTTTTGTCTGACTGGTTGGACGTGTTAATCTGACCCTAATCAATTGATTACTGAAGTTTATACGCGAAGCGGAGGGGCTGGAGGTTCGGGCTTGAATGCTAAAATCACAATTGACGTAGTTGGGGCGGGCCTTGCCGGATGCGAGGCGGCGCTCTGCATCGCGCGGCTGGGCATTGGCGTCCGACTTTGGGAGATGAGGCCCTCTCGGATGACCCCAGCGCATCGGACGGGCCATTTCGCAGAGCTGGTCTGCAGCAATTCGCTAAAGTCGGATGTGCTCGATTCGGCACATGGGCTTCTCAAGGCGGAGCTTCGCGCCCTCGGTTCGCACCTGCTTATGATCGCAGACCAGCATCGTGTTCCAGCTGGGAAAGCGCTTGCGGTCAACAGGGAGGCATTTGCCGCTGGGGTAACGCAAGCGGTCGAAGACGAACCTTTAATTGAGGTCATTCGAGATGAGTATTCCCATATCGATCCCGAGCGGCTGACCGTTATAGCAAGCGGCCCGCTCACATCAGACTCGCTTGCTGAGGAGCTCTCACGCATTATTGGCGATGATAATCTCTATTTCTTTGACGCAATCGCTCCTGTGATTGACGCCGAGACCGTCGATCTGGCGAGCGCATTCTGGGCCTCGAGATATTCACCTGCCGATCGCGACTATCTCAATTGCCCGCTGACGGAGACCGAGTACTCCGCATTCCGCGAGGCGCTGGTCTCCGCGGAGATAGTTGAGCCAAGGGATTTTGAGCGCAAACGGCTTTTTGAGGCCTGCCTGCCTGTCGAGGAGCTTGCGAGGCGTGGGGAAATGACGCTCGCATTCGGGCCCTTCAAACCCGTCGGGCTGATCGATCCCGTTAGCGGCAGGCGGCCCTTTGCATGCCTCCAGCTGCGGCGAGAGACTGTGTCCGGGACGCTTCTTTCTCTCGTGGGCTGCCAAACACGGCTGAAATATGGCGAACAACGCCGCGTATTCGGAATGATACCCGCCCTGCAGCGCGCCTCGTTTGCGCGGTTTGGGAGCATGCACAGGAATCTTTACGTCAACTCCCCCATCGCATTGAGCGATCATCACCAGCTGAAGGCGGCATCAAATGTCTTCCTCGCGGGGCAGATAACTGGCCTTGAGGGCTACGTGGAATCGATTGCTTCAGGCCTGATAGCCGGCATCAATGCCGCAAGGAGAGCGATGGGACAGCAACTTCTGCTACCGCCGCCGGGCACGATGATCGGGGCGTTGATGCAGCACATTTCGACCGCCGATGCTGAACATTTTCAGCCGATGAACTCGAACTTCGGGCTTATCCCCCCCGATGGCGAACTGAGGTCGCTGCGGAAGAGGGAGCGAAAGCCGGCGATGGCGAGAGCCGCGCTTGATGCTCTCATCAAGTGGCGCGACGCCGTCGGGCTGTGCTTGGATTGATCGAAGCCGATCAACCCTATTTTGCGTGTTTAAGAACCACGATCTTCGTCTTTGCGGGAAGGCTGCCGAGGTCGAACTCGACCTCTGCGGAGACTGCAATCTCAACGTCGCTTTTTCCGGCGGTGAAGGCGTCAACGCCTGCAATATCAAAACCGACCTTGGGAGTCTTAAAGTGCATTGGGATAGCCAGCTTCGGACCAATCTGCGCCACGATTGCGCTTGCCTCGGCCGCGTCTATGGTGAAAGTGCCCCCAACGGGTATCAATAGAATATCGACATCCGACAGCTTCGCCATTGTGGCCTCGTCTGGGAAGTGGCCCAAATCGCCTAGATGACAGACCTTTATGCCGTCAACCTTGAAGCAGAATATGATGTTGCCACCCCGCTGCGAGCCGCCAGTTTTATCGTGGAACGAATTGATGCCCTCGATTGCAATGCCATTTGCCGATGTCTTGCCCGCCTGGTCGAGTATCGTCGGGCTTCCAGGGAGGCCATCTACCCCGTCGTGGTCGGCGTGTTTGTGGCTGACGGTCACGATGTCGAACCGCTCGGTTATGGGATCATATCCAATTGCCCCGTCGAAGGCGCCCGGCCTATAGGGGTCGGTGAGAATTGACGCGCCATCATCTGCCGTAATCTCAAAGGCCGCATGGCCCAACCACTTGATCTTCATCGCATTATCTCCTCATATCAACGTTGAGGCGCTCAGTCGGCCTTGATCGCCATCGCTATTCGGTCCAGATAGATGTCGCTCTTGGCCCAGAAATCGACTGTGATCTGATAAGGCATGAGGCCAGGATGACTGACGCTATAGACAAAGTCCCAATAGACGCCCGCGCGCCTCACCTCTTTTGCGAGCACGTATGAATTAGATGTGTTTCCCATTTTCCTGCACCTAACGCCCTCTCCATCAGCGTTCAGTTTTATGAGCGGCGCCCTGGGGGACTTCACAAGCTCTGGTATCTTGATGCGGAAGCTGAGCTCATAGTCTCCTGCAGGGAGAGCGGCGCAGTCGAATCTGATCGGCTGAGACCTGCCATCCTTCTGGCTAAAAAGGACAGCCTTGCCGCCGGATGCATCGCTATCCTGCACGGTCTTGCCGAATATAGGCGAGAGCGACTCCGCTTCACGAACGAAGAGGCAATGCGCGGTTTTTATGCCCGATGGAGTTATTAGCCGCAGCTTCGGGAGGACTCCCAGCAATCGCTCGGACGCCTTCCGCCAAGATGAAGCTTCATCCTCCTGACCCAGACGTTTGCAAACGCCGGCCAACCTCTTCGCCGGGAAGTAGTAGGTCATCCGGTTGCGAAAAGCGTTGATATAATACTGCTTCGCAACATTGTAGTCGGACATCTTGTCCTGCTGGAAGACGCCGAAAAGATATTGAGCATCGGCATTCTTGGGGGCTCTCTTCAGGCGCAGTGCGACTGTCTTGGCAACTTGGGTCATGGATTTAGCTGTTTTTGGGGTTGAGTATGCGAGAATACGGCACAGCTCCCATAGAGCTCTTGTGCTGTCCCGCTCGTATATGTAGGTCCGCGCCACCAATAGCCCGAGGTCTGGCGTCAATCTGCTTGGATTGCCAGCGCGCAGAAAGCACTCCCTCGCGTCCTGATACCGCTTCTGATTTAGATAGACCTTGCCCAGACTCTCGACGGCTTCCCGACTCTCCGGAAACCTATGAACCAGCATCTCGAGCCGCTGGACCAGCACTTTGGGAGCCCGTTGGTAATTCCGCGTCAGCTGTTGCAGATATGAACCCACAATCGCCCGCCTCGCTTGTGACCAGGTGGAGTAATAGTGCAGCGCGGTCTCAAAGTCTTCGATGGCTATAAGGACGTTGCCCAACCTCAGATTGGCCATTCCCCTTGCCCAAGTGATTATGTTATCGACATAGAAGGCCATCGCATTGTTTGCCAGGGCTATGACCCTCTTATGCGTCGCGTTACGCCGCTCCAGGGACATTGACTTGTCGATATCGACAATCAGATTTGTGGCATAGACAAGGAAGAGCCTCACTTGACCGTCACTGGGAGTAAGGTTTATAGCCGCCCGGAAAAATCCATCGGCCATCTTCAGTCCGCGCAGAGCACTTGCAACCCTTGCGGAGTTCTTGCCGGCGGCTTGGGCAGTCTTTGTGGACTGGTTCATCCATCCCTTGCCCATCTCAAGGCTTATTTGCGCAAGAAAAGGACGCATCGTGGAGAAGCAGAAATAGACTACCGCGATGGCTATGCCAATCTGAATAGCCCTTCTCACTTGCGCCCCCTCCCTTGCTGAGGCGGCCCTGCAAGGACGAGGCAATCCCTAGGCATCCTGACAAGAGCAAAGGACATTCCGATTACGAAGACACCGACAACCGCTGATGGGACAATATGCAGTGGGAACATGAACGCGCAATGCCCGGCCAGACCCAGCAAAGAACCCAAGAAACCATTGAGCATATTGGCGCGACGCTGCTCTAGCTGTAAATCCCGCTGCGAGAGATCAGGCAAATGACGCTTGATGCTGGATACCTTCCGGAAGATGAGCCATGAAAACGAGCCGAGAATCCAGAACATCGCGAATAGGCCAAAAAAACCAAGCTCCGCACCAACCTGAACGAACTCATTGTGCGCCTGATTGGCCTTCTCCCAGCGACCAATGAACTCCGTCTCATGAGCCGCATCGCCTCGGTAATCAAGATAATAGTACTTGTAATTGCCGAGGCCAACGCCAACGAGGAAATGGTCCTGCATCATCCGCTTTCCGGACGCCCACTCAATATACCGAGTGTTTTTCCGAAGGTTCAAGACGCTTTTAGTATTCGCTATCCGGTCGTAGATAAACGGGTTGATCCAGACATAGAAGGTAATAAAGACGATAATGATTAGACTGCCAATCGCTATGATGCGCTTTTCTGCTTTCGTATATCTGCTCTTCAAAAAAACCAATGCAAGAAAAACCGAAAGCGCGAAGACCCCCGCGATCAAAGCGCCTCGTGTGCACGCTGAGAGCAAGCCGCCGAATATCAGGACTGAGCCAATAAGCGCGGCTATCTTGGTCGCCTTGTGTTTGGCAACAAAGAACATGCTCAAGACGATGGGTAAGATGGCCACGAGATAGCCTGAGACGGTATTTGGATTGTCGATGAAGCCCGAAGAGACGGTTCGCCCAACATAGGCCTCCTTTCTGGGCACAAAGAGTGGGTCGAGGCTGTAGTATTGAAGCATGCAATAGCCGCCCATAAAGCTTCCAGCTATGCTGATGAAGCTGACAGATGCAAAGAGTCGCTTGTAGTTACGCTTCAGGACGTCCGACAAAATGAAGCACACAAAGGCGGCGCCGAACACCCCCACTGCCGTGTCCCAGAAGTAAAAACTGCTGGCCACGTTCATCAAGGAGAGCAGACAGGCAATGCATATCATCACAACGGGGGCTGTGAAAGGCGTGCTTTTTAGAAGATTAACCCAACCTCGGAGACTCTTGAGCCTCGTCAAGGCCGAAAACGATCCCCGCTCAATGTACCTCATAAGAAACGTCCCGATAATCAGGATGCAGAGCACCTGGAAGGCCGTCTCTTTGGGCCGCCGAAATGCCACGCTCGCGTCCATGTTCTTCTGATAAACAAACGGCGTCACCACGAGCATCGAGATAAACATCCCGAACAGCAGCCGGTCATATAACCGCGAGAGCATCGTTTCTTCTACGCTGTCTTCGTTAACTTTCATCTTCCCAAAGAACTGAGTTGTGTTCTAGCTCCTTCTCCACAAGTGCTCTTCTATATCTGTTCAGTCAAAAAATCAACTATCCTCTTCGAGGCCAGACCATCCCCGTAAGGATTTTCATGTACGGCAAGGCTCATATAATAGGGCTGATCATTCAGCATTCTGCTGAAGACATCATATATCCTGTCGGGCGCGGAGCCAACAAGAACCGCCAAGCCAGTCTCAATGCCCTCCGGTCGCTCCGTCTTATCGCGCAAAATAAGAACCGGCTTGCCAAGAGATGGCGCCTCCTCCTGAATACCTCCCGAGTCGGTAATTATTAAATAGGCTCGTTTCATAAGCAGTATGAACTCATCGTAAGGCAATGGCGCAAGCAGGGCAACATTTGGTAGCCCGGACAAAGTGCCTCGAACGACCGACTGGACATTTGGATTCGGATGAACCGGGAATACAATGCTGCATTCGGGATGCTCCAGAGAAATCCGTCGCAACACGGAGCATATCCTCTTCATCGGCTCACCGAAGCTCTCCCGGCGATGCACGGTAACGAGTATGAGCCTCCCCTGAGACTCGGCAACGGGCGACCTCTCCGATTTGTTCTCTCTTGAAAGCATCAGGTTGAGAGCATCAACCACAGTATTGCCCGTAACAAGTATCCGTCGATCGTCAACGCCCTCCACAAGGAGATTCTGCCTCGCCCGCTCAGTTGGCGCAAAATGGTAGTCGCAGATCGTGCTTGTCAGCCGGCGATTCTGCTCCTCCGGGAATGGATGGTACTTGTCCAGCGTCCGAAGCCCGGCCTCTACATGCGCGACCGGGACCTTGCTCAGGAACGCCGCGTATGCCGATGCGAATGTGCTAACCGTATCCCCCTGAACCATCACGAGGCGCGGGCTTGATTCGCGGATAGCATCCATAAGAAGCGGCAGCCCGCGAGAGATGACGTCCGCCGGCGCCTGGTCCGGTGTCATCAGTCTGAGATCAAAATCGAGCTCAATACCGAATACCGAAAGGACCTGGTCAAGCATCTCGCGATGCTGCGCCGTGCCGCAAACGATACACTCAAAGCTGCTCCCGGACTCTCGAAGCCCAAGTACAACCGGCGCGAGCTTAATCGCCTCAGGTCGAGTCCCAAGAGCAACGAGTATTTTTTTTCGATTCGCCATTTGCAGAAAGTATCATGTTCCGTCGCTTAGTCAAAAGCAGATGAAAATTGATTTGCACAGGCACCTGCTGTTTGTAATCAGACTGCAATCCTGACTGGGCTGAAGAATGGTAGCCTGGGTGCTAGATGCTGTGTAATAAGTCGACTCTGGGGATCTGCAGAGGTGGAGCTTGTCGCCCTCTATATATTGGAGCAGACACAAGGCCTGCTCCTACATGTAGTATGTCCCGCCGCACTATCCCGTGCCATCTACACCAGTTACAGACTTATTAGATAGCCTCACTAACCCACGGATCGAAGTCGGATAAGTACGTGTTACGGGCGCTCGGTACCCCCACTTTTCACATGAGGCTGGCATTGTATAGCCCTTGCAAGGCGTCGATCGAGCTAGATAAGTTCAGGCCAGCCATGATCTAAGGGGAGAATCTACCTATAGTCTAAAGGTCAGACCCATCAGCTCGTCCAGTTGACACGGAGCCTTGATACCTGCTATCAATATCTTATGAGCAAAAAACGTAAGAAAGGAAGAGCCGGCCCTCAGGCGAGGTCGTCGCTGGAAAGAGTCCAATATAGTTTCGGTGATCTGATATTGGTCAACGTTGTCGCCTGGGCGCTATTCCTCGTTGTTGTTTTTCTGGTGCACAAATCCTATCCCGGCCACGGCGCTCATGTTTGGCCGTTCTTTTCATTTATCGGCATTGGGTTTACAATCGGTTCCGTTTTGGACTATATATTGAGTGTAGATCGGGGCCGTTTGGGCAATTAATCGGAATGACAAACGTGAGGTGTAAATGACGAAGATAACAGAGCTCATCTTCAAAGGTATTGATATGGTGGGTTCGGAGTATGATTATGTGTCGATTCTAGCGCGGAGAGCTCTGCAATTGCAGAGCGGGCAAATGCCGTTCGCCGGTTCAGGGAGAAGGAGTAACCTTGAAAAGGCGATGGAGGAGATAGTCAGCGGAAAGGTTACGGTCATGCCCCGGAAAACAAAGGAAGACAAGGCGTGAGTAGCCGCCGGTCGGAGGAGAACTGATGTCAGGGCATTCCAAATGGAGCACAATAAAGCGTAAGAAGGGCAAGGAAGACGCAAAGAGAGGGGCGCTCTTCACCAAGCTGATCAAGGAAATTACGGTCGCAGCCAAAGAGGGAGGCGGCGATATAGCTAGCAACGCCCGATTGCGGACCGCGGTTGCATTGGCCAAGTCCGGAAATATGCCCAGTGATAACATTGAGAGGGCAATTAAAAAGGGAACCGGGGAGCTAGAGGGAGTTAGCTACGAAGACGTCGTTTACGAGGGCTACGGCCCTGGTGGCGTGGCGATCTTCATCGAGTGTCTGACGGACAACAAGAACAGGACGGTCTCGGAAGTCCGTTATATCTTGTCCAAGAACAATGGCCGCATGGCCGATGTCGGCAGCGTGGCTTGGGTGTTCGACAAAAAGGGACTTGTGCAGATTGACCAGGCGGGTGTGGACGACGAGGAGCGTTTGATGGACGTTGCGCTTACCGCCGGGGCGGAGGACATGACCAATGAAGACGGGATTTTTGAGATCATCTGTCCCCCGGAGAGCCTCGAGGACTTGAAGGACGCGATTCAAAAAAGCGGCTTTGAGATACAAGCGTCTGAGGTTACAGCGCTGCCCAAGAACACGGTCAAACTTGAGGGGAAAGAGGCCGTTCAAATGTTAAAGCTGATGGAGAAGATGGAGGAGAGCGACGAGATCCAGGACGTCTATGCCAACTTCGACATCGACGCTAAGATCATGGAGGAAGTCGGCTGAAGGTTTTGGGCGTTGATCCCAGCTGCAGGTCGACCGGCTACGCCATAGTAGAGCAGCTAGCGGGCAATCGCCTGGCCGCGGTCGAGTTCGGTGTGATCCCGATCAAGCGCAATGTTCCTTTGCCAGAGGCTCTTTATGCCATCCATTCTAAGATCATCTCGAAAATCGAGGAGTTCGCACCCGATCTGCTTGTAATTGAAGCTGTCTTCTATGCCCAAAATGTGAAATCCGCCATCGCCCTCGGCGCCGTCCGAGGTGTCGTCCTGCTGGCTGCACAACAGACGGAGACCCCCGTTGCGGAATACTCCGCTACACAGATCAAAGTCGCAGTCGCCGGCTATGGCAAAGCCGACAAGGAGGCCGTCCAGAAAATGGTACAGGTTGCGTTGAACCTCAAGGAGATTCCATCTCCGAATGACGCCTCAGATGCCCTCGCGGCGGCAATCTGCCACCTCAATTCCGCAAGACTCAAAGAGCGGATTGACGCCTCAATCGGGAGTAATCGATGATCGAGTACATCGTCGGCAAGCTCGTCGAAAAGCTGCCCGAGCGAGTTGTGGTCGAGGCGGGCGGCGTCGGCATCGTGCTGCTGGTCTCATTCTCCACTTATCAGGACCTCGGCGAGGTCGGATCGAACGTCAGACTTTTGACACATCTTCAATTCAGGGAGCCGTTATTCGATCTCTTTGGTTTCTCAAGGCCCGAGGAACGCGACGTCTTTCGCCTCTTGATTCAGGTCTCGGGCGTCGGCGCCAAGCTGGCAAGGACGATATTGTCCGGTATGCGCCCCCAGGAGGTCCGTCGGGCAATTATAGAGAATGATCTCAAGAGCCTCGCATCCGTCCCGGGCATAGGCCACAAAACTGCTGAGAGGCTGGTTGTCTTCTTGAAAGACAAAGCGAGCATAATGATGGCGGCAAGGGAGCCGGCCGAGATGAGCGCCGACAGGACGATGAGAGATGCCATTTCAGGCCTCATCTCGCTCGGAATTCCCACTGGCACATCGGAGAAGATCGTCCGGAAGGTCATCAAGAGAATGGGCTCGGATATGGGCCTTGATGACCTTGTCCGGGAATCGCTAAAGATGCTCTTCTAAAATCTCGTATCTTAAGAAGAGGGCCGTCTGATGTTAGACGAGAAAAACGCGTCCATTCCTGAGGAGCCATCCGAGTTTAAGCCATACGTCTCAGCAGAGACGATTATGCCGGAGTTCACGCTACGGTCTGCGATTCTCGGCGTCATCTTGGGCATTGTATTCGGCGCCGCCAACGCATACCTAGGACTGAAGGTCGGGATGACCGTGAGCGCCTCAATCCCTGTCGCCGTCATATCAATGGCCTTGCTGCGAGGCCTCATGCGCCGGGGCACAATCCTCGAGAACAACATGGTCCAGACGATCGGTTCTGCGGGCGAGTCGCTCGCCGCGGGCGTGATCTTCACGATACCCGCGCTGATTCTCGTTGGCAGCGACGTCGGCCTTCTGAAGATAATGGTTCTGGCGCTTCTTGGCGGCTGGCTTGGCGTGCTTTTTATGATTCCGCTGAGGCGCTATTTGATAGTATCTCAGCATAAGAAGCTGCCGTATCCGGAGGGGAAGGCTTGCGCCGAGGTGCTCGTTGCGGGGGACACTGGCGGCTTGAAGGCCAGGAAGGTCTTCTATGGAGTGGGATTCGGCGCGGTCTATAAGTTCCTGATGGACCCACATGGCCTTGCGTTCTGGAGGGAATCGCCAAGCTGGCGGCTGCCCTTTGCTCGCGGAATGCAGGTCGGCGTGGATACCCTACCCTCATTGCTGGGCGTCGGGTTTATCATCGGCCCCAAAATATCGTCCTATATGTTGTCCGGCGGAATGTTAGGCTGGCTCGTTTTCATACCACTTTTTTACGCGATCGGCTCCACCGTGATAAGTCCAATATATCCCGCCTCAGTGCCCATCGACCAGATGCAACCGATAGACATCTGGGACAACTACATCCGATATATCGGAGCGGGCGCCGTCGCCGTTGGCGGCGTAATGAGCTTGATTAAGGCTATCCCAACCGTGGTCGAGTCCATAAAGCTCGGCATCGCAAAGACATTTGAAAAGAGAGAGCAGCACGAGTCCAAACGCACTGACCGAGACCTCTCACTGGTGCTTGTTGTGGCGGTCGCCATCGTCATGGGAATCGCTATATGGCTTCTGCCGCAGGTTCAGATCGGAATCTCTGGCGGGTTCCTTACCGTTCTGTTCAGCTTCTTCTTTGTAACCGTCTCATCGAGAATCGTCGGGATACTTGGCTCCTCGTCCAATCCGGCGTCAGGCATGACGATAGCGACACTGCTCGGCACGGCGCTTCTTTTTGTGCTGCTTGGCATAACGGGAACAACGGGAATGACGGCCGCGCTCAGCGTCGGAGCGGTTGTCTGCATCGCTATATGCATCGCTGGCGACACATCGCAGGACTTAAAGACCGGGTTCTTGCTGGGCGCAACGCCGAAATTCCAGCAATATGGCGAGTTCCTTGGCGTTATGACATCTGCGCTTTTTGTCGGAATCACCCTGTTCTTGCTCCACGATGGATACGGCATCGGATCGCCAGACCTCCCCGCGCCTCAAGCGACATTGATGAAAATGGTCGTCGAGGGCGTCTTTACAGCAAAGATGCCCTGGGCATTGATAGCAGTTGGTGCGTTCGCGGCGCTCGTCGTCGAGCTCTTCGGCGTATCATCCCTCCCATTTGCCGTGGGCCTCTATTTGCCGCTGAAGCTGACCACACCGATAATGATCGGCGCCGTTGTCAGAACGCTGATAGAAAAAGGTAAGGACGGTGGGCTTTTCAAGGCCCGACTCGAGAATGGCGTACTCTATAGTTCCGGCCTGATTGCAGGAGGCGCACTCGTCGGCATACTCTTTGCTGTGCTCGCATACACTGGCGTGGATTTCAGCTTTGGCGGCGGAGATTGGATGGGATTCTTGTGCAATCCAATATCGCTTGCCCTCTTCTTCGGCCTTGCGCTAACGGTCTATAAGGCTGCCCGTTCGGGTTGATGGCTACTTCTTGTTCTCGTCGGCATCATCGATGTTCTTGACCTTGAAAGATCCCTTGAGTGGCCGGGCCGCGTCGGAGAGCCAATCGGGAATGCCCGGCGCCTTGCCATCGTCATGCTCGCCTGCCGCGTCCGAAAGCGCCCTATAGAAAACGCGAGAGGCCTCGGAGAAGTGTGAGAGTATCCGACCGAGGCTTCTGGCAAATACTGGCAACCGTTTCGGGCCAATGAAGAGCAGTGCAACAACGAAGACCAAGAGCATCTCGGTCATGACAATACCAAACAAGAGCGACCTCCTCATCCTAGGGTTCAATTGATAACATACCAATCGAATGCTACGTTATCAATAGGGCAGGCTGACCCGAAAAATCAGATTGGCGCGGGCGGTAGTGGCCTCTTGGAGGCTTGCCTTTGTCAGTAAGTCGGCGATAGAACTCTGAGAGGACAGGATTGTGTTGTGAGTCGCTTAGGGCTGGCATGTAAAGGGTAGTTCTGACGTGCGCTCGACCGCCCCAGACGAAGCGTTTTCCACGCCATCCGCCGCTCTCGCGTGGATATAGAGCGAGGCCGACCAGGGCAGCAATCTGGCGACTTGATAGGCGGCGCAGTTCGGGCAATTGGCTCAAAAGAGTCCGCGCAGTCGTTGTACTTACGCCCGAGACGCTAGTCAGCAGTTTCTCCTCTGCAAGCCATATCGGGCTGTTGCGGACCTGCTGATCGATGTCGTCGTCGATCTTTGCGATTTTGCTCCGCCACGCGATTTCCGACGAGTTGGCGTCTGCTCGCGATGAGTTCAGCCAGGAGCATCTCTGCCTCGTTCGGCAGTTTTCGAGGCGTTGGCTGAATTTTGACGCCGAATTGAGCGATGATTTGGGCATCAATGGCGTCGGCGGCCTTTGATTGCGGATTTGGGATTTGGGATTGCGGATTGAACATGATTAGCCATCAACTAACAACCGCGTGGCCGCCAGAAGCTTCCATAACGGCGAGGCTGATGTCGTCTGGGAGTTGCTTGACCCATTCGGCGAGCGCATCTGGGTCAGATTTGACGTGCCATAATTAGCCATCTGGTAGGCTGTGGGCATCGAGCCAGTTTTGGGACAGGGTCGATACCGAGAACGGTTACAGAGCGATTAGTGGACACTAGAGGACACTCCCATGTAAATTCGGGCGTGTTTGGCATGTATGACTGTTCAGGTTGTATCCAATTCGGCCGCGGCCCAAACTGCAAAACGGTCTCACACGGAACCAACGGGCGTTCGGGCTTGCCGCAACCTGCTTGGGGTAGGGGCATGCCCCCACCCCAAGGCTCAAAAGCCTCAAGAGCTAGAGATAAGATGTTATATGCGCACATG
>JAGHCW010000105.1 GCA_021160245.1 bacterium | reverse complement strand
GGCCCTAATCGTGATTGCAAATGGGCTCACATCGAACGTCAGAGAAAGCGTCGATCTTGTCGCGCGATACGGAGGTGAGGAATTCGCCTTAATACTCCCGGAGACGTCTAAGGAAAGCGCCGAAGAAGTCGCGAATCGCATCAGGCTGGAGGTCAAGAGCGAGCCAGTTCTTCACTACCTGGAGACCGGCCCTAAGCGAAAGGTCGTCTCCCCAAATACTAAGGGCGCAAAGCCTTTCCGGGTCACGATAAGTATTGGCATTGCGTCCTATCCGGATGACGCCTCAACCTATGGTGATCTCATTGACCGAGCAGATGGCGCGCTTTACAAAGGCAAATCTGAGAAAGGCGACATAGTGATACTTGCCTAGTAGTCTTGCTATTAGGCCCCTTACTCGTCGAGAGGGTGGAATCATAATCTGGCTTTCCCGGCCTAAATATTTGGAGCGAATGTGGCGTTGAGGGCGATTGGTCTCTTATCAGGAGGCCTGGACAGCATTCTTGCGGCCGAGGCTATCCGTCGCCTGGGAATCGAGACAATCTGCGTCTCGTTTCGCTCTCCTTTCTTCGATTCTGACAACGCCAGAAACGCGGCGGCGGGACTGGGCTTCGAGCTCCTTTGCCTTGACATCACGGAGGAATTTATGGCCATGGCGCCGCGCCCGAAATACGGTTATGGTAAGAATATGAATCCCTGCATTGACTGCAAAGCGCTCATGTTCAGGCGCATAGGACGCCTCATGGAGCAGATGAAGGCGGATTTCCTCTTCTCAGGCGAGGTGCTTGGCCAGAGACCGATGTCCCAAAACAAGCAGTCACTTCGGAATGTGGCAAGACTCTCGGGTTATGAGGACTACATTCTAAGGCCGCTTTCGGCAAAATTGCTTCCTCCCATACGAATCCAGAGGGATGGGATAATGCCTCCTGATGGGCTCTTTGACCTTTCTGGAAGAGGACGGTCGAGGCAATTAGAACTGGCGAAAGAGTTTGGCGTTAACGATTATCCAGCGCCGGCCGGCGGTTGTATGTTGACCGAGCCCAATTTCACGAGGCGCTTAAGAAGGCTACTTGAGCTGCGGTCCACACCCTCGATTCAGAGCATTGAGCTGCTTAGTGTCGGAAGGCACGTGCGATTAAGCCCCGAATGCACGTTGATCGTGGGAAGGAACGAGTCCGAGAATCAACGCATTTGCGATCTCGCCATTCCAGACGAGCCGCTGCTTTATGTGATTGGTCACGAAGGGCCAACGGGGCTGCTATTCGGGAAGTCCGACCGTGATTCTCTACTGAAAAGCGCCTCAATTGTCGCCCGATATAGCGATGCGCCGAAGGACATGACTGCGACGGTTCGCATCGAAGGGGCCGGCGAACAATTTGACGTCGATGTCAGCCCTATGCGCCCGGAGAAGGTCCGAGAACTGCTGGTATAGCCCGATGCAACATCACACGCCCGCTTAGAGGCGTCGAATCTCTGAATGCTGCCCTGGCCGCTACTTGACCTTGAGCTTGTCGAGCTCCCCCTCGGCCAGCCTCGCCTCGTTGGAGTCCGGGAAACGTTTGATAAGTTTGTCCCAGAATTCCCTAGCCCTTCTCGGCTCATCAATTCGTTTGTGACAAAGACCTAGCCGTAACATGGACTCAGGAACCCAATCGCTCCTGGGGAACTTCTTCAGGAGTTCCATAAACTCTGTAATAGCGACTCTTGCATTCTGAGTGGCGAAGAATGACTCGGCCAACCAGTATCTGGCGTCGTCTGCGAGCGTGCTCTTGGGATAGACCGCCAGAAAGTTCTTAAAGCCCATAATCGCAGCATCATAATCGCCTCTGTTGTAGTCGCGCCTCGCGGCGGCGAACACGCTTTTTGGCGACTTGGATTTTGCGCGTTTGGATTTCTTCGCGGAGAGCCTACCAACCGCTTCCTCGAGGTCCAAGACAGCCGACCTCAGAGATTCCTGCTGGACTGCGACATCGCTCAGTTTAACAAGCAATTCGTTCAAACTCTGCGTCAACTGCTTGGTGTCCTCTGCCGTCCCGGCATGTGTTGTGCGGAGTACCTTTTCCATCTCGTCTATCTTCGCCCTGAGCAGTTCCATGTCCTTCTTGATCTGCTTTTGGTCTCGCTGAATATCAACTGCCAGCGTCCTTGTGTCATCAGTCTTGGAACTGATGGCTTTGAGCTGATCCGATGACGCGCAAGAAAGCCCTGCTGCGCAAGCGCAAACCAGCAAAAGGATTGAAACAACCCGAGATATACTCGTTCCGGTGGTCATCACATTGTGGCCTCTTCTGCGGTTATCACGAACGTGTCTCTTCTGTTTTTCGCCCATGCCGCCACGTTGTGACGGGTATCCAACGGCTTCTCCTCGCCGAAACTAATGGCATCTATTCGATGTGGTTCAACACCCATTTGAATCAAATAGTCCTTGGCCGCCCTTGCACGCCGCTCGCCCAGGGCAAGGTTGTATTCGTTGCTTCCTCGCTCATCGCAATGGCCCTCGATAACGAGTGTCAACTCCGGGTAATCGAACATCGAGAACGCTATCTTATTAAGCACTTCCCGGGACTTGGGCTTCAGATTCGCCTGATCAAAGTCGAAACGGATGTCCGGAGACTGCAAGGACGATATATCGGCTCGCTTTGTGCTCTCTTGTGGTTGCTCTTCCACTTGATCCTCCGGCGGAGAATATGGCTCAGCAAACTCCTCCGATTCGACCGGCGCTGCCTCCTCCTGTTGCGCCTGTTGGTCCTTCTCAACCTGCTCTGAAACGCCGCCACCGCATGCGCAAAAGCAACAGAGCACTGCACAAATCGCTATCATTCTCGCTAACATCAAGGGTGCTTTTCTCCGCATGTTCGCTCCTAGTCCCCAAAAAAGTTCACAAGTCGCAAAATAATGCATTCATAGTATTATATGTTAGCTGTGAGAATAGCCCGGGTCAAGAGCAACGAGATGAGACGAGAAATCAGATTGATACTGGCGGCTCTGGCGGTTTGGAGTGCGGCGGGTTCACGCCGCTTCAGTATGCGGTGGCCAGGCGCCGCGCTGTAATGACAGGAGCCGATTTATAGTAGCTGGTGTCGCGTCAAGCCGCGACGAACCAAAGCGGCGTCAAGCCGCCGCACTCCGAAAAAACCTGACAGTTGCTAAAGGGACATGCGATGCGACACGCTAATGAACGGGATGAGTACCTGACGCGGGTGGAGGAGTTCGTCTGCCAGCGGAGGCTTTCGCCGCTCTTTTTATCGCCGAAGGAATGGACGGTGGCCCAAAGCTGGAAGGATGACGAGATTCCTCTCGTCGTTGTCTTTCAGGGAATCGAGAAGGCCGAAAGAAGCCTGCCGTCCGATGGAGGCGAGTTCAGCAAGCGGAGGCTAACGCTCTCCTACTGCAACAGGTCGGTTCGCGCCGCATTCAAGAAATACATGAAGGCCAAGAGTCTCTTCCCCGATACGCAGGGCGAGGCCGAACCCGCCGGGCAGCGGAGGCCCGCAGTTGATTCGGACACGCTCTATATACTCAATCGGCTCGAGTCGCTCGCTCAGCAGTCCAAAGTTCTCTTGGACGACGAGCGCTTTGACACAGGGCGAGAGCAGGTGACAGCATTGGTAGATGCGCTTGAGGCTCTAAGCGCTAAGACGAACAAGAGCCGCCGGGGCCAATGGCTCCAGCGACTCCAGACCGAGCTTTCAAAGCTCGACGCGCAGCTCATGGCGATTGCGATGCTCGCCATGCCTAGAGAGCGACTGAATGCAATTAGGAGGCAAGTTGAGCGGCAGCTTACCGAGCTCAAATCGCTTGACGACGAGGCGCTTGGAAAGCGTCTTGTTGATGGGGCGATTAGGGAGGAGTTGGGTCTTTTCACGATAGGCCTCTTCGATCTTTAGCCACATTATGTGAGATGTGCCCATATTCGGGCGTCATTTGCGGTTGTGCAAACTCCTCTTTTATGCAACATGATAATCAGTATAATGCCTTCATCAGTTATATTGTGATCGCCGTGCATCAGGACGTGAGATGTCGGAACACCAGAACAAGGTGCAGTTTGAGCATCGAGCGATGAATTCTCTTTCTTCAGGGCAGCGAGTGCGATTTAGGAGAACTGCAAGGCCGAATTGCGCCCTTATGTGCATCGCTTTGCTGCTGGTTGTTCTTTTGGCTTCGGTTGCTCTTTGCGGTCAAGTAGAGAGGTTCAAGGACGCCATTCGAAGAGAGGAAAGGAAACGTCCCAAGGCCAATACGCAGCGGAAAGCAACCGGCGACAGCAAGGCACATAGAAAGGTCCGGCGCATGATCGAAGGCGTCAGAGGGACCAAGTATCAACCCGAATCCGCAACCGGACCTCAAGAGGCGCCTCGCGAGCGCATTAAGAAGCGCATGGGAGAGGTCGAGAAGGAGAGCCTGCCTCTTTTCTACATTCTGGGCGGCGCAATCGCGCTTCCGATTGCTCTATTTCTGCTGAAGCTACTTTTTAACATATTTGTTAAGCCCGTTGTGCGTCCGGTAGTTAGATTTCGGCGGGCGGGCCCAATCGCAAGGCCGACCAGGGCGCAGCTCAGAAAATTGCTTTCGATGGCGAGACGCTATGAACGCAGCGGTGTGTTTTTGGACGCTGCGCAGCTATTTGAGGGGGCGGACGAGCTGCAGACCGTTCTGTTGGGCAGTTCGGGAGCGCTATCGTCGGATGCGGCTGGGCGTCCTCATCTTAAAAGGGCGGCCGATCTATATGAGAAGGGCGGGGAGTACAAAAAGGCCGCTGAATTGTTTGAGAAATTGCGTGTGCCGGGAAGGACGCAGGAGCTTTATGTGCTGTGCGGCAAGGAGCTCGAGTCCCAATCGAAGTACCTTCTTGCGGCCGATATGTACGCTAAGGGCAAGGATTTTGTCGCAGCAGCCGCCATGAACGAGGTAGGCGGGCATCTCCACGGCGCCGCGGCCTATTATGAGAAGAGCGGTGACCAGCTGAAGGCCGCGAGGCTCTACCAGAAATTCTATGAGCAAGAAAAGCTGCAATACGCCGGGCGGGCTGTCGATAAACACGCTTATATGTACGTCCGCAAATACGCGCTCAAGAGCGCGAGGCTATATGCGCACCAGAACAAGTTCCAGAAGGCCGCTGCGATATTCGAGGAATTCGCAGAACACGTGGCCGCCGGGAAGATGCTCACAAACGCCGGCCGACACGTTGACGCCGTCAAGGTTCTGGCCAAATCGGATGACGTGGATATGCTCAAACAGGCGCTTACGAGAATTTCTATCAACGAGCTCCCGTCCGACCTACTGGCGGCAGTGATGGAGAAGGTTGGCGATCTTGGGGCAGCATCGAGTGAGCTCTTGAAGGCAGGCAAGACGGTGGAAGCTACTTCTCTTTATGAGCGAATGGGCCAACTGGACAAGGCCGCCGAGATATGCGAAGGGAAGGGAGACCTCGAATCCGCGGCAGAGCTTTACGCTCGGCACGGCGACATGGAGCATGCCGCCGAGCTTTACCTGAAGATAGGAGACAAGAAGGCTGCAATGGAGGCCTATCGACGCATCGGCAATACTCACAAAGTGGCCGAGCTGCGCGCCTCAATGGGCGAGTTTTTCGAGTCCGCCAGAGAGATGCTCGAGTTGGGTGAGGAGGAGGAAGCTCTGTCGATGCTCCGGAAGGTTCAGCCGGAGCATCCGGACTTCGTCGATGCCAATCTGCTCTTTGCGGAACGGTTGATGAAAAAGGAGCAATTCGCAAAGGCAAGAGATGCCCTTGAGAAAGCCCTCCAGAAAGCGGCGCCTCGCTCGAGTCAAGCCGCTGAGGTCTATTATATGCTCGCTAAGACATTCTTGAGGTCGGATATGCCCGAGAAGGCGAAGGAGTTCCTTGAGCATGTGATTGACATAGATTACTCATTCCGCGACGCCAGCAAGCTCTACGATTCGCTCATGCCCGGGCACGGAAAGCCCAAGTCATAAATGCCAATTAAGGACACTCTCCGAGCGCTCGGCGCGCGGTCGGATTTCAAAGAGCTCTTACAGCTAGTCGATCAGGGGGATAGCTCCGCGGTTCTCAAGGGCCTAGCCGGCGCCTCATCCGCGATGGTGTTTGCCCAGCTCGCCTACAAATCATCTAGACGACTGCTGGTTCTCGTGGATGATATGAAGCGAGCCCGGAAGATGGTCTCCGATCTGGCGTTGTTCTTGAATATCTGCCGTGACAAATACACCGATTATGAGGGCATCCTTCTGCCGGCAGACGCCGCTCGAGCAGACCGGAGAGATGACATAATCGTGCTCCCGTCAAGGTCAACTCTACCGTTCGAGATGTTCTCTCCGCCTCACTCAGAGTCCGCGGAGCGACACCTTGCCCTCCAGTCCGTACGGAGCGGAGCGGCAAAAATCGTCGTCTCGCCAGTTGAGTCGTTTTTGGTCAAAACCGCGCCTCAAGAGCTCGTCAACCGCTTCACATTGAGGCTTTCCGCGTTCGACACATTCGACCTCGAAGCGGCCGCAACAATGCTCCTTAGCGCTGGATACACAAGAGAATACCAAGCGGAGCTGCCGAGCTCCTTCGCTGTAAGAGGTGGAATACTGGACGTCTTTCCCCCAAACGCTGAGCTCGGCTATCGCATTGAGTTCATGGACGATCAGGTCGAATCTATACGCGAATATGATCCCGGCACGCAGCGTTCCGTGAGTCCGCTCGAATCGGTCGTGATACCCCCCGCGAGCGAGGTAATCTTGACGGAAGATGTTACGAAAAAGGCTGTCAAGAACATACTCTCGATAAAGCCCAGCCCGGACCAATACATCAACTACCAGAACGTGATTGAGAGACTGGAGCAGCTTTCGCATTTCGCTGGAATGGAAAACTACCTATCTCTTATATACGACGATCCTAAGGCGCCGCTCGAGCTCTTTGATGACGGGTTCCTTCTCGTTGTTGCCACATCGTCCGCCCCGGCAGAATTAGTCGAGAGATTTCAAGCGAAAGTTGACGAGGCGAGGATTGCGGCCGAACGGACGTCGCTCTTTTTTTCGGACAAGATGCTGAAGAACTTCGTTGATGAGAGCGAGTTTCTAGCGTCGTTCGACGGCCGCCAGAAGGTCTTTCTGCAGGACGATGCTGAGGTGGCGGCTTCAACGCCCAAGGTCGCCCTGTCCGAATCTTGCAAGCGTTTTGACTTTGATACGTCACCCGTCTGCCCCGTCGGCAATGATGTGGTTTTGATGCTTCTGTCTCTATTCCGGAGGAAGAACTCTGCAGACGACGCGGTTCATATTGTATGCCATACGCCGGCCCAGGCCCGTAAGATGAGGAAGCTCCTGCTATCGGACGAGCTCGGCATCGCTAATCCCATGGAGATGGCCATCAATGCCGATGTGGAGCTTGGTGATGAGGCCTTTGGCGGTCTCTGCCTCGCGGATATTTATCGGGAGGGTCGCGCGCAGGTGCTTGTTGGCCGACTATCTGCCGGGTTCGCATTCCCAGCCCTTAGCACAACCGTTGTATCGGAAGAGGAATTACTGGGCAGCAAGATCTCTACCGGAAGGCTCCGTAAAAAGAAGATCGAGGAGCAGATGCTCGATTTTGCCAGCCTCTCTGTCGGCGATTATGTTGTCCACGTGGACTTCGGCATCGGGAAGTATATTGGCCTAACGACCATGATGGTTGACAACGCTCCCATCGATTACATGACCGTCATTTACGAGGGCAACGATAACCTTTACGTCCCTGTTGAGGACCTTCGAGGCGTTCAGAAATACGTTGGCTCCGGCGACATCAAGCCGAAGCTCGACCGGATGGGCGGCAGCGCCTGGGCGAAGGCGGTTAAGCGGGTGAAGAAGGCCACACAAGAGATGGCCAAGGAGCTATTAGAGCTCTATGCCGCAAGGACGACCGTGCCCGGTGAGGCGTTCGGGCCAGACTCGCCGTGGCAATATCAATTCGAGCTGATGTTCGAGTACGACGAGACCCGCGACCAGCTGCTCACTATCGAGGACGTCAAGAAGGACATGGAGCTCCCCAGGCCGATGGACCGCCTCGTCTGCGGCGACGTAGGCTTCGGCAAGACAGAGGTCGCGCTTCGGGCAGCGTTCAAGGCTGTGAATAACGGCAAGCAGGTTGCGATTCTAGTCCCGACGACCGTACTCGGCCAACAGCATTACGACACGTTCAGGATGCGCTTCTCCATGTTCCCATATAAGATCGGCCTCCTGTCCAGGTTCAGGACCAAGGCTCAACAGAAAGAGACCGTGAAGGGCCTTAAAGACGGCACGGTTCAGGTCGTAATTGGCACGCATCGCCTGCTCTCCAAGGACATCAAGTTCAACGACTTGGGCCTTCTGATCATCGACGAAGAGCATCGATTCGGCGTTCGCCACAAGGAGAAGATCAAGCAGTTCAAAAAGCAGGTGGACGTTTTGACGATGACCGCGACCCCGATACCTCGAACGCTTCACATGGCGCTCTCGGAACTGCGAGATATTAGCATAATCGACACACCCCCGGAGGACAGGCTGGCCATCAAGACGCGAACCATCCGATTCGACGAGGAACTGATTCGCGATGCAATCATCCGTGAAATCAGTCGTGGTGGTCAGGTCTATTTCGTGCATAACCGCGTGAAGAGCATCCGGGCCGTCGCCCAAATGGTCAATCGGCTTGTGCCGGAGGCTCGCATCGCGGTGGGTCACGGTCAAATGGCAGAGCACGAGCTGGAGGACGTTATGGTTCGGTTCGTTCGGAACGAGTTTGACGTGCTCGTCTGCACGACGATAATCGAATCCGGTATCGACATCCCATCTGTGAACACGATCATCATCAATCGCGCGGACAAGTTTGGCCTCGCCCAACTCTATCAGCTGCGCGGCCGCGTCGGCAGATATAAACATCAGGCGTACGCCTACATGATGATCCCGAATGTCAAATCCCTCACGCCGGACGCAAGGAAGCGCCTCGCCGTTATCAACGAGCTTACCGAGCTCGGCTCTGGATTCAGAGTTGCGACTTATGACCTTCAGATTCGAGGCGCGGGAAATCTCCTCGGCGCGGAGCAGCACGGCCAGATGAACACGGTCGGCTATCACCTTTACTGCGAGCTGCTGAAGGAGGCGATACATGAGATGAAGGGCGAGCCGGCGCTTGAGCGGATGCCTGAGCCGGTCTTCAATATCCCGGTGGACGCGATTATCCCGGGTGAGTACATCTCCGACTGCGACAAGCGTCTATATATGTATCGCAAGCTGATCAGCGCGACGGACGAGATGGCGCTGGACGAGCTTCGGGCCGAGATGCTCGATCGCTTCGGGCCGATGCCGGATGAGGTCAAAAACCTCTGCGACCTTGCCGGCCTAAAGATAATCGCTCGCCAGGTGGGGCTTCAGACGATTGCTCGACGAGGCGCGGCGATTTATTTTGAGTTCACTGAGCAGAGTCCGCTGTGCGCGGAGGATTTGGAGCTTGTGATGATGGGCAACAAGCGCGCCGTTGGCCTCGTCGGCCCCAAGGCAGCGATGGTTCGCACGAGATATATAGAGGGCGAGACGGTACTCGATATGCTCAAGTTCATGCTCCTCTCGCTGAGGCGGCTTCTGAGCGCTGTGTGAGGGGGACGATTTATGTGTTCGGGGACAGAGGAGGGCGTGCTTGGGCGGAATCCCCGCGTTTCACACGGGGCTACTCATATTGTCCCCTTTCAGGGAACTGAGGGAGCTTTGTCAGTCCAATGAACTGCTTGAGAAATTCGGGTTCCAAATAAGGGGGTTATAGGGGCGATCTTCGGCGAGCGATTTTTCGTGAGGCGAATATCAAAGCGTCAGAACTTGCTCTGATGGCTGTGCTTGAGTCTTGGGGTACGCAGCAGCCGATTTACGTTCTTGCTTTATGATCTCGTCGTCGATTCGCGGGATCGCGAACTTGTCCAGATACTCTTGCTCCAAGTCTATTCCAATGAATTTCCGGTTATGTCGTACTGCGGTAACACCTGTTGTTGCGCTACCAGAAAACGGGTCGAGAACAATGTCACCCTCATTGCTGCAGGCAAGGATTATGCGCTCCAGAAGGTCTTCAGGTTTTTGGGTGGGGTGTTTGCCATATTTTTTCTCGCCATTTCGAGGGGTGTTGATAGCCCAAATGCTCCTCATCTGTTTCCCGGGCTTCTTGAGAATATCCCTATCCCATTCTCCATTTTTCATGGCGTCATAATTGAATGTGTGTTGCCCCCTTTTGTCTTTCCTTGCCCAGATCAGTGTCTCGTGACTTGCGGTGAACATTCTGCAGGAGAGATTCGGGGCCGCGTTCGGCTTGAACCAACAGATGTCGTTGATGATGTGCCAGCCCTGTTTTTGGAGTGCGAAACCGCAGGCATATATGGAATGATAGGTCCCGGAGACCCAAAACGAGCCACTTGGCTTCAAGACCCTTCTGCAGGCCTCAATCCAGTTGAAATGAAAAGCAAAGTCAGACTCAACCCCCTGACTTTTGTCCCATTTTCCCTTGTTGACACTAACACGCTTCCCCGCATGGCAGGTGAAGCCATCATTGGACAGATTATAGGGCGGATCGGAGAAAACCAGATCGACACTATCCTCCGGCAGCTGGTTCAGTACTTCGACCGCATCTCCAAGGAAGAGCCGCACTCCCGCTTTCTTGAAATAGGCTTCCATAACAATCCTCGTTTGATCTTGATTCCCATGTCTAGAGACTATCTCTTACCCATTCCGCTTTCAATCAAGATTCGAGCCGACGCCCAAGAGGCTTGCCGATGGTTTGAGGACGATTTCTGGAAGATGGAGGACGGTCTCGCCTTTCAGCGGGTTGCCCCTCATATTGCCGCCTGCGGAAGCCCCGCCCTTTGCCGCAAACACTGCCGCAAGGTCATGAGGTCCGAGGGCCGCTGGTTGTTGGTAACCTGCCAGCCGGCGATGGCTTTGGCCAGGTCGATGTCGTGCGTCGGCTTTTTTACGTTCTTCGGTCTTGTTCTGATAAATGCGCTTGCCTTCCCCAACAGCTCCTTGCCGGGAAATGTCTTAATCCACTCTTCACCATTTGAAGCCTTATCGATCTGCTTCTTGTGGGATTTCAGCAGTGACTCGATCTTGTCATTTTTCAGTGAAGTCTCGGGCAGCTTGCAGACATGGGAATGCCAATTCCCCTGGTTCAAAATATATACAACGGCCTCCTGATAGGTGTTGATCTTCGTCTGCCCCGGTGATCCAGGGAATTTCCTGGTCAGCTCGGTGCTCAGATCAAAAAGCGTTCTCACGGTAGCTAACCACCAATTCAGACTGACCGCGTGCTTTCTTACATCTGCTTCGATGTCATGGGCTTGCCTGCCCCGCCGGTTCTCACTGCAACCAGCAAGAGCTTCCCAATCAAGGAGATAGTTCTCGATCTCATGCCGAGGAGGCCGGAATACCCTAATCTGTTTGGAGTCGTTGGGCCAACTCGTGAAGTTGGTCTTGCCGAAATCCCTATCTCGCACGCCAAAAACGAATTTGGCACCCGCCTTGTGGGCATCAGTAGTTGCCGCCCCGACGGTGGGGCCGCAACCAGCCACAAGAATACGGATTTCGTTGTCCTCCCACAATCTATTAAGATAAGCTTCCGTGAGCGCATCTTCTACCCAAACGATAACTGGGGCTGCTACCGCATCATATAATTCGTGGGCGCCGGCTTGGCTGCTCAACGAATCACGGCCTTAGAATCGACCGCGATGCGAGGGTCCCCTTCTCGCAGGAGAGTGAACCGCTCATAGCTCATTACCGACTTGAGAATGTCCCAGGAATGCGTCGCCACGATGATCTGCGTCTCAGGCAATAGCACCCTCAGCGCCCTAATTATCGCCCGGTGCCACTGCACATGCATGTGCATCTCTGGTTCGTCAATAAGAACGATGCCGCCTCTATAATCGTTCATCGTGAGCCACCCGGCCATGGTCAGAACCTCGATCTCGCCAGAACTGAGATCGTTCACGGGGATTTCCGTGCCGTCCCTTCTGCGCAGGTACAGGTTATAGTCACTCTCAGGATCATCCAGATCAACTGATCTGATGAAAAATTCGGCCATCTCTCCTGGATAGAATATCTTCCAGACCTTCTCAAGGGGATCAATGATAGCTCGCACTTGGGGGTTTGAAGTAGTATCAAGCCCATTCATGACTGAGTAGAGCCAAAGATTCTTACATTTCTTCTGCAGGGCGAATAGCCGTTCTGCCTCTTCGGAAACTGCATCTCCGTCTCGCTTCTCATCCGAGATCGGCAGCGAGGCCACGAGCTTCTGGTCCCGCCAGGATGTCAGATATCCAAAGGGCATTTGACTCAGTTTTATGAGCCATATCTTGTAGCTTGATGGATCGTCTGTTCCTATTTCAAACGCAGGAGGCGCATTGTCGATAGATCCTGCAAAATGCAGCGGCTCTTTCATAACTGGACTTGCATTACTTTGCAGGATTACGTCGATTTCATATCTCTTCGATCCGTGGCGGATGTCTGCGACCCGGACTTCCTCTATTGCAGGATCGTCCGGGTCTTTTCGGTCGCAGATGATGCGGATCGCCTCAAGCACAGAGGTCTTGCCGCAGCCGTTGGGGCCGGCGAGGACTACGAGGTCGAGGGGGGCGCCGTCGGGATCGGTGAAGTCGAGGTCGAGGCTACCGATACACCTGAAGTTGCGAATGCTGAGCTTCTTGATCTTGATTCCCATGCCTAAAGGCTATCTCTTCCCTCTTTCGCTTTCAATCAAGATTCGATGCGACGCCCAGGAGACGTGCCGTTGACTCTCTCAAAAAATCGATGGAATTGGGGACAGCCGCAGCGTGTCCCCAAACCCCTCCGCTGTTTTCGCGCAATGCGCCGAGGCGATGCGGCGCATCGCTACGGCAAGACCCAATGCCTTACATCAATAACAGGTGCAGCCCATCCACTCGGTCGGGCCATCGATCACGTTGTTCAAGGCATCCAGGGCGGAGACTCTGTAATGCATTGTGCCCAGTCCGACGAAGCCAGCCCATGCGCCCTGGTCGCCAGCTATCAGCCTCAGCCAGCTGTCCTGCCACTCCAAAGAGGCTACTGTCCCGCCAATGTCGTATTCGAAGAGATAACGGTCGGCCTCAACAATCGGCGTCCAGGTCAAAAGGATCGTGTTGTAGTAGAAATCGGGCGGCGATGTGATGATGATCGTGCTTGGCGGCGTCGAGTCCGAGAGAGCGTAATGATAGCCCATATCGACCTCGTCCATATCCAGCGACTCGTCCGCCTGTGTCGTCCTGTCGGAGAGACCCGCGGCCGCGGCCGATTGACTTCCAGCGTTGATGCATGGGCTGAGCGGATTGAGATAATAGTCGCCCAACTGACCCGGCACGAACATCGGATCGTCGTGGATGTTGCCCTCGCCAACGTCACCGTCCTCGATGCAGCAATAGGTGGCTTGGCAGTCGAACAGATCATCACCATTGCCCCAGATGATACAGTCGATGATCGTATGCATGCTTGTTGTGTCTCCGGAGAATACGCCGCCGCATATACTATCCGCTGTGTTGGAGACGATTGTGCAGTTGGCGATCATTGGCACGGTGTCGATTGCGAAGTAAATTGCCCCGCCTCCCGTGGTAGCGCTGTTGCTCTCAATCAGGTTATTCATAATTGTCGGCGTGCACCACTGGTCAGCAGATATCCCCCCGCCGTAATTTGCTGTGTTGCCACTTATGACGTTGTTTGAGATGGCGCATGAGCAGTAGTACTTCGAGGATATCCCACCACCCCAGACCACGGCCGTGTTTCCTGCTATGATGTTGTCTCTGATAACTGCGTAGCAGTTGGTGTTGCAATTAATTCCCCCGCCAAAACGGCCGGCGGAATTGCCT